>JBKPCV010000052.1:0-35687 GCA_046727575.1 Actinomycetota bacterium
ACCACGAGCTCCGCGCGAACTTGGTGAGCGACGCTGTCTTGGCCGCGTTGTGCATCGAGTACGGGCTACAGATCGTGAGTGCCGACTCGGACTTCGCTCGCTTCGGCGAAATTGATTGGATCAACCCAGTCGCGTCGCACCCGGGCAACGTTGAAAATCGCTAGCGTGTTCGAGCAATCAGCGGTCGGACCGCTGAGAGAGGAGGCTCACGTTGGCTCGCGCAAGTGAAGCAAGGGATTGGGCGAAGGAGCACCTCCGTGGAGTTGCCGACTCGCTGTACACGCCGTTCCAGGGGCGTGACGGCGACGAGATCGACTACGACGCCTACCGAGCCGTCATCAACTATTGTCTCCGCGACCTCGACCACGACGGCCTCTGGCTGGTCAGCGGGCTCGCAGAGTTCTGGTCGCTGACCATGGACGAGCGCAAGAGGCTTGCAGAGGTGGCGGTCGAGGAAGCGCGCAAGGTCAAGCCGAACGCTTTCCTGCAGGTTTGCACGATCGCGCTGTCAGCCAAGGACACGGTCGAGTTGACGCAACACGCGCAGGAGATCGGCGCCGACATCGTTTATCTGCAGAACCCGATGATGGAGGTACACGGAGGTCCGGGAATCCTGGAGTTCTTCAAGTACGTTGCCGACCGCACCGACATCGCCTTGGGCATGTTCAACTCGCCGTCCTCTGGTTATGTGATGACGCCACAGGAGACGGCCCGGATCGCCAGCGAGATCCCGGCGATGTGCGCCATCAAGGACCCAGCGGAGTACCCGCCGCACCACGGCATGGCCGTCGCGAAGCTGGCGCCGGAACTCGTCATGTGGGAGACGTCTGCCACCACGTACAACGCGGGGTACGTCCAAGCCGGACTGCAGGGTCCCTGCACCCTCGGTGGCATCGCGTACCTCACCGAGACGCCCAGCGACAAGCGCTACACGAACTGGTTCAATCTGGTGCTCGAGGGCAAGCTCAGCGAGGCGATCGAGTACTACTTCGGCGCGAACGTCGACGGTCCGCTGAGCCATGCCCTTCACTACACACAGCTGCCGGAGCGTCCGGGCTACTGGACCCACTTCGGCTCGGCGTTCAAGTACTGCGCCCAACTGCTCGGTCTGCCCGTGGGCGACTACCCGCATTCGCGGCCGCCGCAGCTGAAGCTCACCGACGAGCAGAAAGCCAAGATCAAGCGCTCCTACGTAGCGAGCGGGTTGATCGAAGCTTGACCGGGCCCGAGCTGGCCGACAACGAAGAACCTGGTGAGTCGGTCTGGGTGTGATGGAGGTTTCGCGCGCGTCGTTGACGGGCCGACCTCTGGTTGTCCCCACCTGGAAGACACCCGCCCTCGCCATGGTCGAACGAACGGCTGATCGTTAGCGTGATCCCGTGCTTGCACGGGTGCTGCAGCCCTGGCGCCACGCATCGACTTGGTGGACGCTCACACACCTGACCACCGACGTCGTCGTCGGCACGATCACGTTCTCCGTCGTCATCACGCTGCTTGCGTTGTCGGTCGGCCTCGTGATCACGCTCCTGCTCGCGATTCCGGTCTTCTGGCTGTTGTTCGTGGCATCCCGCGGTTTCGCGCGACTCGAGCGAAGCCGTTTCGACGCGTTGCTCGGGGTGCGGCTCCCCGACCCGGTCGCCCCGCTCCAGGCGGGCTCGTGGTGGGGCCGGCTCGTCGAGCGGCTGCGATCGCTGCCGCGATGGAAGGAGATGGGATACCTGCTCCTGCTCCTCCCACTCGGTCTGTTCACCTGGGTGACGACGGTGGTCGTCTGGTGCGGCTCGGCGGCGCTCCTGTTCCTGCCCGCGTACGTAGGGAGCCTGCCTGACGGGACCGCGAAGTTCGGGTTCGTCGACATCGGCATCGGCGCCAGCTTCGCCGCCGCGATCGTGGGCGCCGTCGGCCTCCTCGTCGTCGGACCCTGGGTCACGGTCGCGCTTGGTCGCCTCGACGCCGCGATGGGGCGGCGGTTGCTCGGACCCGACGAGCGCGCCGCGCAGGAAGCGCGAGTACGCGCCGCCGAAACCGGTCGCGCCGCCGCCGTCGATGCCGCGGAGGCCGAACGCCGCCGCATCGAACGCGACCTGCACGATGGCGCGCAGCAGCGACTGGTGAGTCTGGCGCTCGACCTCGGTACGGCGCGCGCACGGTTCGATACTGACCCCGATGCGGCGCGGCGTCTCGTCGCGAACGCGCACGATGAGGCGAAGGCCGCGCTCCAGGAGCTGCGCGACCTGGTGCGAGGGATGCATACGGCGATCCTCGACGATCGCGGTCTCGACGCCGCGCTGTCGTCGGTCGTCGCGCGAGCTCCGGTCCCGGTCTCGCTCGAGGTGCATGTCGAGCCGCGCCCGTCCGACACTGTCGAGAGCGCGGCGTACTTCATCGTGACCGAGGCGCTCACCAACGTCGCCCGTCACGCCGGCGCGACCAACGCCGCGATCTCGATCGTGCGCGCCGACGACATGCTGGTCGTCGAGGTACGCGACAACGGCGCGGGGGGCGCCGACGAGTCCAAGGGCACAGGACTCGTCGGGTTGCGTGACCGGGCGACAGCCATCGGCGGCACCATCGATCTCGAGAGCCCGCCGGGTGGGCCGACCGTGCTGCGGGCGGTGCTGCCGTGCGCGTGATGATCGCCGAGGACTCGGTGCTGCTCCGCGAGGGCATCACGCGGCTCCTCGTGGACGCCGGCGAGGAAGTGGTCGCGACCTTCGGCGACGCCGCGACGCTGCTCCTGGCGATCGAGGAGGCGCAACCCGATCTCGTCGTGCTCGACGTGCGCATGCCGCCGACCCACACCGATGAAGGCGTGCGCGCCGCGCTCGAGATCCGCGCGCGCTGGCCCGCGGTCGCGATCCTCGTGCTGTCGCAGTACGTGGAGGAGCGCTACGCGAGCGAGCTCATTGCCGGCGACGTCGGTCGTGTGGGCTACCTCCTGAAGGATCGGGTTGCCGACGTCAGCGAGTTCGTCGACAAGTTGCGGGAGGTGGGGCAGGGGGGAACGGTGCTCGACCCTGAGGTCGTCAGCCAATTGCTCGCGCGGGCGCGCCAGCGTGATCCCCTCGCGCGCCTCACGCCTCGTGAGCGGACCGTGCTCTCGCTGATGGCTGAAGGTCGCTCGAACACTGCGATCGCGCGCGCTCTCGTGGTGAGTGACGGTGCGGTCGAGAAGCACGTGAGCAACATCTTCTCCAAACTCGACCTGCAACCGACGTCCGAGGACCACCGGCGCGTCCTCGCCGTGCTCAGGTGGTTGGAGTCATGACCACCGTCGCCGTGCCGCCCCGCGTCGGTGGCGCGCGTCGGTGGTGGCGCATCGTCGGCTCGCTGTTCGCGATCGCGGCTTTCGCCTGGGGCGGGTTGCAACTCGTGAACGCGTTCGCTCACGGGGAGCACACGCATCGATACACATTTTCCGCCACGGCGGTCGACACGATCGATGTGTCGACGGACGCCGGCGACATCCGTGTCGTGCCCAGCGACCGATCCGACATCGCCGTGACGGTCGGCGTGAGCGACGGCCTCCTCGGGACCGACCGGGCGACGCGCGTCACGCGTGGGCGGCTCGTTCTCAGCGCCGATTGTCCGCTCTTCGTGTCGTTCTGGTGCAAGGCCGACTACACGGTGCAGGTCCCGCGATCGCTCGTTTCCGACCTCGACGTCCGCTCGACGCACGGCGACGTAACCGCGACCGCGCTCCGCTCGGCGGACGCACACGCGGCGAGCGACCACGGCGACGTGTCCTTGCGCTTTCGGCGTGCGCCGCGGCGCGTCGAGGCGACGTCCGAGCACGGTGACGTCGACGTCGTCGTGCCGCGCGACGGAACCGCGTACCAGGTGGAGTTCTCCACCGGGCACGGCGACGCACGCTCGAGTGTGCGTACCGATCCCACGAGCGGGAACCGGATCGACGCGCACAGCGATCACGGCGACGTGACCGTGCGGTACGGGTCGCGCCCCGCGTCGGAGTAGCGCGGCGGCCGACCCGACCTACGGCCGGGGGAAGGCCCTACCCCGAAGACACCCGCGTGCTCCATGGGATCGCGTCGACGAGTTCCGTACCGTCGACACATCCTCCGGCGCGACGCACGACGCGCCCCACCACTCCGAGAAAGGACGATTGGATGTCCGCGACCGAAACCTTTGTGACTCGTGCCTCGGCGCCACCCGCTCCGCAACATGGCGTCGTGACCGTCCGCGAAGCGGTGAAGACGTACGGCTCGGGCGACTCGCTCGTGCACGCGCTCGACGGCGTGAACCTCGATGTCCCAGCCGGGCGCTTCACCGCCATCATGGGACCGTCGGGATCAGGGAAGTCGACGCTGCTGCACTGCATGGCCGGACTCGATTCGCTGACGTCGGGGGAGGTGCGCATCGCGGGTATCGACCTCGCCCGCCTCTCCGACAAGCAGCTCACGCGTCTCCGCCGTGACCGGATCGGCTTCGTCTTCCAGTCGTACAACCTCGTACCGACACTCAACGCCGCCGAGAACATCAAGCTGCCCAGCGCACTCGCCGGACGCCCGGTCGACCGGGAGTGGTTCGACACGGTGGTCGATGTCACCGGCTTGCGCGACCGGCTGCGGCATCGCCCGTCGGAGCTGTCGGGCGGGCAGCAGCAGCGCCTCGCGGTCGCGCGCGCGTTGGTCGCGCGACCGGCGGTGATCTTCGCCGACGAGCCCACCGGCAACCTCGACTCGCGTTCGGGCACCGACATCCTCGACTTCATGCGGTACGCAGTGGACGCGCTGGGCCAGACGATCGTGATGGTCACGCACGATCCGAGTGCCGCCGGACGCGCCGATTCGGTCGTCTTCCTGGCCGACGGCCGCGTCGTCGATCACATGGAAGTGCCGAGCGCGCCGCGCGTGCTCGAGCGCATGAAGGCGTTCGGAGGCTGACATGTTGCGAGTCACGGTCAACGACGTGTGGAGCCACAAGAGCCGGTTCGTCGGGATGTTCACCGCGGTGCTGGTGGGCGTGGCGTTCCTCGCCGGCACGCTCGTGCTCGGCGACACCGTGCGCGACAGCTTCGGCACACTGTTCACGGAAGCCAACAGCGGGACCGGCAGCGTCGTGCGCAGCGCCAGCCGCCTCACCGGTGAGGACGGCACACAGCAAGGGCTCCTCGACGAATCGCTCGCCGGGCGAGTGCACGCAGTCGACGGCGTCGTCGCGGTCTCGCCGTCAGTGGAGGGAACTGCCCAGCTCATCGGCGCCGACGGCGAGCGGATCGGCGGCAACGGCCCGCCGTCGCTCGGCAGGAACTGGATCGACGAGACCCGGCTCAACCCGTGGCACCTGGTCGCCGGGCGCGCGCCCGCCCACGACGGTGAGGTGATCATCGATCGCCGTTCGGCGGACGCCGGAAAGCTCCGCGTCGGCGGCACGACGACCGTCCTCGTACCGCAACCGGTACGCGTCCGAGTGGTCGGCATCGCCAAGTTCGGCAGCACGGACAGCATGGGCGGCTCGACGTTCACCGCCTTCACCACCTCCGAGGCGCAGCGCCTGCTCCTCGGCCGCGAGGGCGTCGTCACGAGCCTCCTCGTGCACGGTGCACCGGGCGTGTCGCAGGCTCAGCTCGTCGCGCGCGTCCGGCCGACGCTGCCCGAAGGCGTCACGCAGATCACCGGTCGTCAACTGACTGCCGAGCAGCGCGCCGACGTCGAGTCCGACTTCGTGAGCTTCTTCGAAGCTGCGCTCCTCGTGTTTGCGGGGGTCGCCCTCCTCGTGGCCGCGTTCAGCATCTACAACGCGTTCTCGATCGTCACCGCGCAGCGCACCCGCCAATCGGCACTGCTGCGCGCGTTGGGCGCATCGCGGCGGCAGGTCCTCGTCTCGTCCGCCGCCCAAGGCCTCGGCGTCGGCGCGGTCTCGTCGCTCGCGGGTGTCGCGGCCGGAATCGGGCTCGCCGCCGGCCTGCAGGCGGTGCTCGACGCGATCGACGCCGGACTTCCCGACCGCGCGCTCGTGCTCGACCCGGCGCGGCTGGCGTTGGCGGCGACGGTGGGTGTCGTGGTCGCACTCCCGGCGAGCATGCTGCCCGCCCTGCGCGCGTCGAAGGTGCGACCGCTCGCGGCGATCCACGAGCAGGCGATCGGCGGCGCGCGCGTGTCGCTGAAGCGCACGGTGTCCGGCATCGTGATCACCGGGCTGGGCGCCGGCCTCTTGGTCGTCGGCGCGTCGAAGCACGCGTTCGAGTGGTCGGGACCCGGCGCGCTGCTGAGCCTCGTCGCTCTGGTGCTGCTCGGGCCCGCCGTCGCCCGCCCGGCCATCTCGGTCATCGGCGCGCCGATCAGAGGACTCCGCGGCATCACCGGCTCGCTGGCGCGCCGCAACGCGATGCGCAGCCCGCGGACGACCGCGGGCACCGCGACCGCGCTCATGGTCGGCGTGGCGGTCGTCACGCTGTTCACCGTGTTCGCTTCGACGATCAAGGCGTCGATCGGGGAGACCGTGCGCCACTCGTTCTCCGGCGAGCTCGTGGTGGTGCAGTTCGACCAGAGTGGCGTGGGCATGAGCCCCGCGCTCGTCGGGCAACTCGACGCACTTCCCGAGGTCGCACCCGCCACCGGTTTCGGCTTCGGACCTGTGACCGTCGATCACGAACAGCGGGACGTAACCGCGGCCGACATCGCCCGTCTCGGGCGCATGGTCGATCTCCACGTGACCGCCGGGAACATCGCCGCGGCAGACGCGAGCTCGGTCGCGGTCTCGCAGCACTACGCGCAGGAGCGCGGCCTCACCGTCGGCGCGCCGATCCGGGTGCGGTTCGGCACCGGTGCGAGCGTGCCCCTCCGCGTCGCCGTGATCTATCGCGACCGCACCAACTTCGGTGACGTCATCCTCCCGGAGAGCCAGTGGGCAGCGAACACCGTGCAACCGATGCTCAAGGGGGTGTTCGTCGACCTCGCGGCAGGAGCGCGCCTCGACGAGGGTCGAGCGGCGGTCGAGCGGGTGACCAAGCCGTCGTACACGCCGGACGTCCAGGACAAGGACGAGTACCTGGCGGAGGTCGGATCGCAGGTCGACGCGCTGCTTGCGATCGTCTACGCGTTCCTCGCGCTCGCGATCCTGATCGCGTTCATGGGCATCGCCAACACGCTGTCGCTCGCGATCCACGAGCGCACGCACGAGCTCGGTCTGCTTCGAGCCGTTGGGCTCGACCGCCGTCAGGCGCGCGCCGCTATCCGGTGGGAGGCGGTGATGATCGCGCTGTTCGGCACCGCAGGAGGGCTGGCGTGCGGTCTCCTCGTCGGCTGGGGCCTGACGCGGAGCTTCGCGGGGTCGCTGCCGCTCGAGGTGTTCGCGGTGCCGACCCGAGCGATCCTCACGATCGCGGTCGCAGGTGCGGTGGCCGGGGTACTGGCGGCGGTGCGGCCCGCGCGACGGGCCGCCAAGCTGCCAATCCTCACCTCCCTGGCACAGACATGACCCCGTAAACAGTTCAAACGCGCGTCATCTGTAACGCCAGGCGATCAAGATGACGCGCGTTTGGGCAACCGGCAGCAGCGCAAACGGCATCTTCGTGCGGGTTGCCTCGGTCCCGATTACGTTGCGTCTTGCTCGTCAACGCACTCGGCGCACACCACGCGGAGTCCAGCCGCGGTCGAAGCGGTCGCACCCTCGACCAGCACGTAGCGTCCGCACACACGGCAGGCGATGCGCACGTCACGGGGCAAATCGTCGGTGGTGCTCATGCGGCCTCCTCATGTCGAAGTACGCCGCCCTCGCGTCGCGGCATCCGTAACCCATCGGCCGTAGAGAGTACCGAACATCCTGCCCGACGAGCCGAGGGGCCGCTTCAGATCGACGCGAGCAACTCGCCGCACAGCTCACGGCTGCGATCGACGAGCGCGGCGCTGATCGGACAGGAAATCATTAGGTGGGATTGAGGGCCTTGGTGTAGCTCGCCGAGGTGCCGGATCCTAACCCGGAAGCGAAAGTCTGCTGCGGGAAGGCAGTGGAGGATTTGTCGTTAGTGTTTGCGGAGGTTCGAGATGTCGGGAGAGGAGTCGCCGATGGCCGACCACGAACTCGTGCTCCGAGGCGGGTCTGTTGTCGACGGCACGGGCGCGCCCGCACGGACCGCCGATGTCGCCGTCGACGGCGGACGCGTCTCGGCCGTCGGGACGGTCGAGGGTCGCGGCGCGGAGGAGATGGACGTCGATGGCCTGGTCGTCACCCCGGGCTGGGTCGACATTCACACGCACTATGACGGACAGGTCACTTGGGACCCTCTGGTCACCCCGTCGTCCTGGCAGGGCGTGACGACGGTCGTCATGGGCAACTGCGGGGTGGGCTTCGCGCCGGTTCGACCCGACAAGCACGAATGGCTCATCGCGCTGATGGAAGGCGTCGAGGACATCCCCGGCACCGCGCTGCACGAAGGAATCACGTGGGGTTGGGAGACCTTCCCCGAGTATCTCGACGTGCTCGAGCGTGGGCAGTACGCGCTGGACATCGCGGCGCAGGTACCGCACGGGGCACTGCGCGGCTACGTGATGGGCGACCGCGGCGCCGAGCACGAGGAGATGCCCACGGCAGAGGAGATCGAGCGCATGGGCGCGCTCGCGGCGGAGGGCATCGAGGCCGGCGCGCTCGGGTTCACGACGTCGCGCACCGTTGCGCACCGGTCGGCCGACGGTCGGCACACCCCGAGCCTCACAGCGACCGCCGACGAGCTGCTCGGCATCGCGAGAGCGGTGGGGGCAACCGGGCAGGGCGTCTTCGAGGTGGTCGCCGACCTGTTCGATCTGGACCGTGAGTTTGCTTTGCTGCGCGCCGTCGCCGAGGTGAGCGGTCGACCGCTGTCGTTGACAACCCTGCAACGACCCGAGTTCGCCGCCGACGAGTATCGCCGCATCCTCGGTCTCATGGAGAAGGCGGTCGCCGACGGCGTGCCGATGCGTGGCCAGGTCGCGTCCCGGCCGGTGGGGCTCGTCATGCGACTCGACGGGCGGATGCACCCGCTCGTGCGGTCGCCCACCTACCAAACGCTGGCACCGCTCGACTTCTCCGAGCTGGTTGCCGAACTGCGCAGGTCCGACGTGCGAGCGAAGATCCTCACAGAGCTTGACGATCCCGGGCTCAACGTGCTCGACCGGTTCGGCCCCGCGTTCTCGCTCGGTGACCCGCCGAGATACGTCCAACGACCGGACGAGGCACTCGACCTGCCGGGCGTGTACGACACGCTGCTCGCGCGCGACGGGCACGGCGCGGTCTACGTCCCGCTGATGAACTTTGTCGAGGGTGACATGAACGCGACACGCGAGATGCTCGTACATCCGCTCACCGTTCCTGGCCTCGGCGATGCTGGCGCGCACTGCACGATGATCTGCGACGGCAGCTTCCCCACTTATCTGTTGGAGTTCTGGGGACGCGATGCTCCGGCCGAGGACCGGCTGCCGATCGAGTGGATCGTCAAGCGGCAGTGTGCCGACACCGCAGCGCTGGTCGGGCTCCACGACCGTGGTCAGCTTGTTGCCGGGCACCGTGCGGATATCAACGTGATCGACCTCGACGTACTGGCGATCGGCGCGCCGGAGATGCTGCACGATCTGCCGGCCGGTGGTCGACGCCTCGTGCAGCGCGCGACCGGCTATCGCGCCACCATCGTTGCCGGCGAAGTGGTCACGCGCAACGGCGAGCCGACCGGTGCTCTACCCGGACGGCTCCTGCGCGGCGCACGCTGAAGCCTCTGTGGGTCCACTCGGGCATGTAGCGCTCCGGAGTGCTTTCAACTCGACACACCTACGATTCCGGCGCGATGTTGAGGCGACGTCAGCGAGACGGCATCCCATCGACCGACATACCGGGAGGGCGCACATGACAGCTGCCGGCGAGATGCGTCTCCACCATGTGGTGTTCTGCGTCCATCCCGAGAACCAGGACCGCGCGGCCGAGTTCTGGCGGGAGCTCGGCATCGTGTTCCAGGAGATCGTGCTGGCGGAGCAAGGGCTGCGAGTGCTCATCGATTGGTCTCGCGGGATCGAGCTTGTTTCGCTGACTCCCGAGCCAGGAACCGAGACGAACCGGTTCCGCCAGTTCCTCGACCATCGCGGGGAGGGTGTCTGGTCGGTTGTGGTCAAGAGCTCGAGCATCACGGAGCCGATCGCGGTGGCGAAGCGCTATGGCGCATCGGTGCGGTTCCAGCAACACCTCGAGGACGGGACCTCGTATCTGGACGAAGCCGACCTGACGCCGATCTTCGGAATGCCCATCACCCTGCTCGCCACCGATCGGCCCGACTGAGTGCGATCGCGGTGCCACGTGGCGTCGCGGCCGCGAAATCCGCGTCGCACACCCTCGATTGCCGAGTTGGTGAAGCGCCGGGCGCACCAGACTCGGCTAGAAACAACATGACCGCCGCAACCACGTCCAGGAACGAGCGGACAGGCTCGCGTGACGTGCCCACTTCTGACCGGGGGTGAACAGGTGAAGAGAAGCGTGAGGGTCGGGATGGTCGGCGCAATGGTGGCTGCGTCGCTCGTGTTGGGCGTGGTGCCGGCTGCCGGACAGTCCAACGGCGAGGCGCCGAAGGCCACCGAGATCGGCGTCAGCGACACGCAGATTCACATCGCCGTCGTCGCCGACGTCGACAACCCGTTCGCGCCGGGCTTGTTCGAGGGCGCGGTCGACGGCGTGAAAGGCGCCGCCGCCTACATCAACAGCAAGGGAGGCGGTGGCGGCCTCGCCGGTCGCAAGCTGGTGGTCGACTTCTACGACTCCCATCTCAACGCGAACGAGTCCCGGAACGCGACGATCACCGCGTGCGAGAACGACCTCGCGATGGTCGGCGGTGCGGCGCTGTTCCTCACGAGCGTCGCCGACATCACCAACTGCAAGGACCAGGCCGGTCAGACCACAGGCCTGCCCGACATCGGCTCCGTCGTCACCGGCGTCCCGGAGACGTGCGCACCCACCTCGTTCCCCGCGATTGGCGCGCAGCTCGACTGCGCGACGGTCACACAGAATCCCCAGACCTTCTCCGGCAACCAGGGGGCCGACAAGTGGCTGTTGTCGAAGAACAAGGGCGGTCTGCACGGTCCGATGATCATCGGGAACGACACCAACGACGCGGCCCGGGGTGGCACGGTCCTGGCGCTGACTGCGCAGCATGCCGGGATCAAGGCCGAACAGGGCACCACCGTCCCCAGGTCCGGTCGCGACCCCCAGAGTGCCTACACGACCATCGTGCAGCAGATGAAGAACGACAACTCCAACTACTCGCTCATGACCTCGGCGGCGAACAGCGCGCTCGAGCTCCGCAACGAGGCACAGCTCCAGGGACTCGACAGCTCAAAGGTCGTCTGGGAGTGTGTGTCGTGCTACGGCAACAGCATCGTGACCCAGAATGCATCCGCCTTCGAGGGCGAGTACCAGGCCCTGGGTTTCTTGCCCTTCGACGAAACGAAGTACAACAAGACTCTGGCCGCCTTCATCAAGTACGTGGGCAAGAACAAAGCCGACCAGTTCTCCGCCTACGCATTCGAGGCCACAATCGCGTTCGCGGACGCGATCAAGGCGGCGGTCGCCAAGAACGGCATCAACGGCATCACCCGCGCCAGCACCATCGACGGCATCAAGGCGCTCACTGACTTCGACGCCGGCGGCATGGCGGGCACCCACAGCTTCAAGACCCGCAGGATCACGAACTGTTTCGTCACCGTGCAGTTCCAGTCCGGGAAGTGGGTACGGGTGTACCCCACGAAGAAGGGCACCTTCGACTGCAAGTCCTCGAATGGCGTCGAGGTCAAAGCCAACCTGCTCGGGACCTGACACCCGTGGACGGCTTCGAAGTAGACGTCAGCGAGGCGGTCAGCGAGTCGGCGGTGCTGGCGGGTGCGCGCGCGGTCGTCGACGGCGCAGACACTCTGTTCGTGTGCTTACCGGGCGGAACGTACGGGCTCGGTTACTTCGACTTCGGGCTCGAGGGGTACAGCTTCGGCCGCTTCGTCGCGTCGCATGGCGTTTCGGTCGTGGCGTTCGACAATCTCGGTACCGGGCGCAGCACCCACCCGGATCGTGAGGTCGGATTCGATCTCCAGGCCGAGGCGGCTGCTGCTGCCGTCGAGGTTCTGCGCCGGCAACTTGGGGTGTCATGGGTTGTCGGCGTCGGGCATTCCATGGGCGGCTACCTCGCGATGCGCCAACAAACAACCCATCGGAGTTATGACGCGCTCGCGGTGCTCGGCACGACGAACTTCGAGGTCGCGCCGCTCGATCTTCCCCACGAGATGATCGAAGCTGCGGCACGAGGTGCGGACGCCCGCGCCGCGCTCGTCGAACAGACGTCGGCCGGCATGCCGGGTCGCTACTTCGACGGCGATCGCGCTCCGCTGTTGTCGTGGTTCCATCTCGGCGACGTCGCCCCCGACGTTCTGGAGGTCGATGCCCGCACCATCGTGAACGTGTGTCGGCTCGCGGCGGCGGAGGCAACCGTCCCCGGCATCACCCGTGACGACGCCGCCGTCATCGACGTACCGGTGTTCCTCGCGTACGGCGACGTCGACGTGTCTCCGAACGCGCATGCGGAGCCCTCGGCTTTCCCCTCGAGTCGTGACGTGACGCTCGTGGTAGTCCCCAACACGGGTCACTGTCACAACATGGCGCCCACCCGCGAGACGCTGTGGCGGCGCTTGCTTGCCTGGAACAACGACATCCGCAGCGAATAGGGGGCCCGCTCGCTCCCGCATGCTGCCGTCAGCATGGGACCGCGCCCACCCGTTCGTACGCCGCGAGGAGTGCGTCGTCCAGCTGCGCGCCGGGCACCCACCCGAAGTACACCGCGTAGTGGAGCACCAGTTCCTGGAGCTCCTCGAAGGTGAGATCCCGGCTCTGCAATGCGGCGAACAAGTGCTGCTCGAGCTCGCGCTCTGCATTCAGTGCCGCCGCGCAACAGATGCTCACGATGCGACGCTCTTTGCGGGTGAGCACCGGGCGCGTCCAGATCTCGCCGTAGAGGTAGGCGAAGTACCCGAGCTGACGGAACGACGTGTCGACGGCCGGCGCCGGCTCCAGCATGACGTCCTGGTAGACGGCGTGCCCACGCTCGACGCGCGCCGTGAAGTCGGCGGGATCGCTCCAGGGGACGATCGCGGGCGGACGGTGTTCCTCGCCGCGTTCCTGGGCGACACGCGCGGCCGCCTCGAGCACGTACATGTTGACGTGTTGACCCTTGGGCCAGCCCATCTGCGTCGCGAAGTGGAGATTGAACTCGTCCAGCTCCTCCAGGGTGCAGTCGCCGCTGTTCAGCGAGGCGTAGACGTGCGTCTGGATCGGGACGGCGGCGCCCGCCGCGCCGACACACGCGAGGGTGATCCAGCGTCGCTCCTTGCGCGTCAGGCCCGCGCGCGACCACATCTCGCCGAACACGAACCCGACTACCCCGGCGTCGTAGTAGGCGTGGTCCGGATTGGGCGCCGGTGTCGTCATCACCGAGCGGTACTCGGCTTGCGCGTCGGCGAGGCGTGCCGCGCGCGTGTCCCAACGGCGCTGCGCTCGTGGATCGGTGGTCACGTTGGACGTCCTCTCGTCGGTAGCGCTGATCGGTACTCGCGGGCGCGCTCGAGCAGCCCGCTGGTCTCCACGCGCAGCCTTATAGCAGATGCCTTCGAGTACGAGCCGTGTGTGAGTCGGGAGTGTTCACCGCCGCGGCGGTGGCTCGTCGTCCTCGATGGCCTGCACGAGCTTGTTGATG
The DNA here is from genome assembly GCA_046727575.1 of Actinomycetota bacterium. Lineage (GTDB taxonomy): Bacteria > Actinomycetota > Acidimicrobiia > IMCC26256 > DASPTH01 > DASPTH01. The sequence continues at coordinate 13,709 of JBKPCV010000052.1, forward strand.
AGCCAGGCGATGGCTCGGGTGGCATCCTCGCCGCCGAGGTTCCACACACCTACCAGGCGTTCGTACGACGGCAGGTTCCACAAGACGTCGAGGAGCGCGGCCGCGGTCGCGCGCTCGTCGTCGGTCCAATGCTCTGCCGATGCTGAGACCGCGCGCAGCAACGCTTCGCGTCGGCGTTGGTCCACCGCGACGAAGGTGGGGTCGTCGGGCTCCACGACGCTTCCGCGGACGGCGAAGGAGTGGCGCGTCGCGAAGACCCGGGTCGTGACGTCGGCGAGGTTGTGCAACGTCACGTCTTCGTAGGTGATGCCAGCCTCTTCTTCCAAGCGCTGCATCACCGCGTCGTGCAGGTGGCGCTCGGTCGGAAAGTGCCGGTACACGGTTCGCTCTCCGACACCGGCCCGCACGGCAACGGCTCGGAACGTCAGGTCTTTCCAGTCCCAGCTGGCGAAGCCGTGCACGAGCTCCGATCCTGCCCTGATGATGCGTTCACGAGTCTGCGCAGCTTTCTGCTGCCGTACCGGAGTGTCGTACCGGCGGCGCGCGGGTGCGAGGCCAGGCCGCTTGCTTGACAGTCCCCTCACGATTGCGACAGTGACTGTCGCAATCGTGAGGGGGACCGAAGGGGTGGCCGCACACCACGACCTGATGGCAATGGCCACGGCACAGACGAGCCTCAACGACCTCGGCGACGACTCGTTCCGGGAAGGCCTGGAGATCCTCGTGCGGTCACTACGCGACGAGGCGCGGTTGAACGCCGCGGGGGAGGCGTTCTTGTATCCGCGGATCGTGGGCCACCTGGCCCAACGTCTCCAGGTCGAGGACTGGTACCGCCATCATCCCGAGATCGACGACGTGCTCATTGTCGCCCCGCTCGTCGGGCTCGGTCTGCCCCGCACGGGTTCCACGGCGCTGTCGTTTCTGCTCGCGCAGGACCCGAACATCCGGTACCTCCGACAGTGGGAGTCGTCCCAGCCGTGCCCACCACCGGCGACGGTGGAAGGCCGCGACCCGCGCATCCAGCAGGCAGCTGGCGAGAAGGCGGGCACCAAGGACCATGTGCCTTCCGATCCCAACGGGCCAATGGAGTGCCTCGACCTCATGGCCCTGGACTTCAAGACCCACATCTACCAGGCGTTTGCACAGATCCCGTCGTACTCCACCTGGCTACTCGACGCCGACCTCACCTCCACCTATCTCTACGAACGTCGGGTGCTGAAGCTGCTGCAGTGGGGTGAACCGGTCAGGCCCTGGCGGCTGAAGACGCCCACGCACATCCTCTTCCTCCAGTACCTGGACCGTGCTTTTCCTGACGCCCGCTTCGTGATGACGCACCGCGATCCCACCGACGTAATGCTCTCCGTTGCCGACGTCTACGCCGACATTGCCGGCGTGTTCACCGATCACCTCGACTGTCACTATCTCGCGCAGCTGAACGTGGAGCACTGGTCGATCGGCATGCAACGAGCGCTCAAGTTCCGTGACGGTGGCGCCGACGACCGCTTCTACGACATCGACTTCCGCGCGATGCAGGCCGATCCCATTGGAGAGGTGCGGGGGCTCTACGCGTGGCTCGGGGAGCCGGTCACGGACGCTTTCGAGTCCGGGATGCGGCGATGGTGGGCGCAGAACGCGGAGAACCGTGAACCGGCCACGCACCCGAATCCCGAGACGTTCGGGCTGGATCTCGACGAGATGCGGCCGTTGTTCGCGGAGTACGTCGAGCGCTTGACGCGTTGGACCGCTCATCCAACCTGAGGAAGGCGCGGCCGGCCGAAGGCCCCGAGGCGCTGCCCACGGTGCTCGGCGCAGGACCGCTTGGCTTCTGCTGCATGGAGCCGAGATGGAGGTTCGCGCGGCGGTGGGCTGACCTACTCGCACCGGCAGTTCGAGAAGCGGCACTGGCGAGTCGCATTCTCGCTCAGTCGTTCAGCGTGAGCGAATCGACACTCGGTAGCAGCGGCTTCGCCGTTAGCGGAACGGAACGTCGGACTTCGTGACGCGTACAGCACTAGAGAGTCGCGTCGACCGCACTAAGCGATGCACACCTTCGACCCGCAACTCTTGGTGCTCGCCGGGACCGACAACGATCTCAGCGAGCGCCTCGTCACGAACGGTGTGTTCGATGTAGGGCACGAGCACGCCGTTCTCTGCGACACGCAGGTTCAGCGGGGGCATCAGCCCTCGCCAGCCGGTGGTAACAAGTCGCCATTCCTTCTCCTCGCTGAAGGCCGGATCCTTGATGGTCGCGAAGACCCGGACCAGAGCGTCGACCAGCACGGTTCCGAGTGGGCCTCGTGGCCTTCGCCACGGCAACTCAGCGATCACACGAGCGATGCGGTCCTTGACCGCCTCCGTTGCTTCACCCTCGATTCCGTACTGCACCGGGAACAAGTCGAAATGGAACGCCGCGTTGGGATCAGCCGCTTGCCGCAAGACTTCGGTGCGAAAGCCGATGGCGTAGCCGCCGGCCGCGTAGCCGCGCCACTGACTCAACAGATCGCGCTGCGCGCAGAAGCACGCCACGAACGGTTCCTGTCCGGAGAGCGTCTCCGGATCGAGATGGGCGAGCGCGGATCGCAAGTGGTCGGCTACGTAGGCGCGGCGAACGTCGCGACCTCCGGTCCGCAGCGCCGTGCTCTGCTCGTCTGAGCTCATGGTTCGAAGGAGCTCGAGCGCTGCTCGCTGATCTGGGTCGTCGGCGGGGTATTCGCGCTCGAGGAGCTTCTCGAACTCGTCGAGCGCGTACGCAACTTCGCGGGCGTCGTTGAGAAATCGGCAATCAGAAGCCCACAGCACAACCGGCTTGCGGAAGATGCCGAGCAGTCCGGTCGCGTCGGTGTAGTGGTAAAGGACCTCGGGCGCGTCCGACACCGCGCGACGGTAGCCCGCTCCCGTGAGCTGACAGTACGTCGCAACAGCCACCCTCGACGACTATCGCCCAGCGGTGCAACCACTTCACCCGGACGCCCGATGGAAGTCGACGTCACACAAGGCCGTCAGCCCCGCGGGGGCGCGCGAGCGCGGCATGCGCGTCGCGTTCTAAGAGCCACAGCTCCTCCGATCTCGAGATTCGCGACCGCACCACTCGTGTCGCCTTGATCAGCGAGGGCGTTGGATGAGACTTAACGCATGCTCGAGCGCTCGTATCCGCTCGAGAAGATCGCCCGCGGCTGATGCGGCGTGCCGTACGGCACTGCCGACCAGTTACACGCGACACCGGAACGGCGATCAGCCGCGCCAGCTTGTGCCACGCGAGGCAGGTCTTGACGGCGCGCGGGCGGAACCCTACGATCCCTTGTCGCCCGCGCTCTGGCGCCATCGAGGACGGCAACCGGCTGAGTCCGTCGTCGTTGTCTCCCCGGCGCGGTGCGTTCACCGGAGGGTGAGCAGTCCGAGCGGGGAGGGACACCGGAACGACGACACCGGACACACGGGGGGATCCATGTTGCGGGCACTCGGAGCGGCTCGCACCGATTGGTGCGCAGCGCAGTTGTTGTCGCGTTCGCAGGCGCAGCGGTACGGCCGGACCGACGGACTGCCCTACGACGAGTATCTCCACGGCAACAAGGACTTCGACGTGGTCCGGTGGGACCCCGACACCTGTGGACCCCCATTTACCAACTTGGGATTGCCGGGCGGGCAGGGCACCCTCTGGTACCTGGACGGCGGGAAGCGTTACTACGGCGGTCACTGGCCTACCAAGCCGATGCACTTCTTCGACAAGTCGAACGCGATCTACCAGTTCACCGCGCCGGCGACGGGGGTTGGGCAGGTCGCGTGCCACGGCTGCCCGAGCGAGACCGGACCATGACAACCCTCAGTCGTCGTCTACCGTCGGGGGTGAGGACTGCAAGGGGGGATTCATGTTGGGGGGATTTCGGAGAGGCGCGCCGCGCTTGGTGCGCGTTGCAGTCACTGTCGTCGTCGTCGCCGCGGCGGTGCTGCCGGCGATACCCGCGGGAGCGGCCGCACGGGCACCGGGGGCGGGGAAGCCGCCGGCCGGATCCGGGGTCAACACGCCCGCCGCGTATGCAAACCCGCGGTGCAACAAGAGCGCAGGTCCCTACGGAAGGATGAGCTTTGCCACCTCGCTGGTCGGTCCCGTGTGTCTCCCCGAGTGGAAGGACGGCAACGACAACGGCGGCGCGACCTACCGAGGAGTGACGAAGGACGCGATCACAGTGATCGCGATCGTGCCCAACGACCAGCAGGTGGCGGCGACTCCGCGGAATGGGCTCCCGCTCAACTACACGACTGGCCAGCCCGGCACGGTGCGGGACGCGCTCGCTGACGCGCTGGCCGCCTACGAGCACAGCTTTGGCGGGACCTATACCTATGGCCGCGACGTCGACCTCGAGTTCGTGACCTCGAGTGGCGACGACGAATCCGCCCAGCGCGCCGATGCGGTCGCGGTGAAGGCCAAGAAGCCGTTCGTGGTCGTCGACAGCACGGCCTCCAGCCTCCCGGTGTTCGACACGGAGATCGCGGCGGCGAAGATTCCCGTGTTCTCGCTCAACGCCACCGTCGACGAGACCGTGCAGCAGGCCCCCTACCGGTGGGGCCAGACCGACCCCGTCGCGGGCACGTTGAACGGCGCCGAGTTCATCGGCAAGCAGGTCGCGGGCAAGAAGGCCCAGTACGCCGGTGACCCTGCGCTACACGACAAGACCCGCAAGCTCGGGCTCGTCCGCAGCCAAGTGGTCGACATCGACTTCTTCAACCGGACCCTGGCGAAGTACGGCGTCAAGATCGCGCCCAGCGCCACGATCAGCTATCCGGGGACCACCTCCACGCTCGGCGATCCGACCGTGGCCCAGGAGCAGGCACCGGTCGCGATCACCAAGCTCAAGGCCGCCGGCGTCACCACCGTCATCCTCCTCGCCGACTCCGCGATGGTCACGGCGCTCACCAAGCAGGCGACCACCCAGAACTACCACCCCGAGTGGGTCTTCTCCGGCACCCAGAACATCGACCTTCCGCTCCTCGCGCGTGCCTACGACCAGGATCAGTGGTCGCACGCGTTCGGGCTCGCCAACGTCCCGCCCGGGTCGCCGACGACCATCACGCCCCCCAACGTCATCCAGTGGTACTGGGGACCCGGCAAGGGCACCTTCGGCATCTCGTACACCAACGCCGTCGAATGGTTGATGTCGGGGATCATGTACGGAGGCCCGAAGCTGACACCGCAAACCCTCGAGCAGGGGTTCTTCTCGATACCCGCCCAAGGGGGCTCGGCGTCCACCGACCCGGCGCTGGCCAATCGGGCCACCCGCTCGGGATACGGCCACACCAACGGACTCCCCTACGACGAATACATGCGCGGCAACAAGGACTTCACCGCCGCCTGGTGGGACGCCGGCACCAACGGTCCCCCGATCCTCGGCTTCCCCGGCGGGAAGGGCACCCTCTGGTACCTCGACAACGCGCAGCGCTTCTACGGCGGCCACTGGCCCACTAAGCAGCTCGATTTCTTCGACAAGTCGAGCGCGATCTACCAGTTCGACGCGCCGGTCCCAGTCGAAGTGTTTCCCTGCGAAGGCTGCCCGAGCGAGACCGGACAAGGACAACCGTCGTCGTCATGAACGGCGAGCACCGCGAACTGCAACGGAGGAACGACCAATGAGCCGAACGGCGATCATCTCTGTCGACGGCCATGTCAAGGCGTCGCGCGCCGGTTATCGCGAGTACGTGGAGAAGAAGTACCTCGACGAGTACGACGCGTCCGTCACGGCTGCGGAGGAGGCGGGGCTGCCCGACGCCGGCAACCTGAATCCGGAATACGGATTCGATGCGCAGTGGGACTCGGCTCGACGGTTGGAGGCATCGAGAGCCAGGGCGCCGTCGCGGAAGTGCTCTTCCCCAACGGGCAGCCGTTCCAGGTGAACCGGCTGGAGGACTTCGGACGGGCGCAGAGCCCGGAGCTGGCCGCGGCCGGGCGGCAGGCCTACAACCGCTGGCTCGCCGATTTCTGCGCCGAGACCCCGGGGCGGCGCGCCGGTCAAGCGGTCGTCTCCTTCGACGACATCGACCAGGCGATCGAGGACGTCCACTGGGCCAAGGAGCACGGCCTCGGCGGGATCATGATGCCGGCGCTCAACCCCGGCGGCATTTTCTTCTTCGACCCAGCCCTGGACCCGATCTGGGCTGCCATCCAGGACGTCGGCCTCCCGATCAGCCAGCACGGCGGCGCCGGCCTCCCCGGCTACACCCCGCCCGGGTTCGCCTCGATCCTCACCGTCTCGATCGAGAACGCCTTCTTCAGCAACCGGTCGATGTGGCAGATGATCGCCGGAGGCGTCTTCGACCGATTTCCCGACCTGCGGGTGGCGTTCATCGAGACGCAGCTGTTCTTCTTGATCCAGGCGATCGCCCACCTCGACGCAACCCTGAGTTGGAGTGACGACTGGATGGCGTTCGCCCGATTCATGAAGCGAGAGCGGTCGTGCAAACGGCTCGCCAGCGAGTACGTCGCGACGAACTGTTTCATCGGGGTCTCGCCGTTCGACGCTCGCCAGATTCCGATGGACCAGCTCGTTGGCAAGGACGCGGACCAGCAACCGCTCCCGGGCTTCCACATCGGCGCCGACAACGCCATGTTCGGCCTGGACTACCCGCACTTCGAGTCGATCGTCCCCAACGCCATGGACAAGGTGGCCGGCTTGGCCGATGACCCGAGCGTCACCGAGGCCGACGTTCGCAAGATCCTGTTCGACAACGCAGCGAACCTCTACGGCTTCGATCCCGATGTACTGCAGGCGCACGTCGACCGGGTCGGCTTCGAAGTCGGAGCGAAGGACGGCGGGGCCGGGTATCCCGGCCCGCCCTGAGAGACCCATGGTGGAAGACGTGCTCGCCCCGAGCGCCGTGTAGTTCCTCAAAACCAGCCGGATCTCCCTCATTTGGAGGAGCGATGACCGTCAGGCCCGCCGCGCTCAGCAGGCCGCAAGCAGGCGATGCGTCCGAGCCGTTCGTCCCGACCGGCGCGTACCGAGGCCAACCAAGCGAGTTCGACTATGTCGAGGAGGAGTGGTTCGCGACCGGCGAGGCAGACGGCCACCCGTACGCAACGTCGGTGTTCGTGCGCCGGCCGCGCGACAAGGCCCGTTTCAGCGGCACGGTCGTGGTCGAGCCCGTGCACGCGGCGAGTGCGGCACCCGTCTGGATCTACACGTCGACCTACTTCATGCGCTCTGGTCATGGCTGGGCCGCGGTCTGCTCACAGAAGAGCGCCCTCGATGCGTTCGTGAAGCCGTCCGACCCGGATCGGTATGCGTCGCTCAGCATCTGGTCCAATGCCCCGCCACAGGAAACGGCCGGCGTCGGTGCTGTCGCCGTCCCCCGCGATCCCGCAGCCATGCAGGCGCGGATGGAGCAGATGCGGCGGATGAATGTGCTGTCGACCCCGATCCTCGCGCAGGTGGGGGCCGCGCTCGCTGCCGGTGCCGGACCCTTCTCCGGCTTCGACGTCCGCGACGTCATCCTCGCCGGTCACTCACAGACCGGGGGCGTCGTGACCGAGTACATCCTCAACGGCCACGACGCGCATCGCCTCGACGACGGCTCGCCGGTCTATCACGCCTTCTTTCCGTCCGGAGCACCGTCGATCGCGTTCGGTTCGTGCGACGTGCCGATCGTGCAGGTGCTCAGCGACGGTGACATCTCGAACCCCAACCGTCCGGGCCGAGAGGGCCGCAAGTACCGACGGCCCGACAGCGACGAACCGAGCGATCGTTACCGGCTCTACGAGCTGGCCGGCGTGGCCCATATGGGCACGCGGTACCCGCCCTACAGCGACAACGCGATGTGGCAGGACGATCCCGTGGGCACGGCGGGGAACGTACCGAAGGACGCGCCGATGAACAGCCTGCCCCATGGAGAGCTGTTCAGCATGGGGATGCACCACCTCGTGCAGTGGGTCGCCGACGGTGTCACACCACCGCGCGCCGACCGCATCGAGGTCGGCGCCGACGGGCTCTTCGTCAAGGACCAGTTCGGGAACACCCGCGGCGGGGTGCGCTGCCCGCAGATGGACGTTCCCAGGCTGCGATACCTCTCGAACCCCGGGGTCGACGAGAATGGAGTACCGGCATTCGGCGTCGTCGGCATCGAGGAGCCCTTGCCGAGCGAGACGCTGCAACGGCTCTACGAGGATCACTCCGACTACGTCCAGCGCTTCAATCGCCGACTCGACGAGCTGATCGACCAGGGGTGGCTCCTCGCGGAGGATGCCGAAGACCTGCGCAACGAGGCCGAGAAGGCAGAGGTTCCCTGATGGAGTCGGCGAGCGAGTCGCTTGTCGTGCAGCTGAGGGCGAAGCGCTCCGAGATGATGGTCTCGGCGTTGGAGGCCGTCGCTCTCCGACTCTTCGAGGAGCGCGGGTTCGGCGATGTCACGGTCGAAGAGGTCGCCTCCGAGTCACACATCTCGGTGCGGACCTTCTACCGCTACTTTCCCGCCAAGGAAGATGTGTTGCAGCTGCAGATCGACCGGCGGAGTGAAGCCCTCCGGGCCGCGCTGTCGGCTCGTCCCGCCGACGAGCCGCCGCTGCACTCGCTCCGCCTCGCGCTCGAGGATGTGGTGTCAGCGGAGGACCCGGCGCTACTTCGACGTTGGATCGCTGTTGTCGCGGCGACGCCCAGCGTCTTGCGGGCCGTCCTCGGCGGAATCCAACTGAAGGGCCAGCGGGTGATCGCCGAGTTCTTTGGTGCTCGCCTGGGCATGCCGAGTGACGCGCTGGTCCCCACCATGCTCGCCGCCGCGGCCGGGGGCGTGATCCAAGCGGCTCAGACGCAGTGGTATTTCGAGGGCGGGCACTTGGCGAGCGCAATCTCCGATGGCCTGGCGATCCTGGAGAGAGGTATCGGTACCGATCCCAGCACGTGGTCCGCCGGCAAGAGAAGACCGAAACATCGGGGTCGTGACGCACCCGGCAATCGTCGAGCTTGACACGCCGCGATTCCACGCCACCCTCCGCGCCTCGTACCGCCTTCATGTCCTCCGTCGTCGGACGGCGCGGCGTGCCACACTCGCGTCTGAGCGTAAACGCGGAGTCGAGCGTGCGTCGCACTTCGCGCACCGTCGGAAGGAGACGCAATGTCGTGGGACTTCGAAACCGAACCTGAGTTCCAGCGCAAGCTCGACTGGGTGGACACCTTCGTGTGCGAGGAGGTCGAGCCCCTCGACCTGCTGTGGCCGCACCTCCAGTACGTGCCGCTGGACGAGAACCGCCGGAAGGTCATCGACCCGCTGAAGGAGGAGGTCCGGCGGCAAGGGCTGTGGGCGACCCACTTGGGTCCTGAGCTCGGGGGGCAGGGGTACGGACAGCTCAAGCTCGCCCTGCTCAACGAGATCCTCGGCCGCTCCCAGTGGGCCCCGATCGTGTTCGGCTGCCAGGCGCCCGACACCGGCAACGCGGAGATCATCGCCCACTACGGCACGCCGGGGCAGAAGGAGCGCTACCTGAAGCCGCTGCTCGAAGGAGAGATGTTCTCGTGCTACTCGATGACCGAGCCGCACGCTGGCGCCGACCCAACGATGTTCAAGACGCGCGCGGTCAAGGACGGCGACGAGTGGGTGATCAACGGCTGGAAGTACTTCTCGTCGAACGCGAAGACCGCGTCGTTCCTGATCGTCATGGCGGTGACGAACCCTGACGTCAGCGCGTACCAGGGCATGTCGATGTTCCTCGTCCCAGCCGACACGCCGGGCATCAACATCGTGCGCAACGTCGGCCTGGCGGGCGAGCCGCTGAACGAGGGCTTCCACGCGCTCATTCACTACGAGGACGTGCGGGTGCCGGAGGACGCGGTCCTCGGCGGGGAGGGCCAGGCGTTCGCCATCGCCCAAACCCGGTTGGGGGGCGGACGCATCCATCACGCCATGCGGACGATCGGTCTTGCCCAGAAGGCGCTCGACATGATGTGCGAGCGGGCCCTCAGCCGCGAGACACAGGGCAGCATTCTGGCCGACAAGCAGTTCGTACAGGGTTACATCGCTGACTCGTACGCCCAGCTCGTCCAGTTCCGGTTGTTCGTGCTCTACACGGCGTGGGAGATCGACAAATACAACGACTACCGGAGGGTCCGCAAGGACATCGCCACCGCGAAGGTGGTCATGCCAACCGTGCTGCACGACATCGCGTGGCGCGCGATGCAGGTGCACGGCGCCCTCGGCACGACGAACGAGATGCCGTTCTTCCAGATGATCCACGGCGCGGCTGTCATGGGCCTGGCCGACGGCCCGACCGAGGTGCACAAGGTCACGGTCGCCCGCCAGCTGGTCCGCGACTACAAGCCCAGCGACGACACGTGGCCGACGGAATGGATCCCGAGGAAGCTCGACGAAGCCAGGGCGAAGTACGCCGAGTACCTCGAGCACGAGGTGGGGAATCTGTGACGGAGATCATCGCCCCGCGGCGAACCGCCTCCGCTCTCGTCCGGCCCGCGGCCCGTCAGGAGTTGGCTCGGCGGTAGTTGCAGTCTTCCTCGGGACCTCCGGGCGCCTGCACGACACCGTCGAGGCTGATGAATCGTTGACACGATTCGCATAGATGTAGGACTTGTGGCACGCGGCGAAGCTCATCGCCAAGGTGTGTCAGGCGGGCGCGGAGGAGATGTCGATAGAGTTCGCGCTCACGACGTCGTGACCACGTCCGCCTGCCTCGAGGAGGAGCCATGCCGCGAGTTGCACCGGCGTTCGACCCGGCGATATTGCGCACGGACGACATGCCCGCGGGCGACGTCATCAACCTCGACGTGGGCGCCATCCTCGCTCACCGTCCCGACGTTGCCGCCGGAATCAGCGCGGCGATGGACGCACTGCGTGCGAACAGCACGATCGGGCAACGCTCGTTCGAGCTCATCCGGCTCCGCATCGCGTTCCACAACCAATGCCGGAGCTGCATGGCGGTCCGGTATCCGGAGAGCCTCGACGATGGCCTCACGGAGGATCTCGTCTGCTCCCTCGAGCGCCCGTACGAGTCGCCCGACCTGACCGATGGCGAGCGAGCCGCGCTTCGGTTCGCTGATCTGTTCGCGACTGACCACCTCAGTATCGACGACGCGGTGTACGACGAGCTCCGCCAGTACTACTCCGAGGATCAGCTCGTCGAGATTGGCCTGATCTGCGCGATCAGCGTGGGTATCGGTCGCCTCGCGGCGACGTGGCACGTCGTCGAGCACGTACCGGAGCTACTGCAGCGCCCGGGACCGGTCGCGCCTTGGAACATCGACGCGGCACTTGCGAGCGCGGCGGTGCCGAGCACCTAGCAGCGTGCAGCTGACCGGTCGCGTCAGCCCGATGGTGCGAACGGACCGCTCGTCAGCGCGCCCCCGTGGGGGAAGAGCGCGTGCGTCCCGCCGTCGACGATGAGGCACTGGCCGGTCATGAACGACGACAGGTCGGAGAGCAGGAACACCAGCGGCCCCGCGATCTCTTCCGGTGTGCCGAAGCGCGCCATCGGAACGCGGTCACGCTGCGCGGCGGCATCCATGTCACTGCCACCGCTCTCGTGGTAGGCGGCGACGACGCGCGGCGTGGCGATGATGTCGGGCGCCACCGAGTTGACCCGGATGCCATGGCCGGACCACTCGTTCGCCATGCTGCGGACCAGGGCGTTGGCGCCCGCCTTGGCGGCGCCATACGCGGCGTGGAGCGGCGCGCCGTAGATACCGCTCACTGACGTGACCATCGCGAGCGCGCCTCCTGTCTCGCGCATCATGTGCCGCGCGGCGGCCCGTCCGACCAGCAGGTGGTGCGTGAGGTTCATGCGGATGTCGGCCCCCCAGGTGGCGAGGTCCACCGACATGAGGTCGGACCACGACGCCATACCGATGATGTTGACCACGCCCGCGAGACCGCCGAGCACCTCGTGGGCCTGGTCGACGACGGCCGTGGCGCCGGCCTCCTCGAGCACGTCACCGACGATGGCGTGACCGCCCACTTCTTCCGCGACCGCTGCCGCGCGGTCCGGGTCGAGGTCAGCGACAGCGACCGCCGCACCCACTCGGCCGAGCAGGACCGCGGTGGCGCGCCCGATCCCCGAACCCCCTCCGACGACCAACGTGGGCTTGCCGCTCAAGCCGAGGACGTCCGTCATTCCTTCTCCTTCATGCCTCCCCAGTCCGCGGATGTCGTCCGCGGCAGCGACCACCTCGCAGCTTCCGCCGATACTTGCCGTACGGCCGGAGGTTCGAGCGCTAGAAGAAGCGTCCCACCGGGCGGCGCACGACTTCGAGAGCTTCGCACCACGCGTCGGCTGGGATCTCACTGGCGTTCATCGGGCCCGCCAGTTCGTCCACCGTCGGACCGACCTCTGCCGCGATCGGGACGAGCGCCTCGATGTCGAAGCCGTACATGGTGGCCGCGTTCCCGCCGATCATCTGTTGCACCTCGGTGGAGTCCACGCCCTGGAACGTCCAGCGCAACGCGGCCCGGGTATGGGGAGCCGTACCCTCGTGGTGTGGGTAGTCGCTGCCCCACATGATCTTGTCGACGCCCTCTTCGTAACGCAGCTCGCAGTCGGGCTGGCCCATGAAGCTGGCACCGAACCAGCAGTTGCGCGCCCAGTAGTCGCTCGGCTTCATCGAAAGGTTCTTCATGGTCTCGCCGCAGAACTTGCCCTCGATCGAATCCGGGACGCGGAAACAACGGTCGTAGAGCCAGTCGAGGTTCTGCAGCGTCTGCGGGACCCAGGTGTGGCCCGCCTCGGTCACGGCCAGTCGCAGCCGCGGATACCGCTCGAAGACTCCGGAAATGACGAGCTGGGTCATCGGCCGCCAGGTAAACCATGCTCCGCTGGTGAAGATCATCGCCCCCGCTGCCGGATACTCGAACTCGTCCGGCTGGCCCCCGCCGCCGTGGCAGTTGATCGGGACGTCGAGGTCTTCGCACGCCGACCACAGCGGCTCGTAGTACGGCGCCTGCAGGGGCGGCAGGTTTCCGTTCGTTGCCGGGATGGGAAGGAGGATGCCACCGAAGAGGCCCGCCTCCCGAACCCGGCGCAGCTCGGCGATGGCCTCGTCCAAGTCGTTGAGCCACACCTGGGCCACCCCCGCCCGCCGCCCCGGCAACTCGTTGCAGAAGTCGGCCAACCAGCGGTTGTGGGCTCGCAGCCCCGCCCAGCTCCGGCGCAGCTCTTCGCCGCTCTCGGGCGCGCCCTGCAGGAAGGCGAGGGTGGAGAAGAACGGCGGGATCGTGTTCGGAAAGATGACCTCGCCGACGATCCCGTCCGCCTCGAGATCGCGTTGGCGGATCGAGGAGTCGTGGTTCCTCTTGTACTCCTCTGCCGTCGGGTCCATCAGGTCCTCGAACGGGACCACGAACGCCGCGCGCCAGGCGTCGTAGTCCTCCCGATAGGCGGGGTCGAGGTACTCGCGGTACATGTCCATCGAGGCCCCACCGTGGCAATCGGCAGAGATCACCGCATAGCGATCGCCGGCAGCTGCTCCAGTCATCGAGAGCCCCCAGGTCCGTCCCGGATCTGACTATCTCGACACGTATCGTACGACGTCGCGCCGCTCGTCGAACTCGGCGCGGTGGAAGCGCGGGTGTCACGCTGGGTGAACGGTGTACGTCGATGATGCAACACGCGGCGAGGTGGTGCTCCCCGCGCCGTGCCTGGTGGTGCTGGTGGGCATGTCGGGCTCGGGGAAGAGCACGTGGGCTGCCGCGCATTTTGCGCCCGAGCAGATCGTCTCGAGTGACGTGCTGCGTGCCGTCGTCGGTGCAGGCGAGGACGACATCACCGCGAGTGATGATGCCTTTGCGTTGCTCGAGCAGATCGTCGAGCGGAGAACGGCGCGCCGGCTGACGACCGTCGTCGACACGCTCGGTCTCGATCCCTTCCGGCGCCGGGAATGGGTCGCGGGTGCGCATCGACACGCAATGCCTTGTGTTGGCGTCGCGTTCGCGACACCGCTGGTCGAGTGTCGGGCACGCAATCGGGAACGACACAAGCACGTCCCCCAACGCGTCCTCGCCGGGCAGGCCCGACAGTTCCGAGAGCAGCTTGCGCAGCTCGCCGACGATGGCTTCGACTTCGTGCTGACCGAGGCGTCCCGTGTGCGCACCGCGCCGGCGCACGTCGCGGAGACGGCGGCTCACTCGGCTCGTCAGCGTGAGGCGCCGGTGGGCCTCCGGTTTGGTCTGCAGCTGCCGACCTTCGACTGGCCCGACGGCGCGCGGGAGGCGCGGACGCAGTTGGCCGCGATCGGGCGCGCTGCGGAGGACGTCGGCTTCGAGAGCGTCTGGGTCATGGACCACTACCGCCAGATCCCAATGTTCGGGCCTGCATGGCATGACATGCTCGAGAGCTATACGACGCTCGCGTTCCTCGCGGCGGGCACTGAGCGGGTGCGCCTGGGCACGCTGGTGACCGGGATCACGCACCGCCCCATCGCACACCTCGGCAAGATCATCGCGACGCTCGACGTCGTCTCCGGCGGCCGCGCCAACTGTGGACTCGGCGTGGGTTGGTTCGCGGCGGAGAGCGCAGCGCTCGGTATTCCGTTCCCCCTAGTCGCCGAGCGATACGCGTTGCTCGAGGACGCGCTCGAGTTCCTCCCGCTGTTTTGGGGCAAGGGCGCTCCGTCGTTCGAAGGTCGCATCCTGCGCGCCCCGGAAGCGATGTGCTACCCACGTCCGTTGCAGGAGCACATCCCGATCCTCGTTGGTGGTAACGGCGAACGTCGTACGCTCCAGCTCGCAGCCCGATACGCAGACGCGTGCAACATCATCGGAGAGGCCGACGTCGTCGCCCGCAAAGTCAGCACCTTGCGGTCGCATTGTGAAGCGTTGGGACGGGCGTTCTCGACCGTCGAGGTGACACAACTCTCTACGACCCTCGTTGGGAAGGACGCGCGGGAACTGTCGGCGTTGGTCGAGCGCTTTCGACCGCGTCGAACCAGCGCCGAACAGTACGCCGCCCGCGTCAACGCCGGTACCGTCGAGGATCAGGTCGGTCGATTCCGCGCTCTCGCGCAACTCGGCGTGCAGACGGCGATCGTCAGTCTCCCCGATCTGGTCGATGCCCGTCCGATCGAACGCTTCGGCGACGTCATCAGTGCGTTCGCGCGCTGAGGGCCGCGTCCAATTCACTCACCCGATCTCGCGGCGCACCGTTGGTCGAGTCAGCTCGGCTCGACGACCAGCAGGGTGTTGCCATCGGGATCACGCACGTAGAACATCGGTGGTACCGGACCGACTTGTTCCACTGCTCCGAGTCTGATTGCGGTTGGTGCGCCTGGGCGCGCGATCTCGCGGTCGACGTCGACGCCGCGTGATTCGAGTTCAGCGTGCGCAGCATCGATGTCGTCGGTGTTCAGGATGATGCCCGTCTGCACGCCGACCGGGTCGCCCGGTCCAGGTGGCACCAGAGCAAGACCCGTCGGGGCTCCGGGCGGATAGAGCTCAATCCATCGGTAGCGGCCACTCCACGGAAAGTCGGAGCGCTTCTCGAATCCGAGTGCCCGGTAGAAGGCGATCGACCGATCCTGGTCGGTCGACGGAATCATGACGAGCTGGATCTGGCTGATCCGACGGCTTGTCGTCGTGGTCACGGTGGTCCTCCTCTGCGAATCCTCGATGCATGCGCCTATGTTGTTGACGGCGGCACTCGGTGGAACTCATCGCGCCAGACCTGGGACGCCTTCGGCCGCCGCCGCTCTGCGCCACTTCGACCAGCTCGTGCCGGAACGCGCGCCGCGAGTGTGGCGCGCACCTTGCTCCGGCGTGCTAATGAGGAGGCGTGGTGCAGTCGCTCGGCATCCGCGGGGAGATAGCAGCCGATATCGGCTGGCTGCTGTCGTCAGACTCCCACATCATCGAACCGCCTGACCTCTGGGAGGGCCGCGGGGGCACGCTCGCAGCGCGGATGCCACGCGTCGAGACGGCCGACGACGGGGACTGGTGGTTCGTCGACGGCTACAAGACGATGTCGTTCCTCGGCATCCAGACCGGCGAGCGGTTCGAGGCGGACCCCGACAGGCTCCGCACGTCCGGCACGTTCGCCGAGGTGCGTCCGGCGGCCTACGACCCGCGTCGCTACATCGAGGAGAACGAGAGCGATGGGATCTGGGGATCGGTGCTGTATCCGAGCCAGGGGCTCGTGCTGTACCAGGTTCCGGTGAGCGACGTCGTGACCGCGGCCATGAAGGGGTACAACGATTGGCTCGCCGAATTCTGCAGCGAGGATCCCGCGCGACTCAAGGGCGTCGCGATGGTCAACGTCGACGACATCGGCGACGCGGTCGCGGAGCTCAACCGGTGTCGCGCGCTCGGACTCGCGGGCGCTCTGATCACCGTCGCACCGCCGGCGTGGCAGCCGTACCGCTCGCCGGAGTACGACCGCTTGTGGGCTGCCGCGCAGGATCTCGAGATGCCGTTGTCGTTGCATGTCGCCACCGACCGCGCGGACCCGCGCGTTGGCGCGGACGCGTTTCGCCTCGACGTGAAGCACGTGCCACCGTCGGTGTTCGTCAACCCCGACGCCCAGGTCCGGCAGGCGCTGGCCGACTTCATCTTCTCCGGTGTGTTCGAACGGTTCCCGCGTCTTCGCGTCGGCTCGGTCGAGCACGAGCTCGCATGGATCCCGTTCTTCCTCGACCGTCTCGACTACGCGTACACCGACCGGCCGCGGCGCGGCCCCGAGTGGCGCCGCTTCACCGATCCCGACGTGTTGCCCAGCGACCTCTTTCGGCGCAACGTCTTCGCGTCGTTCCAGCAGGATCCGAATGCGCTGCGCTTGCTCGACGTGATCGGCTGCGATACGCCGACGTGGGGGAGCGACTACCCGCACACCGAGTCGACCTATCCGCGCAGCCGCGAGATCGTTCGCCGGCTGCTGCGAGACATGGCGCCCGATGATGCGGTGCGCATCGCGCAGCAGACGTGCGCGCGCCTCTACGGCTTCGACGTCCCTACTGCGGCAAACGCATAGGGCGATGGCCGGCGTCGAGCTCGCCATCCGTGGTGGCACGGTGGTCGACGGTTCCGGACGACCTGCCGTGCGAGCCGACGTCGGGATCAGCGGTGGGCGTGTCGTCGAACTCGGCCCAAGGGTGCACGGGGCCGACGAGCTCGACGCCTCCGACAAGTTGGTGGTTCCGGGGTTCATCGACATCCACACGCACTATGACGCGCAGGTTCTGTGGGATCCGGAGCTCTCGCCGTCGGTCTGGCAGGGAGTCACGAGCGTGGTCGCGGGCAATTGCGGTTTCAGCATCGCGCCCTCGCGCGAGGCGGGTCACGAGATGCTGCTCCGGACGCTCGAGAGTGTCGAGGACATGCGCATGGCCACGATGCAGGCCGGCATCGCGTGGGACTTCGAGTCCTATGCCGAGTACCTCGACGCGATCGAACGACGAGAGCCCGCGGTCAACTTCGGTGGGTATGTCGGCCACACCGCGGTGCGCGTGTACGTCATGGGTGACGCCGCTTCGGAGCGTGCCGCGACGGACATGGAGCTCAGCGAAATGCGCGCGGCGGTCGCCGACTCACTGCGGGGTGGCGCACTGGGCTTCTCGACGGATCGTGCGGGCTTCATCGCGGGAGCTGACGGACGCCCAGTGCCGTCGATGATCGCGTCACAGGACGAGGTCAAGTCACTGATGGGCGTTACTGCCGAGGTCGGCCGCGGCATCGTGCACATCGCGCCCGGTGACGACTACGAGTGGTTGTACGACTTCCAGCGCGTGCTCGGACGACCGGTCAACTGGTCCTCGATTCTGGCGTACCCGGAGGGGTCGACGACGCGGGCGTCCTACCACACCAAGCTCGCCGGCCACTCCCGCGGCCGCGCGGATGGTGCCGACGTCTGGGCGCAAGTGACGTGCCGTCCGATCCAACAGCTCGTGACCCTCCAGGATCCTGCGCCGTTCTCGACGGTGCCGGCCTTCGCGGAGCTGCTCGCGACCGCGCCCGAGCGCCGCGCCGAGCTCTCTGCCGACGGTTCGTGGCGGGCGCGCGCGGGCGCGCAGCTCATGGCATCGTCGATTCCCGTGCTGTGGGACGCCTACCTCGTGGCGGAGACCGATGCACACCCCGAGCTCGTCGGACAGTCGATCCGCGCGATCGCCGACGCCCGCGGCCGTGATCCCTTCGACGTGCTCTGTGATCTCGCGCTCGACGACGCGTTGCGCACCCGGTTCTCGATCACGTTCGCGAACAATGATGTCGGTGCCATCACCGAGTTGTTGACGGGCGACGGATGCATCTTGGGCCTCTCGGATGCGGGGGCGCACGTGGGTCAGATCTGCGACGCGGTGTTGCCGATCGACTTCCTCGCGCGATGGGTACGTGACCGGGCCGTCGTGCCACTGGAGCACGGCGTGCGCAAGGTCACAGGGGAGCTGGCCGACGTCCTCGGCATCGACCGCGGTTACCTCGCGGTCGGTCGTCCGGCTGATGTCGTCGTGGTCGATTTCGACGGGCTCGATCCCGGACCCTTGCGCCGCGTGCGTGACATGCCCGCCGACGGAGAGCGTCTGATCGCCGACGCACCGGAGGGTATCGACGCGATCATCGTGAACGGCGTGCCGATCCGCCGTGACGGCGCGATGCGCATCGACGAATTGGAGCAACGACCCGGCGTGATTCTTCGTTGCCGGGCCGACGATGCCGCGCCGTTGACGTAGGACGACTGAGCTCGACCCATCGAGTCGCCGACGAACTACTCACGGTGGACGTTGTGGGCAGGGGAGGACCAGCCTGATGCTGCGCTATGGCATGGTGGGTGCGGGGTTCGTCACAGAGTTCCACTTTCGTGCGCTCGAGCAAGTGCGCGGGATCGAGGTCGCGGGCATCACGTCTCGCCGTGCACCGCACGACCTGGCCGCGTCGGTGCGAGCGCGCGGGCTGGGGGAGTGCGTCGTATACGACTCTGTGCGAGACATGACGCGCGAGGTCGATGTCGTTGCATTGTTCGCGCCCAACTTCACGAGGGCCTCGGTGATGGAGGAGATCGCGGCGGCGGTTCGCTACGACGGTGCATCTCTCCGCGGGTTGATCTGCGAAAAACCCCTCGCCCGCAACCTGGTCGAAGCCCGTCGGATCGTCGAACTCGCGGGTGAGATCGGTGCTCCGACCTCCTACTTCGAGAACCAGATCCACATGAAAGCGGTCAGTGCAGCACGGGCACAGCTCGCCGGCGTCGTGGAATCGATGGGTGCGTTGGCGCTCGCTCGTTCGGCGGAGGAGCATGCAGGGCCGCACAGCTCCTGGTTCTGGGATCCCACGCTCCAGGGCGGCGGTGTTCTTTCCGACATGGGATGCCACTGCCTCGCAGTCGGCTGGTTCCTCCTCACTCCACCGGGACGACCAGTGCGGCATCTTGAACCCGTGGCGGTATCCGCCGATCTCGGACTGTTGAAGTGGGGGCGATCGAGATGGCGCGACGAGCTGCGTGCCCGCCATGGCGTCGACTACGCACGCACTCCAGCCGAGGACTACGCGACCGGGGTTGTCACCTATCGCGATCCGGAGACCGCCGTGCGATCGAAGGCGCAATTCATCGTGTCGTGGATGTACGACAAGCAAGGTTTGCGCCTTCTGGTCGACGGGATCGGTCCTGGGTACGGGCTCGAGGTCAACAGCTTGCGCTCGCCGCTCGAGGTGTTCGTAGGTGACGACGCCGCCGCCGCTGTCACCGACGCCGAGTTGGCACTCGAGAAGGCAACCGCCTCGCGCGGTCAGCTCGCGATCCAGCCCAACGAGGCCGACCTCTACGGGTACGTGGACGAGCAGATCGACGCTCGCGACGCGTTCGAGGCCGGCCAGGCCGGCCTGTTGGACTTCGAGTACGGATATGAGATCGTTCGTCTGACGATGGCGGCTTACCGATCTGCCGAACAGGGCCGAGTGATCGATCTGACCAATCCGGCGGAGCTCCGTGCGCTCGACGAGTACGT
Source organism: Actinomycetota bacterium (assembly GCA_046727575.1). Lineage (GTDB taxonomy): Bacteria > Actinomycetota > Acidimicrobiia > IMCC26256 > DASPTH01 > DASPTH01. Next base: position 33,616 of record JBKPCV010000052.1, read on the forward strand.
GCCTCTCATCCAACAGGGTCGCGGACGCGAGTGCTTGGGCGTTTTCTGAATGGAGCCGTTCAGCATGACCGCGTCAGTGTCAGTTCAGCTCTATTCGTTCGGGAGTGCCGTCGCGAGAGATCCCGACGCCGTGGCGGCACGGCTCGCATCGCTCGGCGTGCTGGGGGTGGAGCCCGTCGCTGGCACCGGCGCTCCGGCGGCGTTGCGAGCCTTTGGTGCGGAGCGGGTCGGCGACGAGGCGGTGACGGGCTCGACCGTGGATCCAGCTGCACTGCGAGGAGCGCTCGACCGCCATGGTCTCGTTCGCAATGCCGCCCACGTCTACCTTCCGGCGGCCCACGACGCCGCGGTGGTCTTCGACGAGCAGGGGGAACTCGGGAACCGCACGTTGATCACGCCTTGCATCTTCGACGTCGACGCCGGCGCGATGGAGACGTTCGCCGATCTCGATCGGATCAAGCGATTGGCCGACCGGTTCAATACCGTGGCCGACCTCGCTCGGGCCCGTGGGATGCTCATCGGGTACCACAACCACTTCTGGGAGTTCGGGGCCGACTTCGACGGGCGCACGGGGTACGAGGTGTTCTTCGACCTGGTCGAGCCTGACGTTGTCGCGGAGATCGACGTGTATTGGGCGCAGGTCGGTGGGCGCGACCCCGCGGAACTCGTAGGGTCGGTCGGCGAACACGCGACGATGCTGCACCTCAAGGATGGTGCCGGCGTCGTGGGTGCACCGAACACTGCGCTCGGTACAGGGATACTCGACGTGCCGGCGATTCTCGCCACGGCGAAGCATGCGTCTTGGCACGTCCTCGAGCTCGAGGGACTGGCCGAAGATGCCGTGTGGCCGGTGCTCGAGGAGAGCTACCGATGTCTGATGCAGCTCGGCTTCTCCCGCGGCCGAGACGCCGGCGCTGACACATGACGGCGGGACACCGAAGATCGCACCGTCTTGCGCGGGTCGGAGGGAAGAGACACGCTGCGTGGGCAGATCGCACTTGCCCGGGCTGGCTTTGACCGGGGTGATGGTCGCCAACGGGAAGTACTGGTCGTGAGGAGACGATGATGTTCGATCTGACCGGACGGACGGCGGTGGTGACAGGCGCGGGTCAAAATGTCGGAGCGGGGATCGCCCGCACGCTCGCAGGGCAGGGCGCGTCGGTCATCGTGAACGACATCGTGAAGGAGCGCGCCGACGACACCGTCGCGCAGATCAGTGCGGCGGGCGGCACAGCGTCGAGTGCAGCGTTCGACGTGACTGACTACGACGCGGTGATGGCTGCGTTCGCTGACATCGGCGCGGTCGACATCCTGGTGAACAACGCGGGCAACGGCGGGGCCGAAGGCATGGGTCTGGTGCAGTTCCGTGACAGCGAGCCGGCCGGGTGGCGGGGCGCGATCAACGTGAACCTGTTCGGGGTATTGCACTGCTCGCGCGCGGTGATCAACGGAATGTGTGAGCGCAACTTCGGCCGCGTGATCACCATCTCGTCAGGCGCCGGGCTCACCGGGCTGAGAATCGGCGTGTCGCCGTATGCGGCGGGCAAGGGCGGCGCGATCGCGTTCATGCGCCACCTCGCGGCGGAGACGGCGCGCTTCGGCGTCACGGCGAACTCCGTCGCCCTCGGGATGATGCAAGCGGGGACCGAGGACGCGACGGCCGCGTTGGTGCGGCAGATCCCCGTTGGCCGTACTGGCACGCCGGAGGATGTCGGCGCAGTATGCGTGTACCTCGCATCAGACGAAGGATCGTGGATGACCGGCCAAACCCTCCATCTCGACGGCGGGTCCACGTTCTCCTGAGCAGTCAGGCGCACGCGTTGGAGTGACGCCTCTCGCGCTTACATAGACCGGCTTCCCGGCTCACTGTTCGCGCAGGCTCTTGGCTCGTTCGACCAGCTGGACGAGAACGCGATGCGTTGTCGCGAGCTCTTCCGAATCGAAGTCGGCGAACAGCTTCGGGTCAGCGGGGCTGACCGCAGCGGACAGCTGCGCGTGAACGGTCACCCCTGTTCAGTGAGCTCGGCTGGGCCTGGACTCGAGACCGAGGTCCCGCTGACGAGGGCCGACGC
>JBKPCV010000053.1:0-23884 GCA_046727575.1 Actinomycetota bacterium
CGCAGCGGTTCATGCGCAGCTCGTGGTCGAACCAGCCGCGGTAGAAGTCCTTGTTGTCGTGGTCGATCTGCACCGCGCGGAACCGATCCACGAGCTCCGCGTCGTCCAGCTCGCCGGCGCTGGTCATGGCCGCACGTTATAACCGTCACACCCCTCCGATTTCATTGACAGATGGGCACCGCCGAGCGCAACAAATCTGTCAACGAATCCGTGCACGAGCTGATCGCTCGGCAATTCGGCGTGATCACGAGGGAGGATGCAGCCAGGTTCGGGATCAGTCCGTCAGCGATCACCCGTCGCACGCAGTCTGGAGAGTGGACGCGGGTCCTGCCGGGCGTCTATCGAGTGACCGCCGCTCCACTTGGCCTGCGGCAGACCGCGCTCGCCGCCACCCGGTGGGCGGGCGACGGCGCGCTGGTCTCGCACGCGACCGCCGCAGTGCTGCATGGCTTCGGCGAGGTGCGGTCGCGCAAGATCGAGCTGTGGTTGCCATACCCGCGGAACCTCAGCTCGCCGCTCGTGACGGTGCACCGCGGGACGCGACTCGATCGCGCCGATCGGGCCACCCTCGATGGCATTCCGATCACGACCCCCGCCCGCACGCTGATCGACATCGCAGGGCGACTCGAAAACCACCGTTTGTCGGCGCTGATGGAGGACATCATCCGTCGTGGGCTGGTCGCGCCCGACCGTCTCGCGGCTCGGCTCGATGCCCTGCGCCGATCGGGACGATCGGGCTGCGGTCGCCTCGAGGCGCTCCTCGACCAGCGAGGTGACGGCCGGCCACTGGAGTCGGCGCTCGAAGCGCTCGCCTGGCAACTGATCGTCGAATCCGGCGTGCGGCTTCCCGAGCGCCAGCACTGGGTCAGCGTGACGGAGGGCCGGTATCGCCTCGACTTCGCCTGGCCCGACCTCATGCTCGGCATCGAGTGCGAGGGCTACGCATACCACGGCGACCGAGCGCGCTGGGGCAAAGACCGCGCTCGTTTCGCCGAGCTCGGCGTTGTCGGGTGGCGAGTGTTGCCCATCACCTGGACGTCGTGTACCCACGAGCGCGAGCGTGTCATTCGGTGGATAACAACAGCCGTAGCGAAGCATCCCCGAGGATTCATTGACAGATGAGTACCGCTCAGCGCAACGGATCCGTCAATGAATTTCGACTCCCGCTGCTCAGCCGGCCAGCGAGGCCTCGTAGCGCTCGGCCCACTCATGACGCGAGCGGACGGTCGTGTCGACATCCGGTGACAGCGCGCGCAGTGCGCCGACGGTCGCCTGTTCCCTCGGCGTGTTCGCGAACGGGTCGAAGCGGAAGTGGCGCGCGCTGTTCTCCCACGTGATCTTGTTGATCTCGTTGTCGGTCGCGCCGGCGCCCTCCATCTCGCGCATGACGGTCTCGGGTGCGTCGGGCCAGATCGAATCGGAGTGCGGGTAGTCGCACTCCCAGGCGATGATGTCCATCCCGATGTCGTGGCGCACTTTGAGTGCGACTGGATCGCTCACATAACACGCGAGTGAGTGGTCGCGGAAGATGTCACTCGGGAGCTTGCCGCCGAAGTCGTGCCCGAGCCAGCGCTGGTTCAGATAATGGCGGTCACAACGGTCGAGGAAGAACGGGATCCACCCGATGCCCGCTTCGGACCACGCCACCTTGAGGTCGGGGTACGTGCGGAACGCCGGGCCCCAGAGCAGGTCCTGCGCCGCGAAGGCTGAGACCTGGGTCGCCAGGATGATCAGGTTGTCGATCGGTGCGTCCGGCGCGGTGTCGATCGCGGCGAAGCCCTGGCCGATGTGCAGACACATCACGACCTGCTCATCGACGAACGCTTGGAAGACTGGCCCCCAGTAGTCGAGGTTGTGGTAGCTCGGCAGTCCTTCGACGTGCGGCAGCTCCGGCATCGTCACCGCCGTGCAGCCCTTGCTCGACACGCGGCGCATCTCCGCGACGAGCGCGTCGGGATCCCATGTAGGCACGATCGCCAGCGGGATGAACCTGCCCGGATACGACGCGGCCCACTCGTCGATGTGCCAGTCGTTGTAGGCCTGCAGCATGACCAGTGCGATGTCCTTGTCGGCGGCGCGCCGGAAGGTGCCGGCGCTGAAACCGGCAAACGTCGGGAAGCACATCGAGGCGAGGATCCCGTTGCGGTTCATGTCGCGGACGCGCTCATGGACGTCGTACGCGCCGGGCCGCATCTCGGCGAAGCTCGTGGGGTCCATGCCCCAGTCTTCCTTCGGCCACGTCACGACCGCGTTGAGCCCCATCGAGCCGGCGGTCTCGCCCTGGAACACCCACTGCTCGACACCCTCGTCGTTCTTCACGACCTTCGGCGCGTCGTCGTTGTACTTCGCCGGGACGTGTCGCGCGAACATGTCGGGTGGCTCGACCACGTGATCGTCGATACTGACCAGGATCATCTCGTCGACGCGCATGCTGGTTCCTCCTGAAGCGTGCGACCAGTCTGTCACGTGTTGCATCGAGCGCCCACGACGGGCGCGCCCGCCGTCGGTACGATGCCCGGAGACCTATACCGAGCGCTGTCGCGCTCGCTCCGCCTTCTTGGCGTGCTTGACGGCGCGCTTCTCCTTGAGCGTCTTGCCGTGCTTCTTGTCGTTGCCGGAACGACCCATCTTGTCGCGCATACCACGAGAGATTACGCGGCGGCGACGATGTCTGGGGCGCCGGTGCTCGGACACCCCACGCAGGAATATTGCGGGAACCTCGGTTCCGAGGCCGGTGGCGTGTCGAACTGGGTGACCGAGGCCGATGCGTCGAAGAACCTCTGCTTGGCGATCGGCAGGTGCCCGTTGATGAAGCGCTCTCCCTGGTTGAGGTACATGTACTTGCCCTTGGCGTTCGAGCCGATGTTGTAGTTGCCGGGCCCGACCGTCTCGGGGTTGTACCAGGCCATGGCGACGCCCCGCGGGTTGATCTGACCGGGGGCCGCGACCCGCACCTCGGTGGTGAACGCGCTGTGGCTGTAGTACCCGCCCGCAGCCACGCCCTGGGAGAACACCCTCGCGAGCGCTTCGGGTCCGACCGCGTTCGCCGTGAGCTTCGGTCCGACGAACTGAATGGTCGAGTACAGGCCGAGGAGATGAAAGAACGCAATCGGCCACCGAGTGCCCTTGTCCGGGCCCCAGAACCACTGGAACGCGGCCGCGGTCTCGTCGGCGTGGCCCTTCAGGTACGGCGGGAACCACACCATCCCGAAGGCATGAGACCAGACCTTCTGGTCGTACGTGCGCGCGAAGAAGTCGAGGTCCTGGAAAGGCGCCGACGTGACGATGACTTCCGGGAACCATTCCTGCTGCGCCATCGCCTTCGACGCCGCGGCGGCCACCGAGTGGTTCGTCTGCATGACGAGCGTCGTCACACCGGCGTCCTTGAACTTGGTGACGAGCGTCGGGATCGCCTCCTGCAGCGCGGCCGCGTCAATACGGCTGTCGGACTGCGTCGGCGGAACCGTGTACGCCGCGTCGACCGGTGTGGGAAGATGCCGCCGTCTCAACTGTGTGGCGAAGAACTTGGTGTCGAAGTTCGTCGAGTGCAGGATGCCGAACTTCCGTGTTCGTGAGGTGAGTCTCGGATCGGCGTAGATGGCCTTGCCGCCGACGAGCTGCTTCTTCACGAATTCCGCGATGAGCTGTGCGTAGACGCGCGTGTTGAAGAGCGCGCTCGTCGGTGGCGGGGAGACGTACGGAACACCCGCGTTCACGACCGCGTGTTGGAACACTCGACCGCCACCGACGCCGGGCGTCCCGATGCTGGAGGCCAGGTCGATCACCCCGAACGGCTTCAGCTCCTTGATGGCGAGCGCGTCGGCACGTTGCGCGGTCTCGTCCGCGCCGGTGGACTTCACGAACTCGAACTCGACGCGCCGACCCCACGTCTCGTAGACGTGCCTGAACATCTCGTTCTCGTCGAGGAGCGCAGCCCGCCCGCCACCCTGTTCGTTCCTGCCCGTCGCCTGGTTCGTATAGACGCCGATCTCCGCAACCTGTTCCGGCGGCAGCTCGTTCCAGAGCACGAGGACCTTGATGCGGTCCTTGGTGACGCCCTGGGCAGTCGCGCCGCCGTTGTCGTCGCCATCCTTCCATTCCTTCACGCACGGCGGTGCGGCGTAGAACTGGAACCGGAACCGGCCAGTCGCGGGGTCACACTTCGGGTTCTTCAGCGCGACGTCCGTCAACGCGCCCGTTTCGAACCTGCCGACCTTCTTGTCGGTGCCGACGGCGGCCGCGTTGCCCGCGAACGCGCCGAGCGCAAGCGACCAGGTGACGAGGGCGACGAAGGCGTGCAGGATCAGCGCGTGGAGAGCGCGTCGAGTCCTCATCGGTCCCCCCCATGTTTTCGGCCGAGAGCCTCGCTCAGATCTTGCCATTCGCCGGCCGACGCCGGAACGCGTGTTCAAACGCGCCAGATGCGTTCGGCGTTCCGGAACACCATCAGCTCGCGCTCGGCCTGCGGAATCCCCTCGAGCTGCTCCTCGATCGCGGCGCGCGACTTCGGCCAGGTCGACACCGGATGCGGATAGTCGCTCGACCAGAGCAGGTTCTCGGTACCGAGCACGTGACGAAGGGACCGCACCGAATCGGGCTCGTCGATGAAGGTCATCGCCATGTTGCGGTGGTAGTAGAAGCTCGGCAGCTCGCCTTCGAGCACCGGGAACTCATAACCCTGGCGGAGCACCATGTCGTCGACGAACGACAGGTACCACGCGACCCAACCGAGACCGGGCTCCACAAACACGACCTTCAGCTCGGGGAAGCGCACGAGGACCCCAGTGAGAAGCCAGATCCCGAGCGCCTCGGCGGCAGACGGCGGCGTGCACGACAACGTGAGGGCGAGACGAGGCGTAGGGTCTCGCCGCGCGAGCCCGTCGAGGGCGGTGTTGAGGCCGATGTGGCACGTGATGGGTAGTCCGGTCTCGCTGATCGCGGCGAACAGCCGGTCGTAGCGCTCGTCGAAGTAGTCGGGCAGGCCCAGCTCCGCCGGGAACACCGGGAGCTGCAGCGACTTGCCGCCCGCGTGCGAGAGCCGCTCGACTTCGCCGATCGCGACGTCAATGTCGTGGATGGGCACTTGGTAGTTGACGATCAGACGCGCGGGATCGGCCGATGCGAACTCGTACAGCGTATCGTTGAACGCGCGCGTCGCTTCCTTCGCGCCGTTCTTCAACAGGTAGAGGTAGCGATACGCGCTCACTTCGCAATAGAGCACCTCGACGTCGACGCCGTCGGTGTCCATGTCGGCGAGCCGGGCACGAGGGTCGAAGTGTCCGTCGCGCCCCCACGACGCGTGCTGGATCTCAGTGCCTCCGCGGTTGGCTTTGAACGAGTTGCCGCCGAGGACGACGCGCGCGTATTCCATGAGCGCGGCGTCGTAGTCGTCGTGGAACTTCGACGCCAAGTGCTCCTTCACCTGCTCGTGCCGCACGTTCACGTGCGAGTCGGACGAGATGACGCGCGCGAGCTCCATGGTCAAACGCTACCGCAACCCTTCCGTCCCAGCCCGCGGGGCGCGGCCCGAGCCCCAGCCGGTTAGCATCCGCGCCAACACCGCCGTTCGCGGTTCGACGGAGAGCTCGAAGAGGAGGGTGACGATGCTGTTCGCGACGGTCTACCGATGGCGTGACGATGCGCACACCAAGGACGCCGGTGCCGCGATCATGCAGCACTACGCGGACCTGGGCGGCGACGCGCCGGGCACGATCGCGCACTACGTGTTCGCCGACGGGACCGGCGGCATCGTGATCACGGATGCAACGGATGCGGAGCGCGCCTACCAGACGTCGCTGCACTTCAACGAGTTCCTCGATCTCGACCTCACCGACATCAAGCCGGTGTTGAAGGTCGAGGAGGCGGTGCCGATCATCAACGACTACCTCGGGAGCTGACCACCGTGGTTGCGACGTGCCGCGCCGTCGTGTTCACGGGCGACGGCCGCCACGAAACACGCGAGTTCCCGGTGCCCGACCCGCCCGATGGCGGCGCGCTCCTGCGCGTCGAAGCGGTGGGCCTGTGCGGGAGCGACGTCGCACAACACGCGGGGGCCCGGCTCGTCCCGGAGACCAGCGCGTTTCCCGTGGTGCCGGGGCACGAGATCGTCGGGCGCGTCTGGCGGCTGGGGCGTGACGCGCAGCTCTCGGTGCAAGAGGGCGACCGCGTCGCGGTCGACGAGATCCTCAGCGCCGAACCGCCGCTCGCGGTGTACGGCTACACGATGCCGGTCGACGACCGAGGTGGGCTCTTCGGTGGCTACGGCGAGTACATGATCGTCTTCCCCGGCACGCGTCTGCATCGCCTCCCCGACGACAAGCCGGCCGCGGAGCTGACCGTGTTCGAGCCGCTGGCCAACGCGGTCAACTGGGTCGAGATCGCCGGTGTGTAACCAGGCCAGACCGTCGTGATCGAAGGTCCCGGCCACCAGGGTCTCGCGGTGCTCGAAGCCGTCCTGGCGGCCGGCGCCGAACGCGTGATCGTCACGGGAACCGGCGACGACGGATTGCGTCTCGAGGCGGCACGGGCGATCGGCGCCCATGAGGTGATCGACGTGACCGCGTCGGACGCGGTGGCGCGCGTCGGCGAGCTCACCAGCGGCCGCATGGCCGACGTGGTGATGGACATCTCGCCTGCGGTCGCGACCGTGCCCTTCGCGCTCGAGCTCGTCGCCTTTCGCGGCACCGTGCTCCTCGCCGGGCTGAAGCACTTCGCGCCGGTCGACGGCATCGTCACCGACAAGATCGTCGTCCAAGGACTGCGCGTGTTCGGTGGTTCCGGCTACACGCCCGCTTCGATGGCGAGAGCCGTCGACCTCATCACGACCGGCGCTGTGGACACCGGGCACCTCCGCGGCGAGGTCTTCGGCATCGACGCCATCGACGAAGCGCTCGGCCTGCTGGCGCGAACGATCCCCGGCCGCGACGCCGTCCGCGTGAGCCTGGCGCACGAGATCTGACGGAACCCTGACAAAACGAGCGCGGTACCGCTGATGTCGCGCGAGTCGACTGGCGTGGGATGAAGCCGACCAGCCGGACCCTTGCGGTGCTCACCTTCGTGGGTGCCCTCGTCGTCGCGCTCGTTGCCCGCGGCGGCAGCATCGTGATCGGCACCGCGCTGCTGTTCCTGGTGTTCGTCCCGCTCGAGAAGCTGTTCGCCTTCCACCCTCAGAAGGTCTTCCGCAGGGGTCTGCTCACCGACCTCACCCACTTCCTCGTCAACAACGTGTTCGTGACGATCGGCACCCTCGTGCTCGTCGTGGTCACCGCAGTCCCGTTCTTCTGGATCCGCAACTTCGACCTCCAGAGCCACGTGCCCGGCAGCGTGGCGATCGCGCTCGCCGTGGTGCTCGTGTTCGTCGGCAACTACTGGGGCCACCGCCTCACCCATGCCGTTCCAGTGCTCTGGCGCTTCCACGCCGTGCACCACAGCATCGAGCAGATGGACTGGGTCGCGGCCGGCCGCCTGCACCCGTTGGACTCGGCGTTCACCCAAGCCTTCACGGTGATGCCGCTGTTCCTGCTCGGCTACGGCGGCGGCGTGTTCGCGGGTGCGGCGATCTTCATCACGCTGCTCGCCATCTTCCAGCACGCGAACGTCCGCCTGCGGTTCCCGGTCGTGCGGTGGATGATCCCGACGCCCGAGTGGCACCACTGGCATCACGCGATCGACGACGAGGCTCGCGACAAGAACTTCGGCCTCCCCGTCGTCGACAAGATCTTCGGCACCGCCCACATGCCCACGGACCGCCGCCCGAGCGGTTTCGGCGTGCACGATCCTGTCCCCCAGGTCGGGTATCTGCGCCACCTCGCCTATCCGTTCACGGCGGACGCGCGGCGAGCCAGTGCATCCATCGAACCGGCAGCATGACGACACGGCAGGTGACGGCTCGATAGCGTCCCGAGGACCATGACATGGATCCGGAACGCATCCGAGCCCCCAGAGCGACGCCCCGTCGACATCGCCCGAGTCGTCCTGTGTGGCGTCGCGGTGGTCGTGCTCGGCGTCTGGGCTCAGAGCCAGTCGCAGATCGACATCAATTCCTTCCAAACGATCAACAGTCTCTCCGACAACATGCTCGGGCTCGCCAAGGCGGTCTACGCGCTCGGCTCGATCTGGGCAGCCATTGCGGTCGTGCTGCTGCTGGTGGTGTTCCGGCAGCTTCCCATCGCGCTGCGTGCCGCCCTGGCCGCCGGAGCCGCCTGGGGCGTGGCCGAGCTCGTCAACGACCTGCTCGGGACACACACGATCCAAGGCGTGCACTTCAACGTGCGGATCGGTGATGGCCCTGCGTTCCCCACGGCCAACGTCGCGGTGATCACCGCGCTCGCGTTCGCGCTCTCCCCGTTCATTGTGCGCGCGTTGCGACGCATGTTCGGAGTCCTCGTGATCCTCGTGATCCTTGCTGCGATGTACCTCGGGGCGGGGTTGCCATCGGACGTGCTCGGCGGGGTACTGCTCGGGATGACCGCCGCCGCCGGAGTGTTGGTGCTGTTCGGGTCTCCTGCCGGGAAGCCTTCGACCGACGAAGTGCGAGCCGCGCTCGTGGACCTCGGTTACGACGTCGCCGACATCCACCATGCGAAGGAATCCATACCGCAGGCCGCGGTGATGGACGTCGTGCTCTCGTCGGGTGAGCACTACCGCGTCGATGTGTTCGGTCGCGACCAGCGCGACGCGCAGGTCGCGGCGAAGGCTTGGCACCGTTTGATGTACAAGGAACCGAGCCTTCCCGTCTTCGGCAGCCGGATCCAGCAGGTCGAGCACGTTGGCTACACGTTGCTCCTCGCAGACCGCGCCGGAGTGCATGCACCGCACGTCGTGAGAACCGGCGTGGGAGGAGCCGACGCAGCCGTCCTCGTGACGACACCCCAGGGCGGAACCCCTCTTCGCGACCTGACGCCCGAGCAGCTCACCGACGACGTGCTGGCGGCGCTGTGGCAACAGGTCGAACAGCTGCACAAGGCTGGAATCAGCCACGGCGAGCTCGACCCGCTTCGCATACGTGTTCACGACGGTCAGGTGGCGCTCGACGACTTCAGTGGGGCCGACGCAACGGGCGAGAAGTTCTGGATGGACCGCGACGTTGCCGCGGTGCTGGTCGCGACCGCACAACGCGTCGGCAACGATCGTGCCATCGCCGCCGCGGTGAAAGCCCTCGGTAAGGAACGCGTCGGTGAGGTGCTGCCTGTCGTCCAACCGGCAGCGCTGCCCGCCGAGACCACGAAGGGGACGAAGCATCTCGCGAAGGTGCTGAAAGCGTTGCGCGACGAGGCCGCGACCGCGACCGGCGCCGAGGAGGTCAAGCCGCTCGAGATCCGGCGGCTCACGTGCGCGAACGTCGGGATCCTTGCAGGCGTCATCGTCGCGCTCGCGATCGCGATACCGAGTCTCGAGGGCATGGACTGGAACTCCGTCAAGGGCCAGTTCGAGAACGCCGACTGGGGGTGGGTGCTCCTGGCCGGCGTGCTCTATCCACTTGTCCCCATGGCGTGGGCCACCGCGCTCATCGGGTGTGTCAACGCCGACCTCCCGTTCGTCCCGACCTCATTGACCCAGCTCGCGTGCACCTTCCTGAACCTCATCACCCCCAACGGCATCGGCGGCACCGCCCTCCAGCTCGACTATCTGCACAAGCAAGGTGTGCCTCTTGCTTCCGGTGGCAGCGCGATGGTGCTGAGCACTGGAGTAGGAGGCGCGATCCAGGTGGCGCTCTTCCTCATCGCTGCCGCGATCACTGCCACCGCGGTCGACACGAGCGGCAACTCGTCGAACAACACCAGCCTGTGGGTGATCGCGCTCGTCGCCGCCGCGATCGGCGTGATCCTCCTCGTGCCGAGGATCCGGGGCAAGGTCGTCCCTGCAGTGAAACGCGCCGCCGGCGACATCTGGGCCGTCATCCGCAACCCGAAGAAGGCCGTGCAGCTCTTCGCCGGCGACCTCGCGGGGAACCTCCTGTATCCCGCGCTCCTTGGCCTCTGCCTCCTCGCCTTCCACCAACGGCTCGACTACGCAGAGCTCGTCTGCGTGCAGATCGGTGCCGGGATGCTGGGCAACGTCGCACCCGTGCCGGGAGGGATCGGCGTGCAGGAAGCCGCGCTCACCGCGGGGCTCACGAGCTTCGGCATCCCGTCCACCCCCGCCCTCGCCACGGTAATCGTGTTCCGTGCGATCACCTTCGCGATCCCACCGATCTTCGGCTTCTTCACCCTGCGCTGGCTGCGCGCCAAGGGCTATGCCTGAGATCTCGTCATGAAGGCGCGTCGAACAAGCGAGGTCGTCGTGACGCTTGCGACGCTTGCGATCTGTGCATTGGCGGAGCCCGTGCACGCCGCGTCGAGCTCGCAGTAGAACTCAGTCGACGAGTGGTTCCCGGGGCAGCAGTCCCAGTTGCTCGAACACGCCGAGCTCGTCCCAGTATTGACGGAGTGAACAGATCCGGTCGTCCCGGAACTCGGCGATCGTCACACCGTTCAACCACACCGAGGTACCTGTCGGGTCGAGGGTCATCCCCTCGGCGAGCGTGAGCGGGCCCGTGTGCGTCATCGTGACGCTCCACTCCACGCATGCGTAGTCACCGCTGACCTCGAGCGGCGCGACCTCCAGCTCGATGTCGGAGAACACGTCGTCGCGACGCTCGAGCTCGGTCATCAACTCAGCCCGCGAGGCTGTCGAGAGCGCTGGTGTCCATGCCCGCACGTCGTCGGTGCACACGTCCTCGATCGTGCGCGCGTTGCCCTCGATGCCGGCCCGCAGCGCTCTCACGAGGATCGCAGCACGCTCGGCATTCGACGTCACGTCGATTCGTCCGTGGATCCGAGCACCCGCGCCTTCGCGGCGGCGAACTCGGCGTCCGTCAGCACGCCGGATCGGTGGAGCTCTGCGAGCTCCTTGAGGTCTGCAAGCGAGCCGCGAGACGGAGCTGTCGACGGCTGGGGTGCGGAGGGTGCGACGCGACGCGTTGACGCGTACGCCTCGCGCAGCTGCTGGTTGTACGCGTCCTGCTGCTGACGACTCCGCGGCAGGGTGTAGGGCATCCACGTCTGGCGCGGCCGAAGCAGGAAGAGCATGCATCCGCTCCCGAGCGTCAGGAGGCGAGGATCTTCGCCTTCTGTGCTTCGAACTCGGCGTCGGTCAGCACCCCTTGCGCTTTGAGCTCCCCGAGCTCCTTCAACTGCGTGAGCGTGTCTGGAGCCGGCGCGGAAGCCGGAGCCGGAGCCGGCGCAGCCTGCTGCTGCTGCGCGTACTGCTCCTCTTCTTGTTGTGACCAGCGATTGGCCTGCCGGCGCGACACGCGATTCGACACCGCGGTCGCGGTCCCGGCGACCACTGCAGTTCGGGCGACACCTCGGAGCAGTCCGGGCATGGTCGTGTCCTCCTCTTCCTTGGTCAGCCTTCCGTGGCGTCGAGCGAAGCCATGATGTCGTCGTGCGGGATGTAGCCGGCGGCGACGAGCTGCGCACCTCCCGCACGCAGCGCCTGGACGAAGGGCGTCGCCCACCGGTTCTCGAAGACCAGGATGCCGGCCGACGAGCCCGGCTCGATGGCCGGCGCGGCGTCTGCGAAGTCGCTGTCGTCGAGCAGGCCCGACGCCGATCCCTCGAAGACCGTGAGGTCGAGCTTGCCGTCGTGGTCGATGTCACTGATGTCGATGGCGCGCACCGAACCGTCGTCGTCGCGCATGACGAACGCGAGGTCGAGGATCCGGATCAGCCCGCGGTCGACGAGGTCGACGAGGATCCCGAGCCCCTCGCCGGTCATCCTGTTGCCGGGGAACTCGACGACGAGGTAGCTGATCGGTCCCACCGCTTCGGCTTCGTCCGCCATCCGGGGCCCCTCTCGAGTCGGTCTGTTGGGACGCGCGAATCGTATCCGTCGACCGCGTGGTGGCGCACTCCTTCTCCTTCAGCTTCGCCGGCGGGCAATCCACGTCATGCCGAGATTCGCCTTCTCGTTCGTCCACGTGAACAACGAATCTGCTTGACAAGGCCGCCGATCCGAAGGTCAACTTCATTCACAGTCTCCCCTGTGCCCCGATACAGCACCACGTTGCGAGATCGTGGAACCGTCGAATACGGAAGACGAGGACCACTCGGCACCATGAGACCCGAAGCCTTCACCGAGGTGATGCGCGGCCGTAGGAGCTTCGTCGGGAGCGGCGCCACTCCCACGGGCGTTTCCTGAGCCGCGAGATCGAGACGTCGTGGCGGCGATCTCCTCGTTCGTGGGCCGGTGGGTACCGGGCGTCGCGGCCGCCCGCTCGTATCGGCGGAGTTGGCTGCGATCAGACGTCGTCGCTGGCATCGTGCTCGCGGCGATCCTGGTGCCGCAGGGAATGGCCTATGCCGAACTGGCAGGGCTCCCAGCCGTCACTGGTTTGTATACGACGATCGCCTGCCTGATCGGCTACGCCATCTTCGGGCCGTCTCGCGTGCTCGTCCTCGGACCGGACTCGTCGGTGTCCCCGCTGATCTTCGCCGCGATCACGCCGTTGATCATCACCGGCGATCCCCACAGCGCCGTCGTGTTGGCGGGGATGCTGGCGGTGTTGGTCGGGTTGATCGAGATCGGTCTCGGCGCGTGCAGGCTCGGGTTCGTCGCGGATCTCCTGTCGAGCGAGGTGCAGGTCGGCTACATGAACGGACTCGCGATCACGATCGTCGCCGGTCAACTGCCGAAGCTGTTCGGATTCTCGACCGACGCGGACTCCTTCTTCGATGAACTCCGGGAATTCGTGGAGAACATCGACGCGACCGTGGGTGTAGCGCTTGCGGTCGGTCTCGGGGTGCTCGCGGTGCTGCTCGTGTTGCCGCGGGTGAACAGACGGGTCCCGGCCGTGCTTGTCGGCATCGTGGGCGCGACGGTCGCGTCCGCCGCGCTCAATCTGACCGACCACGGTGTCGCCACTGTCGGCGCGCTACCGCAGGGGATTCCCGGCCCATCCTTTCCGTGGACCTCCCTCGATGACGTAGGGCCGTTGTTCGTCGCCGCAATCGGAATCGTCCTCGTGTCACTGACCGACACGATCGCGACCGCATCGAGCTTCGCCGCGCGGCGGGGTGACGAGTTGCAGCCGAACCAGGAGATGATTGGGGTCGGCGCTGCGAACGTCGCTGCGGGCTTCTTCCAGGGATTTGCGGTGTCGACGAGCGGGTCCCGCACCGCAGTGGCAGAGCAGGCCGGTGCGAAGAGTCAGGCGACCGGCCTGGTCGGCGCGGCGCTGGTGGTGGTGCTGCTCGTCTTCCTCAACTCCTTGCTGTCGGATCTCCCGCAATCCGCACTGGCCGCAGTCGTGATCGCCGCCGCCATCTCACTCATGAACGTTCGGGCGGTGCAGCAGTACGCGCGCGTGCGGCCCTCGTCGGCGTTGCTGTCGCTCGTTGCCACTGCAGGCGTCGTCGTTCTCGGAGTGCTGGAGGGGATCGTCGTCGCCATCGCCCTTGCCGTGCTGCTCTTCTTCCGGCGCAGCTGGTGGCCGCACGGTGCAGTGCTCGGGCGGACGCCCAACGGTGAGGGTTGGCACAGCATCCAGGACTACGACGGGGCGCGTGAGGCTCCGGGGGTGCTCGTCTACCGGTGGGAGGCGCCGTTGTTCTTCGCCAATGCCGGCGCGTTCCGTCAGCAGATCCGGGCGCTCGTCCACGAACGTGCGCCGGACTGGGTGGTGATCCAATGTGAAGCGATCACCGACATCGACGTCACCGCGGCCGAGATGATCGAACAACTGGACGTGGAGCTCAATGCGGCTGGCGTGCACATGGCCTTCGTGGAGATGCGGACCCGTCTCCAGGACCTCGTGCAGCGGTACGGATTGTTCGAGACCCTCGATCGAGACCACTTCTACCCGACGATCGAGGCCGCGCTCGAGGCGATCCCACCTGACGACAGCTGAGCGCCGACCGAGCTCGGCGTGGCGCGCGACCCCTCGAACCGGCTATGCGTGCTCCCACGCCGAGTGAGGGAGACACCAATGGCCGAGCACGACAGCACCAGACCGCACCCGATCGAGCGCTGGCTCGAGGCAAACCTGCCCGGCTACCGCTTCGGGTTCGTGCTCCTCTTCTTGCTCATGACGTACGCGTTCATGGCGAGTGGGGTTTCCGGCTCATGGGTACGCGTGGTGACGGTCACGCTGCAGGGATTGACCCTGCTCGCCGCGCTTCGCGCGTCGGAGGTCAGCCGCCGCCTGTTCCGCATCGCGGCTGTGGTGGCGCTGATCGCTCTTTTTTCCGCACTGGTCTCGCTCCCCGTCAGCACCTCGGACGGCGCAACCGGAGTGTTCTTCGTGCTCAACGTCCTGATGGTCGCGGGTGCCCCGATCGCGATCAGCCGCGCGTTGTGGCGTCGTCCGGTCATCGACGTGCACACCGTTCTGGGAGCGATCTGCATCTATGTGCTCGTCGGCATGTTCTTCGCGTTCTTGTACAGCGCGATCGGCTACATCGGATCCGATCCGTTCTTCGTGCAGACCAACCACGCGTCGATCGCGGAGTACCTCTACTTCAGCTTCGTCACACTGACGACTGTCGGATACGGCGACTTCACGGCTGCGGGCGGTCTCGGACGGAGTCTGGCTTCGCTCGAGGCGCTGCTCGGTCAGATCTATCTCGTGACAATCGTGGCGACGATCGTGTCGAGAATCGCCCACACGCGTGGTAGTCGTGCCGATGAGACCGCGTCACCGGACGCTTCCTGATCGCCGGCGCGGCTCGACCTCCTATGTCGGCGCGGCCCGCGCGTCGCCGGGAGGAGGATCGGTGTCGGGGGTCGCGACGACACGGCGCGCCGACGCGACGGCGGCGTCCGCGGCTTGCGCCGCATCTGGCGCCTCGTCCTCCGCGTGATAGCGCGCGACGAGCCGCTCCTCGTTCTCCTTCTTCGGGAAGAGGAAGAACACCAGGGCGGCCCCGAGCAGGACGGCCACGATGCCGGCGAGGTACGCCCAGTCCTGCCCGTCGATGAAACCTTGCTTGGCGCCGTTGATGATCGCGGACGAGTACGGCTTGAACGCCGGCTGCTGCGCGAGGTTCGCGGCGCTCGAGAACGACTTCGTGAGCTCGTTCTGGACGTTGTCGGTGATCTGGGAGGCGTTGGGCGCGTTTGCGATCCCCTTGGTGACTGCGGCCGCGTACCCGGCGGTCAGCAGCGCGCCGAGGACCGACTGCATGATGGCGCCGCCGAGGTCGCGCTGGAGGTCGGCAGTGCCCGACGCCATGCCGGCGCGCGTGACCGGCACCGACCCGGTGAGAGAGTGCGACGCGGGCGTGCCCGCGAACCCGACGCCGATCCCGATGAACGCGTAGCCGAGACCGACCTTCCAGTAGGAGATGTCCTCCTTCCAGAGCAGCAGCATCGTAAGGAAGCCGAGGAGACAGAAGACGTAGCCGATCAACAGCGTGAACCGCGAGCCCCGCGACGCCACCAGCTTCGCCGACCTCGGTGCGATCACCACCATCATCACCGCGGCGGGGATGATCGCGAGCCCGGCGTCGAGTGTGTCGTAGCCCAGCACGTTCTGCAGGTACTGCTGGCCGATGAACATCGCGCCCATCAACGAACCGAACACGATGATGCCCGCGACCGCGGCCACCCAGAAGATCCGGCGCGCGGCGACGTGCAGGTCGAAGAGTGGGTTTCGTGCGCGACGTTGCCGGATCACGAACCCGATCGCGCCGGCAACCGCGACAGCGGCGAGTCCGATGACCAGGGT
This sequence comes from Actinomycetota bacterium, assembly GCA_046727575.1. GTDB lineage: Bacteria > Actinomycetota > Acidimicrobiia > IMCC26256 > DASPTH01 > DASPTH01. The sequence goes on from JBKPCV010000053.1 coordinate 15,710, forward strand.
GCCCTTGTTGGGCACAGCCGCGAAGTTGATCGCGAGGATGAGCGTTCCCACCATCACGGCCGACAGGATCCCGCCGACGTTGTCGACCACGTCGGTCGTCTCGTTCACATGGGACGGCACGAAGATGACCGCGAGGAGCAAAGCGACCACGGCCAGGGGCAGCGTGATCAGGAACACCGATCCCCACCAGAAGTGCTCGAGCAAGGCGCCGGCGACGAGGGGACCGAGCGCCGCGATCGCACCGCCGAGGGCGGACCACAGCGCGATCGCGCGGGTCCGCGGTTGCCCGGACCACAACGCGGTGATCAAGGCAAGTGTGGTCGGGTAGGCCATGCCCGCGGCGAGCCCACCCATGAGGCGGGCGATGAACAGCACGTCGTCCGAGGGTGCGTACGCCGCGAGCAGGCAGGCCGGCACCGACAGCGTGACGCCGAGGAGCAGCATCATCTTGCGTCCGTACCGGTCGCCGAGCGCACCGAGCCAGAGCACGGACGCGGCCAGTCCAAGCGAGTAGCCGACCGCGATGAGGTCGAGCGTGGTCTGCGACGAGTCGAAGGCCTTGCCGATGTCGGGCAGCGCCACGTTGGCCACCGCAAGGTTCAGGTTCGCGACCGCTGCTACCAGAATCAGTGCGATCAGGACGAGCCCGGCGCGCCCGGGTGCCGAGTCGGCCTCCGCGCCCGTCGCCGCGGTGTCGGTCACCGTCCCTCCCTCACGACGACCGCGACGGTACTGCGTCTTCGCTCTGGAGCAGGCTCTTCTGGTCGAGCCGGTACAGAAGGCCGAGCGACGGCAGGATCACCACGGCGGCGACCGCGAACACGACCAGGATCGCGGTGAGGGTCGCGTCGGGTGCGGCGGCCTGCGACACCTTCAGCGACGTCGGCAGCAGGTACGGCCATTGCGCAACGCCCCAGCCGATGACGACGGATGCCACGGCACCCATCGCGAGGAGGCGAGCGCCCCGGTGGTCGTCGCGCACCAACAGGATCAAGCATCCGATGCCGCACAGCGTCGAGACGATCACCAACGCGAGCGCGCGAGAAGTGAGCCCGTCGAACACGTAGCGAGCGTCGTCGTGCAACACGACGATGCCGCACAGGCCGAGAAAGCCGGCGACGATGCCCGCGCCGATCGCACGCCTCCGGAAGTACTCGACCATGTCAGGTGCGTCCAGGCGATCGGCGTCCCAGACCAGATACACCGCCGCGAGGTACGCGCACACTGCAACCGCGAGCACGCCACCGAGGATCGACGTTGCGTTGATCCAGCTCGACCAGGGATCGCCCGCCTTGCCGCCTGCGGGCACACGTCCGGACGCGATGGCCCCGGCGACCGCCCCCATGCAGTAGGGCACCAGGACCGACGACAACGCGAACGCGGCCCCGAAGTTGCGACGACTCGACGTGCGGAACACCTCCTTGCGGAAGGCGAAGCTCGAACCGCGGAGCACGATGCCGAGCGCCGCCAGCGAGAGCGGCACGTACAGCGTGAGCGTGATCGACGCGAACGCCTCCGAGAAGCCGGTCCAGAGCACGACGAGCACGAAGATCAACCACACGTGATTGGCTTCCCAGACGGGTCCGATGGAGTGCTGGGCAATCGCGCGCGGTCGCTCCCCGCGATCAGCACCTCCGGCGACGAGATCCCAGAAGCCGGCACCGAAGTCGGCGCCGCCGAACAGCGCGTACGCGGTGACGCCGACGAACAGCACGACCGCAACCGCGGTGCTCACCGCTGCCCGCTCTCGGCGCTCCGCGCCGGGCCACTCGGGCCCCGCTCCGCTGCTCGCGGGGATACCCCGCTCGCGGCCGCTCCGCTCAGGACCTCCACCGGTTCCCGCGGGCCGTACGGCACCTCGTCCTCTGCCAGCTCGGGCTGCGCACGCCAGCGGCGACTCATCGAGCGGAGGATCAGGACCAAGGTGACGCCTACACCGATGTAGAGGCCGAGGATCACCAGGAACGTCGCCCAGACCCCCTTGTTGCCGGTCGCGGCCTGCGACACCTTCATGTAGTCGAACACGATCCACGGTTGTCGACCGACCTCGGTGACCACCCATCCGGCTTCCATGGCGAAGATCGACGCGACGCCGGCCGCGGACGCGAGCCAGAGGAACAGCCTCGCCTTCGGCATGTCGCGCCGGAACAACCACGACAGCCAGTACCAGGCCGATAACAGGAACAGCAGCGTGGCCAGGCCCACCATGACATCCCACGCCAGGTGCACGACGTTCACCTCTGCGCTCGTCGGCCGGGAACTCTTGGGAAACGCGTCGAGACCCTTGACGACTGTGCTCGTGCCCGTGCTGGGGTCGGACAGGATCGAAGCCAAGCCGGGAATCGCGAAGCCGCCCTGGACCTCGCCTTGGGAATTCAGGTGCCCAAAGAGAGTTTCGGGCACATCGCTCGACGTCTTCGGCACCAGTTCGATCGCGGCGAACTTCGTCGGCTCGTTGTTGTACACCCAACGCGCGACCTGGTCGCCCACGACCATCTGGATCGGAGCGGCGATCGCCGCGACGGTGAAGGGGATCAGGAACCCCAAGCGGTGATAACGGTCGCGTCGACCGCGCAGCATGCCCGCGGCGTAGACGGACGCGATGAGGAAGCCCCCCACGAGATACGCGGCGACCAACATGTGCGCCGTCTCGTACGGCATCGCGTTGTTGAAGATCACAGCCCACGGGTCGACGTCCACCACCTTGCCCGCGGAGTTCAGCGTGAACCCCGCCGGCTCGTTCATCCAGGAGTTCGCCGCCACCACCGAGGCGGTGCCGCCGATCCCGGCGATCACGATCGGAACGCCGGCCCAGAAGTGGTGCCACGGCTTCAGACGCTTCCAGCCATAGATGTAGATCGCGATGAAGATCGCCTCGGTGAAGAAGAACAGGCCCTCGATCGCGAACGGGATCCCGAACGCGTCACCGAAGCGGCCCATGAACCTCGGCCAGAGCAATCCGAACTCGAACGTGAGCACCGTGCCGGTGACCGCTCCCACGGCGAACGTGACCGCCATGTACTTCGACCAGCGCTGCGCGAGCAGCAAGGAGTCGGCGTCGTTCTTCTTGATGCCGCGATAGTTGGCGACGAGTGTCATGAACGCCCACGACACGCCCAGCGGTACGAGGATGATGTGCGCCCCGAGCGTGAACGCCATCTGTGCGCGCGCCCACGGCACCGGGTTGACCGCCAGGATGAAGGAGGGGACCGTGGCCGCGAGGATCACCGACCGGGTGCTCCCCTCCCGGGCAGACGCACAGCAGGCAACTGGTTGGGTTGGATCACCGCGCGGACGGCGGCAGGAGCGCTCAGGTCGCCGCCCGTGTGCGCGGCGCTGAACACCCGCTCGGGGCGCGCGCGTCCGATCATCGACGTGAGCCATCCGCGCATGGTCGTGAAGCGCCTCCCGAAACCGTTGAGGAAGGCGAGGTGCACGAACATCCAGACGAACCACGCGGGATAGCCGCTGAGCCGGATGCCGCGCACGCTGCACACGGCACGGAAGCGCCCGACGGTAGCGACGCTCCCGAGGTCGCGGTAGCGGTAGGCGACCGAACGCGAGTCGCCGTGGAGGCGTCGCCGGATCGTGTTCGCAGCGTGGAGTCCTCCTTGCATCGCGACCTCGGCAACTCCCGGGAGGTCGCGCAGCGTGACCATGTCGCCGACCGCGAACACCTCGGGATGGCCAGGCAACGTCAAGTCGGGCAACGTGGCAATGCGACCGGCGCGGTCGACTTCGGCGCCGGTCGCGTCCGCCAGCATCCTCGCCAGCGGCGACGCTTCGACCCCTGCGGCCCAGATCACGGTGCGCGCCGCGATCCGCTCGCTTCCCGTTTCGGTCTGCACCTCGACACCCGATGCATCGACGTTTGTGACCCGTGCCCCCATCCGCAGCTCCACACCGAGTTGCTCGAGCGCCCGTGCTGCCGCGTCCGACAGACGGTGGCCAAAGCTCGCGAGCGGCTCTCTGCCACCGTCGATCAGCAGGACCCGCACCGACGCGGGCTCGAACGACCGGAACTCGCCGCGCAGGCTGCGGGTGGCGAGCTCTCGGACCTGACCGGCGAGCTCGACACCGGTCGGCCCGGCACCGACGATCAGGATGGTCAGCCACTCCCGCCGCTCGCCCGGATCGCCGGCCACCTCCGCGAGCTCGAACGCACCAAAGATCCGGCGCCGCAGCTCGAGTGCGTCGTCCAGCGTCTTCATACCGGGCGCGAAGAACGCGAACTCGTCGTGGCCGAAGTACGACTGGCCGGCACCCGCCGCCACCACGAGGCTGTCGTAGGGGACCTCGAGCGCGACGTCGGGGACCCGCACCGCGTGGACGACGCGTCGGTCGAGGTCGAAACCGGTGACCTCCGCGAGCTCCACGCGAACGTTCGGATACTTGCGGAGCACGTGGCGCAGGCTGGGTGCCACCTGACCGAGCGGCAGGACGCCCGTCGCCACCTGGTAGAGGAGTGGCTGGAAGAGGTGGTGGTTCCGCCGATCGATCAACGTCACGTCCACCCCTGGCACATGGCCCAGGAAACGGCTGGCCGGCAGCCCGCCGAAGCCGCCGCCGACGATCACGACCCGGTGCGTCATCCGTCCGCCGCTTCCGCGGCGATGAGGCGCTGCGCGGCGTCGATTAGCGCAAGATGCGTGAACGCCTGCGGGAAGTTCCCGAGGTGCTGCCCGGTCGCGGTATCGATCTCCTCGGCATAGAGCAGGAGTGGTCCGGCGAACGAGAGCAGCTTCTCGAACAAAGCTCGCGCGCGGTCGACCTCGCCGATCATGGCGAGCGCCGACACCAGCCAGAAGGAACAGATCGTGAACGTGCCCTCCTCGCCCGAGAGGCCGTCGTCCGTGGTGTCGACCCGGTAGCGCAAGACCAGGTCGTCCTTGGTGAGATCGTCGGCGATCGCCAACACCGTTGCGCGCACTCGCTTGTCGTCGGGGGGAAGGAAGCCCATGATCGGGATCAGCAGTAGCGAGGCGTCGAGATCCGTCGTGTCATAGTGCTGACGGAACACACCGTTCTCGGCGACGCCCTTCTCGAGCACCTCGGCGCGAATCTTGTCGGCGGCGGCCTGCCATCGCTCGGCGCGCTCGGTGTCGTCGCGCTCCGCCGCGATCCTCACCCCGCGGTCGGCGGCGATCCAGCACATCACCTTCGACGCGACGAAGTGCTTCGGATCACCGCGCATCTCCCAGATCCCCTGATCAGGCTCCGGATACCGCTCGATCGCGCTGTCGACGAGGAACGCGAGTCCGGCCCAAACGGCTGGCGCGATCTGGCCGCCGTGCCCCATGTGAGTCGCTACTGAGTCGAGCAGCATCCCCCAGACGTCGTGCTGGTGCTGGTTGTAGGCGCCGTTCCCGATGCGAACGGGACGCGAGTGGACGTAACCCGAGAGGTGGTCCAGGGTGTGCTCGGTGAGATCGCGCTCGCCGCCGATGCCGTACATGATCTGGAGGGTGAAGTCGTGCGGCTTCGTCTCTTCGATCCCGCCGGCAGCGCGTACTGCGTCGATGATGAACGCGAAGTATTCGAACGCCTCCCAGTCGAAGCCCAGCTCGTGCAGCGCGCGCAGCATGAACGCGCTGTCGCGGATCCACGTATAGCGGTAGTCCCAGTTGCGTTCACCTCCGGGGGTCTCGGGCAACGACGTCGTGCCCGCCGCCAGGATGGCGCCGGTCGGGGCGTAGCTCAGACCTTTGAGCGCAAGAGTGCTGCGTTCGATGTAGGGCCGGAAGCGGTGATCGGGGAAGGTCGCGGCGCTCAGCCAATTGCGCCAGAAGTTCTGGGTGTCGTGGAGTTGCTCGAACGCGTCGTCGAGCGTCGATGGCGGTCGGCCAACCCATGAGAGTGCAACGAACGCAGAGTCGCCTTCTTCGAGCATCGTTCGTCCGTAGGCGCGCGAACCTCCGATCCCCAGCCGGATGCTGCTCACGAGCTCGAGCGACGTGTCACCGGAGGCAACAACGAGCCGGTCGTAGCCCTCGCCTTCGTAGCTCCACTCGCCGCCACCCCTGCCGTAGTCGAAGAGCGGAAGGCAGGTGACCACGACCTCGACCCGCCCGCTGTCGCACGACGCGATGCGCAGCAGCGTCCCCACCGCCGACGAGTCGCCCGGGACGCGCCGGTAGCGCGCTTCGCGTTGGCCGCGCACAGACGGGCCGATCACCAGCAGGTCCTTCACGGTGAGCCAACCGGTGGGAGTGTGCCAGCTCGTCTCGAGGATCAGTGTTCCCGGCAGGTAGCGGCGCTGGTTGGCGACGGAGACATTCGACGGCGCAAACAGGAAGGAGCCGGCCGACCGATCGAGGAGAGCCCCGAACACGCTCGGCGAGTCGGGTCGCGGAAGACAGAGCCACTCCACGGATCCGTCGGGCGCCACGAGCCCGCTGACCTCGCAGTCGCTGAGAAAGGCGTACTCGGCGATGGGCGGGAATGCGTTCATGACACCTCGATCCTCTGCGGCTCGGGCCGCGTTCGCATCATCTTGTTCGGATGGAGTCGCGAATGGCAAGATGCGCGCGCTGCGTTCGTCCTTTCTGGATGATGACGCCGTCGGGGGCTCGAGGAAGGCTGGAAGTGTGGCTGAGCGCTACGACGTGATCATCATCGGGACCGGTGCAGGCGGAGGAACGTTGGCGCACACACTCGCGCCGTCGGGAAAGCAGATCCTGCTGCTGGAACGCGGGAACTACCTCCCTCGCGAGATGGCGAACTGGGATCCGCAACCGGTGTTCGTCGACGGCCGTTACATCTCGAAGGACACGTGGTACGACGCCGACGGCAACTCGTTCCAACCCCAGGTCCACTACAACGTGGGAGGGGCGACCAAGCTGTATGGCGCGGCGCTCTACCGGCTGCGACCCGCAGACTTCGGTGACCTCCAGCACGTCGACGGCGTGTCGCCCGCGTGGCCGCTGTCGTACGACGATTTCGAGCCGTACTACACGAAGGCCGAGTGGCTGTACCAGGTGCACGGCAACCACGGGGAGGATCCCACCGAGGGCCACTGGAGCAAGCAGTACCCGTGGCCCGCGGTCTCACACGAGCCGAGAATTCAGGAGTTGTTCGACAACTTGACATCGGCTGGCTACCACCCGTTCCACGCTCCGTGCGGGATCATGCTCGATGAAGCTGATCGTGCCAAGAGCACGTGCATCCGATGCACCTGGTGCGACGGATACCCGTGTCTGGTGCATGCCAAGTCCGACGCCGAGATCATCGCCGTGCGCCCGATCCTCGATCGACCGAATGTCACCTTGCTCGTCGACGCCGAGGTCACCGGCTCCGGACCGACGACCGCGGTGGGTCCGTCACGGGAGTAGAGGTGTCGCGCGGCGGGAGCCAAGAGGTGTACGAGGGCGACGTTGTCGTGGTCTCCGCCGGCGCCGCCAACAGCGCCAAGCTTCTCCTACGGTCCGAGAGCGATCGGCATCCGAACGGGCTGGCCAACGGCTCCGATCAGGTCGGTCGCAACTACATGTTCCACAACTGCAAAGCGGTCGTCGCGCTCTCGAAGGAGTTGAACGAGACGGTCTTCCAGAAGACACTCGGCGTCAACGACTTCTACTTCGCCTGGGACGACTACGAGTGGCCCGCCGGCAACATCCAGATGGTCGGCAAGTCCAACGCGTACGCGATGAAGGGCGAGGAGCCCAAGCTCACCAAGCTCGCGCCGCACTGGTCTCTCGCCGACATCGCCGAGCACGCCGTCGACTTCTGGCTCACCACCGAGGACCTGCCGAAGCCGGAGAACCGAGTGACCGTCGGCGACGACGGCAACATCCGCCTCGCCTACCACTCGACGAACGACGACGAAGCCGACCGCCTCTACGAAGAGCTCAAGCGCATCCTCAACCACGTCGGCATGGCCGAGCACCACGTGCTCTCGAAGAACTTCTACATGGACATGAACATCCCGGTCGCCGGGTGCGCGCACCAGGCCGGCACCTGCCGCTTCGGCAGCGATCCGGCGACGTCGGTGCTCGACGAGAACTGCAAGGCGCACGAACTCGACAACCTGTACGTCGGCGACGACGGCTTCTTCCCGAGCATCGGCGCGGTGAACCCCGGGCTCACCGCGATGGCGAACGCGATCCGAGTCGGGGAGCACCTCGTTGACCGCTTGCAGTAGTCCGTGACGATCGGCGTCGCCACCAACCGAGGAGA
>JBKPCV010000054.1:0-64303 GCA_046727575.1 Actinomycetota bacterium
GGCCTTCATCCCGCACGCGGCGTCGCTGCGTCAGACTTTCGTCCATTGCGCAAGATTCCTAGCTGCTGCCTCCCGTAGGAGTCTGGGCCGTGTCTCAGTCCCAGTGTGGCTGGACATCCTCTCAGACCAGCTACCCGTCGCCGCCTTGGTGAGCCGTTACCCCACCAACAAGCTGATAGGACGCGAGGCCATCCCGAAGCGGAATCCATTTCTTCGCCGGGTCATGCGACCCGGCGAAGGCATCCGGTATTAGCACCAGTTTCCCGGCGTTATCCCGGTCTTCGGGGCAGGTTCCTCACGTGTTCCTCACCCGTTCGCCACTCTCCACCCGGGCAAGCCCGGGTTTCTCGTTCGACTTGCATGCTTGAAGCGCGCCGCCAGCGTTCGTCCTGAGCCAGGATCAAACTCTCCGTCAAGATCACGGACCTCGCCGGCGAACCGACTCGGTACAGATCCAAGAGAGCCGCCGGATCGGGTCACAGGCCCGGCCCGGCAACATGCGCGGACAACCCGAGGGTCACCCGCGCGGAATTGATTGGTGACGTGTCTCGCGACACGCCCGCACTGGCTTTTGGCGTCAACTATTCCGTTTTCAAGGAGCCGCTGCTCGACAGAGTGGACCGCAGCACGAACACGAGTCGTGGGGTTTCCAACGAGCGTCGAGCCGACACTCACCTCTCGCCTCGGTCGGCCTCGCACCCACGGCAAGGCCGAAGTGCGGCCGGCGAGAGGCGTCCGTGTCAATCCGCGCTGGTCGCCCAGGGCGGACCAACGATCCTATGGGCCGAAAAGCGTGTCTGCAAGCCGACTGGCAGCTTTCGCAGAACACTCGTCCCGACGATTTCGCAGAATTTGCAACCCGATCGCGGCGCAGGGACTTCCCGCAGATCCCCGATTTCTGCCGTCCGGCTAGGGTGGCTTGTGTGGGTTCGAGCGGTATGAAACGCAGAGGCCGGCGACGCCAGCCCAAGGTGGGCACGCGACCCGAACGCGAGTACGCGCTCCACGAGGAACAGCGCGCCGTGGCTGCCCAGTTCGGGCTGGCGGGCAAGGGCTGGATGTTCTGGACCGCGCTCGCGGTGGTCGTTGCGCTGGTCGCGTTCGGGGTGCTCGGGCTCGCGTTCTTCTTCTAGCGGTTCGGCGCCGATCGATCCTCAGGCCCGTAGGCGCGCCCAGTTGCGGCGGCCGAGTTGGAGGAGCTTGCCGTCGGCCTCGGCGCCGTCGACCTCGAGGTCGGGATCGGTCACCTCTTCACCGCCGAGGCGAACACCGCCTTGCACGATCTTGCGCCGGCCCTCCTTGTTCGACGACACCGCGTCGGGGAACGCGACCCGCAGCAACGTGGCGACGCGGATCGGAGAGGACGGCACCTGCACCTCCGGGACGTCGGATGGCGCCTCGTGGGCGACGAATACGCGGTCGAACTCAGCCTCCGCCGCGCGCCCGGCGCCCACGCCGTGATAGAGGTCGACAACGGTGCGCGCAAGCAGGCGTTTGGCGTCGACCGGTCGCATGTCGCCGCGCTCCAGGGCGTGCTCGACCTCCCGGGCCCGCTCCAGCGGCCAGGCGGTGGCGAGCTCGAAGTACTGAGGCATCAGGTGATCGGGAAGCGACATCAACTTGCCGAACTGCTCGCCGGCAGGCTCGGCGATGCCCACGTAGTTGCCGAGCGACTTGGACATCTTTTGCACCCCGTCGAGCCCGACGAGCAACGGCATCGTGAGCACCACTTGCGGCTCGAGCCCTTCCTGCTCCATGAGTGGCCGCGCCATCAAGAAGTTCCAGAGCTGGTCACTGCCGCCGAGCTCGATGTCGGCCTCGACCATCACCGAGTCCCACCCCTGGAGCAGCGGATACAGGAACTCCATCACCGAGATGGCCTCACCGCTTGCGTAGCGCTTGGCGAAGTCGTCGCGCTCGAGCATGCGCGCGACCGTCGTGCGCGACGTGAGGCGCAACACGTCCTCGATGTCCATCGTGGCAAGCCATTCCGAGTTGCGACGAATCTCCAACGGTTCGGGCAGCAGGATCTGGTGGAGCTGGTCGACGTAGGTGGCGGCGTACTCCTCGACCTGTTCCTTCGACAAGCGCGGGCGCGTGACCGAACGTCCGGAGGGGTCGCCGATCTGCGCGGTGTAGTCGCCGAGGATGAGCACCGCGGCGTGGCCCCGTTCCTGGAACTGCCGGAGCTTGCGCAACACGACGGCGAAGCCCAAGTGGATATCGGACGCGGTGGGGTCGATGCCGAGCTTCACTCGCAGCGGCCGTTGATTCGCCAGCTTCGTCTGCAGCTCGTCGAGGCTGATGAGCTTGTCGTACGCCTCGTCGAGCACGAAGTCGACCGTCGCCGGCCCGCCGCCCACCTCTACGCTCCACGCGCCGGCGCGGGGCCGCTCGGACCACGGCTCGTTGCGGCGCAGGCTACCTTCGCCGCGGCCACTCGCCTCATGCCGGGGGACGCTACCCGGTGGGCCGGCGCGGTCCGCGGCTGGTATAGGGGCTGTCGGGCACGACGAAGCGGAAGGCCGACTCGTCACCCTCGCCGGGCCGGAGACCGACGCGCGGGGTTACGAGCGGGGCGGCGGGAGGTGGCACGCCATCGTCGACAATGCGCACCTCGCCGCGCTTCTGGTCGACACCGTCATGTTCACGGGTGAGGCCGAACGCCTGGCAGAGCCGCGCGGGACCCGCGCACAACTCGCGATCCGACCGCGCCCTCACACGACGCGCCCGCATCGCGTCGAGCCCGGCGACCGGCGCTGCGGCACGCAACAACACCGCCGACGCGTCCCCGTCGGCGTGCCCAACGACGTTCGCGCACCAGTGCATGCCGTACGTGAAGTACACGTAGAGATGCCCGGGCGGCCCGAACATCGTGGCGTTCCGCCGTGTCATACCGCGGTACGCATGGCTGCCGGGATCCTCAGAGCCGCAGTACGCCTCTGCTTCCACGATGCGCGCCGCGATGCGAGGCACGCGCGGTTCGGCCCGCACGAGCAGCTTGTTGAGCAGCAGCGGTGCGAGCTCGCGCGAGTCGCGCCGATAGAACGAGCGCGGAAGGGTTCGGCTCAACTCAACGCTCGAGCCAACGCGCCTGTTCGTCGAGCCGCTGCTTGGCGGCGTCGAGTTGCTCGGCGACCGAATCGGCACCGGCCCCGCCGGCGCTCGTCCGGCGCGCGACGGCGGCGCCGGGCTCGAGGAGCGCGAGGGCGTCAGGACCGAGGTCGGGCTCGGTCATCACCAGCTCGTCGAGCGGCACCCGCCGCTCTTCGGACTGTCGCACAAGTACCCCGACGCGCCTGTGCGCCTCGCGGAACGGGACGCCGCGCTCTACGAGCCATTCGGCGAGGTCGACGGCCGCGGACGTGGGGGTGTCCGCAGCCGCCCGCATGCGTTCAGGCAGGAACTCGGCGGTGGCGATCAGGCCGGTCATGGCAGCGAGCGCGCGCCGATTCTGGTCGAGCGCGTCGAACAGTGGCTCCTTGTCTTCCTGGAGGTCGCGGTTGTACGCGAGCGGGAGGCCCTTGAGCGTCGCGAGGAATCCCGCGAGGTCGCCGATCAAGCGGCCGGCCTTGCCGCGCGCGAGCTCGGCGATGTCGGGATTCTTCTTCTGGGGCAACATCGACGATCCGGTGCTGTATGCGTCGGCGAGTCGTACGAACCCGAACTCTTCGGTGGACCAGAGCACGATCTCCTCGCCGAGGCGCGAAAGGTGGACCTGCGTGAGCGCGAGCACGAACAGCGCCTCCGCGACGAAATCGCGGTCGGACACGGCATCGAGCGAGTTGTCGAAACGACGCGCGAAGCCGAGCACGTCCGCGGTGTGGTCGGGATCGATCGGCAGGCTCGACCCGGCGAGCGCGCCGGCGCCGAGCGGCGACACGTCGACGCGCGTCAGCGTGTCGCGCCAGCGGTCGACGTCGCGGGCGAACGCCCAGAAATGCGCGAGGTGGTGGTGCGCCAGGAGAACGGGCTGCGCGCGCTGGAGGTGCGTGTAACCGGGCAGGTAGACGTCGGGTCCCGCGGCCTGCGCGCGATCCCACAGCACCTGCTGCAGCCCGTGGATCCGCCGCGCCGCATCGGTGCCCTCGCGGCGGAGGAACAGCCGCAGAGCAGTTGCGACCTGGTCGTTGCGGCTGCGCCCGGTGTGCAGCTTGGCACCGGCCGCGCCTGCGAGCTCGGTGACCCGACGTTCGATCGCGGTGTGGATGTCTTCGTCGTCCGGCGCGAAGGTGAACGTGCCCTCGACGAGCTCGACCTCGACGCGGCCGAGTGCGGCCGTGACCAGCGCCGCCTCCTCGTTCGTGAGCAGACCGACGCGTGCCAGCATCGCGACGTGCGCGCGCGAGCCCGTGACGTCGTCGGGGCCGAGGCGCCGATCGAACGGGAGACTCTCGGTGAACGCGATGAGCTCGTCGGCGGGACCATCGCCGAAACGACCGTGCCAGAGCGTCATCCGGCCTCCGGGCCGCCCTGCTCGCGCGCCCAGGTCTCCACGGAGAGGCCCCAGAGGCGGACGAACCCTTCGGAGTCCTGGTGGCGGAACGTGTCCGACGCGTCATAGGTCGCCAGGTCGTAGCGGTAGAGGCCGTGCTCGGCGCGGCGGCCGGCAACGGTGCAGCTCCCCGGTTCGAGCCGCAGTCGCACATCGCCGGTGACGTGTTGTTGTGACGCCGTTATGAACGCGTCGAGCGCCTCGCGCAGCGGCGAGAACCACAGGCCGTCGTAGACGAGCTCCGCGTAACGCGGCTCCAGCCGGGACTTCTCGCGCATGAGGTCGCGCTCGAGGGTGATCGATTCGAGATCCGCGTGTGCGAGCATCAGCGCGAGCGCGCCGGGACATTCGTAGTTCTCACGGCTCTTGATGCCGACGCGACGGTTCTCCACCATGTCGACGCGCCCCCAGCCGTACGGTCCGACACGAGCGGTCGTCTCGAGAACGAGCTCGTCGAGCGGCATCGCTTCACCATCGAGCGCGACCGGGACACCCTCCTCGAAGCCGACGACGAGCTCCCACGGCTCGAGCGCGCGCCCGTCGGGGTTAGTGGTGAGCGTGTAGATCTCGACGGGCGGTGCGGCCCACGGGTCCTCCAGCACGCCGCACTCGATGGCGCGGCCCCATAGGTTCTCGTCGATCGAGAAGGGATTGTCCTTGCGCACCTTGATCGGGATGTTGTGCCGCGCCGCGTAGTCGATCGAGTCCTCACGAGTGAAGCCCCACACACGGACCGGCGCGAGCACGTCGAGGTCGGGCGCCAGCGCGCGCACCGACACCTCGAAGCGCACCTGGTCGTTTCCCTTCCCGGTGCAACCATGGGCAACGGCGTCGGCATTGAACGCGCGCGCCGCGCGGACGAGGTGACGCGCGATCACCGGACGCGACAACGCCGACACGAGCGGATACTTGGCCTCGTAGAGCGCGTTGGCACGAATCACGGGCGCGACGTAGCCGTCGGCGAATTCGCGCTTCGCGTCGACAACGATCGCTTCCACCGCGCCGGCGGCGAGCGCGCGGTCGCGGATCGTGTCCCAGTGACCGTCCTGTTGATGGTCGCGCTCGCTGCGGGCCGGGAAACCCGGCCCGCTCACGCTCGGCCACTCCTGCGGCTGCCCGACGTCGACGGACAGCGCGATGACCTCGGCGCCCCACTCCTCCTGGATCCACTTCACCGCCACTGAGGTGTCGAGGCCACCCGAATATGCGAGCACCACACGCTTCGCCATGCGTTCTTCCCTTACCCTCCTACCCTCCGCTCTCGGCGGCTTTTGCCGCCGGGCTGCTCGGGCCACGCCTCGCTGCGGCGCAGGGTACCTGCGCCGCGAGACGCTCGGCTCTAGAGACCGGCCAGACCAGCAAGCTCACCAGCGACTTGAGAACCGCGGGCGTTCTCCGAGCACACGACGAGGATGGTGTCGTCGCCGGCGACGGTACCGAGGACGTCGGGAAGACCGGCCCGGTCGATGGCGGACGCGACGACGTGCGCGGAGCCGGGCGGAGTGCGCAGCACAACGAGGTTGGTGCTGTGGGCGACCTCCACCACGAAGTCGCCCATCACCCGACGGAGATGGTCGTCGGGCGCGCTGCCCTCCTTGGCGTGCTCGGGGATCGCATACGCCGTGGCGCCGCCGGGGATGCGCACCTTGACCGCGCCGAGGTCCTCGAGGTCGCGGCTCACGGTCGCCTGCGTGGCGACGACGCCGTCGGATGCGAGGAGCTCGACGAGCTGCACCTGGCTCGAGATCGCCTGCTCCTCGAGCAGGCGTGCGATGCGGTGCTGTCGTTGCGGCTTGCCGAGCGTCACGTCGCCGCTCCCACGAGCTGCGCGAGCAACGCACGCGCCGCGTGCATGCGGTTGGCGGCCTGCTGCCACACCCCGGACCGGGGCCCGTCGATGACGCCGGCCGACACCTCCTCGCCGCGGTGCGCCGGCAGACAGTGCAGGAACCACGCCTGTGGCCCGGCGGCGGCCATGAGCTCCTCGTCGACCGTGTAGCCCTCGAACGCGGCGCGCCGGGCCGCGGCCTCTTCTTCTTGCCCCATCGACGTCCACACGTCGGTGTAGACGGCGTCGGCAGCGCGCACGGCTTCGTACGGATCGGCGGTGAGCTCGATGGCGCCACCGAGGTTGCGCGCCCGCTCGACCGTGTCGTCGTCGAGCTCGTAGCCCGCCGGGGACGCGACCGTGAGCTCGACACCCGACAGCGCGGCTGCAAACGCGAGTGATGCGGCGACATTGTTGCCGTCCCCGACGAACACCAACCGACGGCCTTCGAGGTCACCGAGCAATTCCTCCAGCGTGAGGAAGTCCGCAAGGGCCTGGCAGGGATGCGCGCGGTCGGACAGCAGGTTGACGACCGGCACGTCGGCGGCTGCCACCATCTCCTCGAGGGTTTCGTGGTGGAACACGCGCGCTGCGATCACCGAGCAGTAGCACGCGAGCGTCCGGGCGACGTCGGCAACGGGCTCCCGCACACCCAAGCCGACCTCCTCGGGCCGAATGTAGATCGGGTGGCCGCCGAGCCCGACGACCGCCATCTCGGTGGACGTGCGTGTCCGCGTCGACGGCTTCTGGAACAGCAGCGCGACGCCCCGGCCGTCGAGGACCTTGGGCACCTGCGTGGGCTCGCGCTTCCAACACGCGGCCGCGTCGAGCACGGCAGCGAACTGGGCCGGCGTGAGGTCGTCGACCTCGAGGAACCGCTTCATCCGGAGCGCTCCGCCAGCACCCGTTCGAGGATCGCCACCGCCTCGTCGATCTCCTCGTCGGTGACCAGCAGCGGCGGCTCGAACCGCAACGCGGTCGGCGTGACCGCGTTCACCACCAGGCCCGCGTGGAGGCACGCGTTCGCGACGGCGCCCGATTCGAGCCCCGGCGCGAGCTCGGCGGCGACGAGGAGCCCGGCCCCCCGCACGTCCGCGACACCGGGGACGGCGAGGAGCGCCTTCATGAGCCGTTCCCCGGCGCGCCGCGCGAGCGCGGGGACGTCCTCGCTCTGCATGACCTCGAGGACCGCGAGCGCCGCGCGCGCGGCGAGCGGCTGCCCGCCGAAAGTCGTCGCGTGGTCCCCGGGCTTGAACGCAGCGGCGACGTCGCGGCGCGCCCAGCACGCGCCGATCGGCACGCCGTTGCCGAGGGCCTTGGCCATCGTCACGATGTCGGGTCGGACCCCGTCGGCATGCTGGAACGCGAACCACCTCCCGGTGCGACCGAGCCCGGCCTGCACCTCGTCGACGATCATCAGCGCCTCGCGTTCGTCGCACAACGCGCGCACCGCGGCGAGGTATCCGTCGGGCGCGGGGATCACACCGCCTTCACCCTGGATCGCCTCGAGCAGCACCGCGGTGACGCGACCGTCCATTGCGGCGGCGAGCGAGTCGACGTCGCCGAAGGTCACTTGTCGGAAGCCCGCGGGCAACGGCTGGAACACTTCCTGCTTCTGCGGCTGCCCGGTGGCTGCGAGCGTCGTGAGCGTGCGCCCGTGAAAGGAGCCGTACGCGGAGACAACGTGGTAGCGCTCGGGGCCACCGTTGGCCTGGCCATGACGCCGGGCGAGCTTGATCGCGCACTCGTTGGCCTCAGCGCCCGAGTTGGCGAAGAACACACGGCCGCCGCCGCCGAGCAGGTGGTCGAGCTGTTGCGCAACTCGGGGCTGCACGTCGTTGTAGTAGAGGTTCGACACGTGGAGGAGCGTGCGCGCCTGCTCGGCAATCGCGTCGGCCACTGCGGGATGTGCGTGCCCGAGCGAGGTCACCGCGAGCCCGCCGAGGAAGTCGAGGTACTCCCGACCCGCGCTGTCCCACAGGCGCGTTCCTTCACCCCGTACGAACGCGACCGGGAGCCGGCCGTACGTCTGCATGACGTAGTCGGCGTCGAGCGTCTGGATGTCCTCGAAGGGCGTCATGAGGACTCCCACCTTGGTGGCTCCGCTTCGATCATCGTCCCGATGCCCTCGCGCGTGAAGAACTCGAGCAGCAGCGCGTGCGGGACGCGCCCGTCGAGAATGTGCGCGCGGCGTACGCCGTTGCGCAACGCGTCGGCGCACGACCGGACCTTCGGGATCATCCCCTCCGAGAGCTTTCCGTCGGCCTCGAGTCGCTCGAGCCCATGCGCGTCGATCCGGGAGATCAACGTTGCCTCGTCGGGATAGTCGGCGTACAGGCCGGCGACGTCCGTGAGGTACACGAGCTTCTCGGCGTCGACCGCACGGGCGATCGCGCCGGCTGCAGTGTCGGCATTGATGTTGTAGGCCTGCCCGGCGTCGTCCACGCCGATCGTGGCGATCACCGGGATGAGCTCCTCGTTGACGAGGCGTTGCACGATCGAGGGGTCGACGCTGGCAACATCGCCGACGAACCCGAGACGCTGGTCGCGCATCGAAACCGTGATCAGGCCGGCGTCTTCGCCGGACAACCCGACCGCGTAGGAGCCGTGGCGGTTCACGCATGCGACGACCTCGCGGTTCACCTTGCCGACGAGCGCCATGCGGACGATGTCAACGGTCTCGGCGTCCGTCACGCGCAGGCCGTCGACGAATTGCGGCTTCTTGCCGAGCCGCTGCATCAGGTCGCTGATCTGCGGGCCGCCGCCGTGCACGATCACCGGGTTCATTCCTACGTGTCGCATCAGCACGACGTCCTGGGCGAACAGATCCGCGAGCGTCGGGTCGTCCATCGCGTGCCCGCCGTACTTCACCACGACCGTCTTGCCGGCGAACTCCTGGATGTACGGAAGAGCCTCGGCGAGGATCGCCGCCTTCTCCAGCACTCTTGCGTCGCTCACGACGTCCTCATTTTTCGTCCAGCACCATGGCGTCGCTCGCTGCGCCCGGGGATACCCCGACCGCAGTCGCTCGCTCCGCGTGCTCGCTCGACTTCGCTCGCTCCCTCACGAGGTCCTCATGTTCTCGTCCACATACGCGTTCGTGAGATCCGTGAACGTCACCGTCGCGGACCCAGTGCCGGCGTGCAGGTCGGCCTCGATCAGGATCTCGCGGTCCTCCATCAGCGCCGCGAGCGCGGCGTCGTCGTGCGCGGCGGCGACGCCGTCCCGGCAGACCGGGATGCCCTGGTAGGAGATGTCGGCCCGCTCGGGGTCGAACCGGGCGCCGCTCGCGCCCAGCTCGGACAGCACCCGACCCCAGTACGGGTCGTTCCCGTAGAGGGAGCACTGCACGAGCTGGCTCCCGGCGACGGCGCGCGCTGCGGTACGGGCCTCGGCCGCCGAACGTGCACCGTGCACCACGATGGTGGCGAGCTTCGTCGCGCCCTCGGCGTCCGCCGCCATCTGCCGGGCGAGGTCGGAACACGCGGCCGCGAGCGCATCGCCGAACGCTTCGTAGCCGCGGCCGGTGCGGGCAATCGGCTCGTTTCCGAGTGCTCCATTCGCGAGCACCAGCACGGTGTCGTTGGTGCTCGTGCAGTCGTCGACGATCAGGCTGTTGAACGAATCGGTCACTGCGCGCGTGAGCATGGCGTGGAGAGCGGTGGCGTCGACCGCGGCGTCCGTCGTGAGGACCGCGAGCATCGTGGCCATCGCGGGAGACAGCATGGCCGCGCCCTTAGCCATCCCACCGACAGTGGCGGTCACGCCGCGTGCGATCTCGACGCGCTGCACCGTCTCCTTGCGCACTGTATCGGTGGTGAGAATGGCGTCGGCAGCCGCTTGCCCATGCCCGCTCGAGTCGAGGGCAGCGACCAGCTTCGGGATGCCGGCCTTCACCGGCCCCATCGGCATCGGGATGCCGATCAGACCGGTCGAGCAGACGAGCACGTCGCGCGTGGCGCAGCCCAGTCCTTCCGCAGTGAGCTCTGCCATTCGCAGCGCGTCACGCCGGCCGGCTTCGCCGGTCGCCGCATTCGCGTTGCCCGAGTTGAGCACCACCGCGGCGGCGCGCCCGTCGTGGAGGTGACGGCGGCTGACCTGGACGGGTGCGGCCGCGACCAGATTGGACGTGAAGACACCGGCGGCGCTGACCGCCGCGTGGTCGGCCGTGGCGACGATCGCGAGGTCGGGCGCGCCCGACGGTTTGATGCCGCACGCGAGCCCGCCGGCAACGAAGCCCGCGGCCGCGGTCACGCTCACGCTTTCCCGCCCTCGGTGCCAGCTGACCTCACGGCATGAGTCCCGTGACGGGCAGCGCGGTCGTCTCGGGCAGACCGAGGAGGAGGTTCGCGCACTGGATCGCCTGACCCGACGCGCCCTTCACGAGGTTGTCGAGCGCGCCCAACGCGAGCACGGTATTGGTCCGCGCGTCGTACCGCACCGTGACGTGCTCGGCGTTCGACCCGAGTGTGGCCTTCGTCGCAGGCGAGCCGTCGGTGACGACGACGAACGGTTCCCGGTCGTAGAACGTCCGGTAACGGCCGAGCAGCTCCTCGGTGTCGAGCTCGTCGACGGCGGGGCGCGCGTAACACGTCGCGAGGATCCCGCGCGTCATCGGCACCAGGTGCGGAGTGAACAGCACCTGCACCGTTTCCCCGGCGACGTGCGCGAGCGCCATCTCCATCTCGGCCGTGTGACGGTGCGTCAGCAATCCGTAAGCGGCGACGTTCTCGTTGACCTCTGAGAACAAGCTCGTCACCTTCGCGCCCCGGCCCGCACCCGACACGCCCGACGCTGCATCGACCACGATCCCGCCACACTCGACGAGACCATCGCGTAGGAGCGGTGCCAGCGCGAGCGCCGCCGCCGTCGGGTAGCACCCGGGTGCGGCGACGTGGCGCGCCGCGGCCACCTCGGACCGGTACAGCTCCGGCAGCCCGTACGCGAAGCGCTCGAGCAGGTCGGGGGCGGAGTGGGCCTCGCGGTACCACTGCTCGTAGTCGGCCTGCGGGAGACGGAAGTCGGCGCCGAGGTCGACCACGTGCCCCACCGCGTCGACGAGGTCGGCCGCCATCGCCTGGGACTGGCCGTGCGGCAGCGCGAGGAAGACGACGTCGAGACCGGCGAGCTCGTCGGTCGCGAGCGGCGCGTAGACGAGCCGCGGGTAGGCCGCGGCGAGGGACGGAAACTGCTCGGCGACCGCGCTCCCCACGTTCGACTCCGCGGTGACGCTGACCACCTCGATGTCGGGATGGTCGGCGAGGAGGCGGAGCAGCTCCGCGCCGGTGTAGCCCGATCCACCGACGACCGCGGCTCGATACGCCATGCCGCATACTATACAGGTTGCTGTATAGCTAGCCGGCTCGGTCGCGGGACGCCTTCGTCGGGCGCCGGGCGCTCCGCCGGGGCAGCAGGGAGAAGCCGGAGGCCAGTTGGTCGAAGACCTCGTCGAACAGGTCGGGCAGCGACCCATGGCGCTCGCGCTCCTGCCACACCGTGAGCGCCACGCGCGAGGCCGCCATCGCTGCGCTCACGACGACCGCGGGGTAGGTGTCGATCTCCGGATCGAGTCGGGTACGACGAGCGATCTCCAGCACGAGCTCGTGCTCGACTGCCGCGAGGCGGGCGGCGTAACGGACGCCGAGCGCGGGGTAGCGACCGACGAGGCGGTGCCGGATGAGCCAGTCGTCAGGATCGGTCTGCAGGTGGTCGGCACTCGCGTGGATGGCGGCGCGCAACGCGTCGATCGGTGCCTCCCTCGCCGGGCGCGCCGCGAGCTCCTGAACCACGCGTGCCGCGCTCGACTCGGAGCTGCCGACGATCGCGTCCTCCTTCGAGGCGAAGTAGTTGAAGAAGGTGCGCGGCGACACGCCCGCGGCGCTCGCGATGTCGTCGACCGTGACGCGGTCGGGCCCCAGCTCGTCGGCGAGACGCAGCGCAGCCGACGCGAGCGCGTCGCGTGTCTCGGCTTTCTTCCGTTCCCGGAGCCCCTGCGTCATGGCGATCTCCCTGTCGCGCGTTGCACGGGCTCCGTCGCCTCCTGGTAGCCGCTGCCCACGCTCGGCACTGGCAGCGCCGGGTCGGCGATCGAGATGAGCGGGTCCTCGGCGAAGTCGATCTCGAGCGCGGCGGTCGCGCGTCGGATGTCACCCGATGTCGTCCGCAGTGGCGTCTCCTTCAAAAAGCACGTGAGCACGAGACCGAGCAACAGTAATGGCACCGCCAACGCGAATACCCGCGTGATGGCGTCGGCGAATGCGGCCTGCGTCGTCGCGCGCGCGGCAGGCGGAAGCTGACGGATTGCCCCGGGCGTGATGTTCAGGTCTGCGGTCGGACCGAGCAGCTCCGTGATCCGGCTCGCGAAGAGGGCCCCAAACGCGGCGACTCCGATCGAGCCGCCAACCGCGCGGAAGAAGCCGACCGTCGACGTCGCAACGCCCAGATCATCGATCGGCGCCTCGTTCTGGGTCGCGAGCACGAGAATCTGCATCACCATGCCGACGCCCACGCCCAGGATGGCCATGTAGAGACCCGACTCGACGCGGCTGCTCCCCGTGCCGAGTGTGGACAGCAGGTACATGCCGACCGCCGCGGTCGCCATGCCGCAGATCGGGAACACACGGTAGCGACCGGTGCGGCTGATGATCTGGCCGGCAATGATCGAAGAGCCGAACACACCGGTCATCAGCGGCACGAGCAGCAGTCCTGCGTTCGAGGCGGACGCGCCGTTGGCGACCTGGAGCAGTGTCGGGAGGTATGCGATCGCGCCGAACATGCACAGGCCGACCGCCAGGAGCACCGCACACGAGAGCGCGAGGGTGCGAATGCGGAACAGCCGCAGCGGGATGGCGGGCTCCTCGACGCTCCGCTCCACCAGCACGAACGCGACGCCGAGCAAGAGCGTGACGACCCCGAGACCGACGATCACCGGCGAGCCCCACGCGTACTCGGTGCCCGCCCACGACGTGAGCAGCACCAGCGTCGAGATGCCAGCTGCCAGCAGGGCGTTCCCCACCCAGTCGATGCGCACCTCTGTGCGGCGCCGGCTCGGCGGGAGCACGGCGATCGTGACGACCAGTGCGACGATACCGATCGGGATGTTCACGAAGAAGATCCACCGCCACGAGAGGTTGTCCGTGAGGAACCCGCCGATCAGGGGCCCGAGCACACTGGCCGCGCCGAAGACCGCACCGAAGAACCCCTGGTAGCGGCCGCGCTCGCGCGGGCTCACCACGTCGGCGATGATCGCCTGGGCGACAATGAACAGCCCGCCGGCGCCGAAGCCCTGGATCGCCCGGCACACGATCAGCTGCAGCATCGTGACGGAGAACCCTGCGAACAGGCTGCCCAACACGAACAGGCCGATGCCGAGCTGGAAGAGGATCTTCCGCCCGTAGAGGTCGCCGAGCTTGCCGAAGATCGGGGTCGCGATCGTCTGGGCGAGCAGGTACGCGGTGATCACCCAGGAGAGCTGGTCGAGGCCACCCAGGTCGCCGACGATCGTCGGTAGCGCGGTTGCCACGATCGTCTGGTCGACCGCAGCGATGAGCATCCCGAGCACGAGCCCGGTGAAGATGATCAGCACCTGACGGCGAGGCAGCTCGCCCGTCGTTTCCGACGACACCCTCATCCGTGCAGATTGTGCAATTTTTCAGTCTGCGCAGCAACTGGCGCGGGCGCGGGTGCGGCCGATGCCGCGGCGCGTGGCGCGGGAGAGCGTGACTAGACGGAGTGGCGGCGGAGACGGCGGGCCCCGAATACGACGAGCACGCCGCCGCCCACGAGCAGCTTCACCGCCACGATCCAGAGGGTGATGTCCCGGCCGGTGTGCGACTCGTCCGTCACGATCGTGGTGGGATCGGCCCGGTCGTAGTGGATGGGAACACTGGCGCCGAGGCCCGGCTGCGCCTCGCCGCTCTTGGTCTGCTCGGCCGTCCTCACGACGCGGCCGGTACGCGTCGTGAACTGCAGGCGGTGGTCACCACCGACGTCGACGACCGTGGCGATCGCCGGCACTCCCCGCGCGCGCAGGTCGGCATCGTGGCGTTGGAGCGAGACGACCCACACGACCGCGGCGACGCCCAGCGCGATCAGGGCGAGTCCGCCCCAGAACATCCAGCGCGCGCCGCGCGGCGTGAGGTGGATGCCGCGCGAGTCCCCGGGGGCGACAGGGATGCGGTGCGACGACGCAGGCGAAGCCACTGGTCGGCGGCCTCCGACCAACCCGGCGTCGTAGCGTGCCCGCTGCACGGGGTCGCTCAGCACGCCGTAGGCGCGGCTCACCCGCTTGAATCGCTCCTCCGCTTCCACTGTGTCGGCAGGCCGGGCATCGGGGTGGAGCTCCCGCGCACGACTGCGGAAGGCGGTGACGATCTCCTCGGCCGTTGCAGTCCGCTCCACGCCGAGCTCCGCGTACAAGTCCCCCACCGGCGATCGCATCACCACGACACCATTGTGCGTCGGGAGCACGAGCCCATGCGGTCGGAGCGCGAAGCGGGCGGTTCGGCGGCGCGGGTCAGCCGTACCCGATCAGCTTCTCGCGGACGTCCGCAGGGATCGCCGTCGAGTCGTGCGTACCGGGGATGACCGACACGTACGTCACGACGCCCGCGCATGCCGCGGCGCCGTTGCAGGTGGCGGTGTACTCGATGTCGAAGGAGGCAGTGCCGAGACGGGGCAGCGCCACCGCGATGGCAACGTCGTCGTCGAAACCGGCCGGACCTTGCCACTCCAAGGTCGCCTTGACCACCATCACGTCGAAGTCGGTGAAGAACGCCTCCTTCGGCTGGAGGCCGAGCGACTCGAAGAACCGGGTCTGCGTCTCGTCGAAGTACGTGAGCCAGTGCGCGTTGAACACCACCCCCTGAGCATCGACTTCGGCATACCGCGGGCGGATGTGGTGAACGAACGTCACCGCTGACTAGCCGCGCAGCTCGGCACCGTGTGCCGTGCTGACCGCGTCGATCGCCCGCTTCCGCAACTCGCCCACCTCGGTGTCGTTGAGAGTCCGATCGGGGTCGCGGAATCGCAACGCGAACGCCAGGCTGCGTCGTGCGACGCCCAACGCGTCGGCACGGAACTCGTCGAACAGGCGCACGTCCTCGAGCACGTCACCGATGGCGTCGTGGAGCGTGCGCACGACCGCGGCCGCGGGAACGGTGTCGGGAACGACGAACGCGAGGTCGATGGTGGACGCCGGGAATCGCGACGGGGCACGAAACTGACGATCCCGCCGCGGCGCCGCGAAAAGCGCGTCGAGGAGCACCTCGAACGCGACGACCGGGCGCTCGAGCCCGAGCGCGCCAATGACCGCGTCGGACACCTCGCCGACGGCACCCGCGTCGGCTCCACCGACGACGACGCGGGCGGCGCGTCCGGGCCGGTACCCGGCTACCTCAGCCGGTTCGAGCGAGAAGTCCGCGATGTCGAGCGCTTCGACGATCGCACGAAGCGCGTCGACGGCGTCGTAGACGTCGACCGGACGATCGTCCTCGACCGGCCGGCGCCGCACCGTGCCGGCGAGCACGGCGGCGAGCCGCTCGGGCTCCTCGGGCAACGGGCCCTCCCCCTCGCGCGGCGCGAGGAAGACGTGGCCCTGCTCGAACAGCGCGACGTCGTGCATCCCGTGCGAGCGGTTGAACGCCACCGCGCGCAAGAGGCCTGGCAGGATGCCCGTTCGAAGGACCGACTCCTCGGCGCGCAGCGGGTTCGCGGCTCGCACCACGCGATCGAGCGGAGAGCCGGCGCGGTCGAGATCCGCGGGTGAGACCAACGAGAGCGTGATCGCCTCGGACAAGCCGGCGCCAACGAGCGCGTCGGCCACGAGTCGGCGCTTGCGTTGCACCGCGGTGAGGGCTCCGATCTGTTCGTGCGCGCGCGGGAGCGTGCGTCCGATTCGGGCGAACCCGATCCGCCGCGCGACTTCTTCGATCAGGTCGATCTCGCGTTCGAGGTCGGGCCGGAACGTCGGGACGGTCGCCACGAGCGTGTCGCCGTCGCCCGTGTCGTCGATCTCGATCTCGAGCGGCGCGAGCGCGTCCCAGACCTCTTCGGCGTCGAGCTCGGTGCCCAGCACCTGATTGACCCGACTTGTGCGCAGGCGGATCTGCTGCCTGTTCACCGGGTGCACGTAGATGTCCTCGCTCCCCGGTGCCACCCGCGCCCCGGCCACGAGCGCGAGCAGCTCCATGGCCCGTTCGGCGCTGAGTGCGACGCCGTTGGGGTCGATGCCGCGTTCGAAGCGCGCGCTGGATTCGCTGCGCAGCTTCAGTCGCTTCGAGGTACGGGCGATCCCCATGCGCTCGAAGTACGCCGACTCGAGCAGGATCTCGCTGGTCGAGTCGGACACCTCCGACGTCGATCCGCCCATGATCCCGGCGATCGCCTGCGGCGCGCGCTCGGCGTCACAGATCAACAGGTCGCTGTCGGTCAGCTCACGCTCGATGCCGTCGAGCGTCGTGATCCGTTCGCCGTCTCGAGCGAGCCGGACGACGACGCCGCGACCGGCGAGCTTCGACAGGTCGAACGCGTGCAGCGGTTGGTTCCGCTCCAGCAGCACGTAGTTCGTGACGTCGACGACGTTGCTGATCGGTCGCATGCCTGCCTTCACCAGCCGTTGCACCATCCACGGAGGTGAGCCGCCCATCTGGACGCGCGCGACGCGTCCGAGGTACCGCGGGCACCGGTCGGGGGCATCGATCACCACGGTGATGTCGTTGGCCACCGACGCGTCGACAGGAGCACTCGGCTCCGGAACCTCGAGCGGGAGGCCGAAGTGCGCGGCGAGCTCACGTGCGACCCCGATGATGCACATCGCGTCGGGACGGTTCGGGGTGATCGCGAGGTCGAAGATCACGTCGTCGAGGCCCAGGATCTCGCGCACGTCGGCACCGAGCTCGGCGGTTTCGTCGAGAACGAAGATGCCCGAGTGGTCGTCGCCCAGCGCGAGCTCCGCGGCCGAGCACAACATGCCGTCGGACACCTGGCCGCGGATCGTGCGCCGCTCCATCGTGCGGCCGCCGGGCAGCGTCGCCCCGACGCCGGCGTAGGGCACCGTCATGCCGGGTTTGACGTTGGGCGCGCCGCAGACCACTCGCGTCTGCCCGGAGCCGTTGTCGACGTCCACGAGCGTGAGCTTGTCAGCATCGGGATGCCGCACCACATCGAGCACTCGCGCCGCGACGACCCCGCCGATCTCGGCCCCGGGCTCCTCCACGGCCTCGACTTCCAGCCCGAGCTGGTTCAGTGCCGCGACGATCTCCGCCACCGGCGCGGTGACCTGCGTGAACTCGCGGATCCAGGACAACGGTGCCAGCATCAGAACCCGAACATCAGACCGGACATCAGAATCGGGCGAGGAAGCGCACGTCGTCGTCGAAGAACGTCTTGATCTCGTCGATCCCGTGACGGATCATCGCGATCCGGTCGAGCCCGAACCCGAACGCGAACCCCGTGTACTCCTCCGGGCCGATCCCAACCCCCGCGAGGACGTTGGGGTCGACCATGCCGCAGCCGCCGAGCTCGATCCATCCGGTCTGCGAGCAGACCCGACAGCCGTCACCTCCGCAGAAGATGCAGCTGACGGCGAGCTCCGCCGACGGCTCCGTGTAAGGAAAGAAGTCGGGACGGAATCGTGTGCGGAGCGTCTCGTCGCCGAAGAGCGCGCGCACGAACGTCTCGATCGTGCCGAACAGGTCGGCCAGCGTGATGCCGCGGTCGACGGCGAGCGCCTCCATCTGGTGGAACACCGGTGAGTTGCGCGGACTCGGTGTCTCGTTTCGGTACACGCGACCGGGCGCGACGATGTAGATGGGCGGCTTCATCTTCTCCATCGTGCGGATCTGCACCGGCGACGTGTGCGTGCGCAGCATCACCTGCTCGGGCTCGCCCAGGTTGACGTAGAGCGTGTCCTGCAGGGAGCGCGCGGGGTGCGCAGGCGCCATGTTGAGCGCTTCGAAGTTGTGCCAGTCGTCCTCCACTTCGGGACCCTCCATCACGAGGTAGCCCATGCCCATGAAGATGTCCTCCAGCTCGCGCTGGACCTGCGTGACGAGGTGGAGGTGCCCGCGCGAGCGGCCGTGCCCGCCAAGCGTGAGGTCGAGCGCGTCGCGGGGCGCTGCGGATGCGGCGGCGGCTTCGAGCTCGGCCCGTTTGGCTGCGACCGACTCCGCGACTCTCGCCTTGAACCTGCCGACGGATTTTCCCGCGGCGGGGCGGTCGGCCGTGTCGAGATCCTTGATCGCTTCGTTGGCGCGCGCCATCGGCGAGCCGCGACCCGTCAACGCGCGTTCAGCAGCCGCGAGCTCCTCGAGGGTCGTCGCTTGGCGCACTGATTCGAGCGGGACGTCGAGTACAGACTCGATGTCGGACAGGGTCACCACGTGGTCTCCCGCGCTCGCTGGCGGGCTGCCTCGAAGCACAGCACGGTCGCTGCCATCGCCACGTTGAGCGACTCGGCCGCGCCGCGCATTGGGACGGCGACCCATCCGTCGAGGTGCTGGTGCAGCTCGGGCGGGATCCCGCGGGCCTCGTTCCCCAGCACGACCGCGGTCGGACCGCGGAAGTCGACCTCGTCGTAGGCGGTGCCTGCGCGCGCGTCGGCTCCGAGCCGTCGGCGTCCTTGCTTGCCCAACGCGTCGAGCGCCTCCACCGCCGAGCACCCCTCTACGACGGGTATTCCGAAGATCGCGCCGGCGGAGGCGCGAACGACTTTGGGATTGTAGGCATCGACCGATCCCGCGCTCAGCACGATTCCCTCTGCACCGGACGCCTCGGCGCTGCGCACCAGCGTGCCGAGGTTGCCCGGATCGGCGAGCGCGAGTCCGACGAGCACGAGGCCGTTGCCGTTCAGGTCACGGAGCAATGGTGACGGCATCGCCACCACCGCGAGCACGGGTTGCGGCGTCACGGTCGTACCGAGCTTCTCGAGGACGCCCTCCTTGAGCAGCACCACCGTGATGCCCGCCGCCTCGACTCGTGATCGCAACGACGCGAACGCGACGTCGGCGAACGTGGAGAAGAAGACGGCTTCGAGCACCGCACCGCGGTCGAGCGCGGCTTCGATCGCGCGCGGCCCCTCGACCACGAACGCGCGCTCGGCTTCTCGGGTACGCCGGTCGCGCAGCAATGCGCGGAGCCGCCGAACCGCCGTGTGCCGCGGACCCAGTTCCTGTCGGTGAACTCGGTCAGGCAGCGTCGAGCGCTTCCCGCGCCACGCCGACAAGTGCGGAAAACGCGGCGGCGTCGCGCACGGCGAGGTCGGCGAGGATCTTGCGGTCGACGTCGATCTCCGCCGCCTTCAGTCCCGAGATGAAACGCGAGTAGCTGATGTCGTTCTGACGGCACGCCGCGTTGATGCGCACGATCCAGAGCTTGCGGAACTCGCCTTTTCGCGCGCGGCGATCGCGGTACGCGTAGTTGCCGGAGTGCATGACTTGTTCGTTGGCCTTGCGGAAGCTCCGACTGCGCGAACCGCGGTAACCCGACGCCGACTCCAGGACCTTGCGGTGCCGCTTCTTGCTGTGGACGGATCGTTTGACCCTGGCCATCGGGTGGGACTCCTCGATTCGTGAGTAGCGAAGACGGCGCGAGCCGTCAGCGGCCGAGTAGCCGCTTCGCCTTCTTCTTGTCGGCGCCGACGAGCTCGGCGGGGCGTGCCAGCCGACGCGTCCGCTTGCTGGGCTTCTTCTCGAGCAGGTGCGAGCGATTCTGCTTGCGGCGGAAGACCTTGCCGGTCCCCGTCACCTTGAAGCGCTTCGCCGCACCTCTATGCGCTTTCTGCTTGGGCATCACGTACTCCGTTGACTTCAGCTGAGGCAACGGCGCCGTTGTCCCTCGCCTTGCGTCCGTCCTTCCTCGTCGGGTGCAGGACCATCGTCATGTTCCGGCCGTCCTGCCGCGGCTGCGACTCGATGACCGCGAGGTCGCCGACGTCGTCTGCGATGCGGCGTAAGATCCGCATGCCGAGCTCCGGATGAGCGATCTCTCGTCCGCGCAGCCAGATCGTGAGCTTGACCTTGTTGCCCTCGTCGAGGAAGCGGATCACGTGCTTCATCTTCGTGGCGTAGTCGTGCTCGTCGATCTTCGGCTTGAACTTCATCTCCTTGATGACGACCTTCGTGGCCTTCCGTTTCGACTGGCGGCGCCGCTGCTCTTGTTCGTAGACGTATCGGCCGTAGTCCATGATCCGGGCAACGGGCGGGTTGGCGTTGGGCGCCACCTCGACCAGATCGAGCTGGAGGTCACGAGCTCGAGCGAGCGCCTCCGGCAGCGGCTTCACGCCGAGCTGCTCCCCGTCGGAACCGACGAGGAAGACCTCCCGGGCTCGGATGCGGTCGTTGATCCTGACCTCGTGGGCGGCTATCTGGTCACCTGCTTCATCGGGCCATTGGCTCCCTCACTCTTTCTCACAATGGGTACGGCGTGCCTCGGAACGCGAAAATGGCGGACACGGGAAGCGTCCGCCACACCGGTGCCGCTCGAGCATCGCCCTCGCGGTCACGACGCGAACCCGGACGCACGCGCACGCATGCGGTGGCCGGGCGGGGACAACGGGTATCAAGCTCCTGCCATCAAGCCGCGGAGTCCCACTTCCCTTGGTTGATCCTGAAAGGATACCAGCGTGAGCACACTGTGGACACCCTCGGGCGAATACGACCCGACGGAACGGACCGACGAGCCCGGTGCGACCGAGCGCGCTCCGCAGGCGGCCGGCGGGGCCGAGCGCGAACCGACCCCCGAGGAGCTCGAGGAGATGCTGCGGGCTCGCGCCGAGCTCGCGTCGGTGCCGGTCACCGACATCATCGCCAATCACGCCGTCGGGCTCTGGCAGCTGGCGCTGCTGCATCTCGTCCCTGACCCCGGACCCGACGGCACGCCGACGCCGCCGCGCCTGCAGGACGCCGCCCTCGCCATCGATGCGCTGGCCGCGCTCGTCGACGGGTTGGGTGCGCGCCTCGCGCCGAACGACGAGGCGCTCCGGGAGGCCCTGGCCCAACTGCGTCTCGCCTACGTCCAGGTCTCGAGCAACGAGACTGCACCTTCGTGAGACCGTCAGCGTGGTGAACTCCTCGTCGTGAGCTCACTCATCGAGCAGTACGCGCTCATCGGCGACACACAGACGGCCGCGCTCGTCGGCAACGACGGGTCGATCGACTGGCTGTGCGTGCCCCGGTTCGACTCGGAGGCGTGTTTCGCCGCGTTGCTCGGCGACGAACGCGACGGCCGCTGGCTCATCGGTCCAGCAAGTGGCGCGCGCGCGACGCGCCGGCGGTACCGCGACGACACGCTCGTGCTCGAGACCGAGTACGAGACTCCCGACGGGATCGTTCGCGTCACGGACTGCATGCCGATCCGAGACCGCACCATCGACATCGTGCGCGTGGTCAAAGGAGTGCGCGGTACCGTACCCATGAAACTAGAACTGTGGGTGCGATTCGACTACGGGAACGTGGTGCCATGGGTGCGCTCCACCGACCATACGGTCCTCATGATCGCGGGCCCCGACGCCCTCCGGCTCGTCTCGCCGTTCAAGATCACCGGACACGAGTTTCGCCACGACGCTCAATTCGTCGTGGGCGAGGGCGACAGCGTGCCGTTCGTCCTCACGTGGTACCCCTCGTACCACAAGGAACCTCCGGGGATCGATCCAGTGCGCGCTGTCGCACGCACGACCGCATGGTGGCAGGACTGGTCGGCGCGGTCCACGTTCAAGGGCGAGTGGCGCGACGCGGTGCACCGTTCGCTCATCACGCTCAAGGCCCTCACCTACGCGCCGACCGGCGGCATCGTCGCCTCGCCCACGACGTCACTGCCCGAGTGGCCCGGCGGAGTTCGGAACTGGGACTACCGCTACTGCTGGCTGCGCGATGCGACGTTCACGCTCTACTCGCTGATGATGGCCGGCTACGTCAAGGAAGCCGTCGAATGGCGTGACTGGCTGCTGCGCGCGGTCGCGGGTGACCCCTCGCATCTCCAGATCATGTACGGGCCGGCTGGCGAGCGACGCCTCGACGAGTACGAACTCGACTGGCTCGCTGGTTACGAGGGCTCGAAACCGGTGCGCGTCGGCAACGCCGCATCGAGTCAGTTCCAACTCGACGTCTTCGGCGAGGTGTTCGACGCGTTGCACCAGGCACGCCACATGGAGGTACACGAGGACGCGAGTGCGTGGTCACTCCAACTCGCCATTCTCGAATTTCTCGAGTCGGCGTGGCAACAACCCGACGAGGGAATCTGGGAGGTGCGCGGCGGCCGCAAGGACTTCACCCACTCGAAGGTGATGGCGTGGGTGGCATTCGACCGCGCCGTACGAGGGGTCGAAGAATTCGGGCTCGAAGGCCCGGTCGACAAGTGGCGCGCCCGCCGCGATGAAGTGCACCGTGAGGTGCTCGACGAGGGTTTTGACCCCGACCGCAACACGTTCACCCAGTACTACGGATCGAAGTCGATCGACGCGAGCAGCCTCATGATCCCGTTGGTCGGCTTCCTTCCTCCCGACGACGAACGAGTCAAGGGCACCGTTGCTGCCATCGAACGCGAGCTCGTCCTCGACGGTTTCGTGATGCGCTACGCAACCGAGGAGGGTGTCGACGGCCTCCCGCCCGGTGAGGGACTCTTCCTCCCCTGCTCCTTCTGGCTCGCCGACAACCTCTGCTTGATCGGACGTGTGGCCGACGGCCAAGCGCTGTTCGAGCGTCTGCTCGAGCTGCGCAACGACGTGGGACTGTTGTCGGAGG
Source organism: Actinomycetota bacterium (assembly GCA_046727575.1). Taxonomy (GTDB): domain Bacteria; phylum Actinomycetota; class Acidimicrobiia; order IMCC26256; family DASPTH01; genus DASPTH01. Next base: position 23,060 of record JBKPCV010000054.1, read on the forward strand.
AGTACGACCCGAAGACGCGGCGGATGCTCGGAAATTTCCCACAGGCGTTCACACACGTGTCGCTCGTGAACACCGCCTGCAACCTCGCGCACATCACCAGTCCCGCGTCACACCGCGCCACCGGTCGGCACCGGCAGTAGGAGACGAAGCGGAGCCGTGCACGAGCGAGCGGCCGCGAGCCGGGTATCCCGGCGAGCAGCGAGCGACCCGGTATCCGGATGAGCGGGACGGCGCAGCGGGCCGCTCGGGCCACGCCTCCCTGGCGCAGGATACCTGCGGCGCGGTCGCTCGGCTCAGGTCAGTGCACGATCTTGGCGATCGGGAGCTCGATGATCCCGGCCCCACCCGCGTCCTTCAGGGCTGGGATGAGCGTGTTGATCTCCTGCTTCGACACGACGGTCTCGACGGCGTAGCCGTCTTCGCCCGACAACTTCGACACGGTCGGGGCCTTCAATGCCGGGAGCAGCGCAATGACCGCATCGAGGTTCGCAGCGTCGACGTTGAGCTTCAGGAGCACGCGACCGCGCGCTTCGAGCACACCCGTGAGCAGGCTCTGCAGCTGTTCCATCGCCTTGCGCTTGTCGGCATGCTGGTACGACTGCGGATTCGCGATCAACTCGGTGTGCGACACCATGAGCGTGTCGATGACCCTGAGGCCTGCCGCACGCAGCGCGCGTCCCGTCTCGGTGAGCTCGACGACCGCGTCGGCGATGTCAGGCACCTTCGCTTCCGTGGCGCCGTACGACAGGTGGACGTCGGCGTCGACGCCGCGCTTCGCGAAGTAGCGGCGAGTCAGGTCGGGATACTCGGTGTGCACGACGACACCATTCGGGAGGTCCGTGACCGCCCGAGCCGGCGAATCGGCGGCGACTGCCAGAACGATCTGCACCGGACGCGCCGTCGCTTTCGAATAATGCAGCTCCGAGAGCGTCACGACGTCGACGTTGCGTTCCTCGATCCAGTCGCGCCCGGTGATCCCGAGGTCGAAGCGACCCTCCGCAACGTATTGCGGGATCTCTTGGGGGCGCAGGATCCGCACCTCGACGACGCGCGGGTCGTCGATGGTGCCGCGGTAGTCGACGTCGGACCCGCGGTTCACCGCGAGGTCGGCGTCCTCGAAGAGCTGGAGGGTCTGGCGTTCGAGGCTGCCCTTGGGGAGCACGAGGCGGAGCATCACTGGTCCCTTCGAGGGAATTGGCCGAGGAGGCTCACCATCTCGACCGCGGTACGTGCGGCCTCGCTCCCCTTGTGACCGCGCTCTCCCCCTGCACGGGCCATGGCCTGGTCGAGGTTGTCGGTGGTGAGCACCCCGAAGATGACCGGCGTGCCGCTGTCGAGCGCCACTCGCTGGATCCCCGCCGCGCACTCGCCCGCGACGTACTCGAAGTGCGCGGTGTCGCCGCGGATCACGGCTCCGAGACAGATCACGGCGTCGTAGGACGGCGCGAGGCGCTGCGCGAGGAGCGGAATCTCGAACGCGCCGGGGACCCAGTACACGGGCACCTCGTCGGCGCCGAAGTCGCGGAGCGTGTCGAGCGCGCCCTCGAGCAGCGGCTTGGTGACGTGGTCGTTGAACCGGCCGGCGACGATCGCGAGGCGCATGCCACTGGCGTCGAGCTCGCCTTCGAATTCCTTGTACTCACCCATCTCTCTGGTCGCACTCACTCGGCGCCGGGATACGCCATCGTCATGGTTCGCTCCCTGCGCACCGGGATACCCGGTGCGCGGCCGTTCGCTCACTGCCACCACAACGGGTACGTTCGCTCTGCTCCTGCGAGTTCACTCGCTCGCGCCGCTCACTCGCTCACCGCCCTGCCGGACCTAGCTCGTGCTCTCGTCGATCTCCAGGAGATGACCGAGCTTCTGCTGCTTCGTGCGGAGGTAGCGGATGTTCTCGGTGTTCGGGAGCACGTGCAGGGGCACGCGCTCCACGATCTCGAGACCGTAGCCGTCGAGGCCGCCGTACTTGTCCGGATTGTTGGTCATCACGCGCATCGTCGAGACTCCGAGGTCGACGAGGATCTGCGCACCGATGCCGTACTCCCGGGAGTCAGGCGGGAACCCGAGCTCCACATTGGCTTCCACGGTGTCGAGGCCCTGATCCTGCAGGGTGTACGCGCGGAACTTGTGGCCCAAGCCGATGCCCCGTCCCTCGTGCCCGCGGAGATACACCACGACCCCCGTGCCTTCCTCGGCGATGAGCCGCAGCGCCAGATCCAGCTGCAGACCACAGTCGCAGCGCATCGAACCGAACACGTCGCCGGTCAGGCACTCGGAGTGGACCCGCACGAGCACGTCGTCCTTGCCCGCCACCTCGCCGCGCACGAACGCCATGTGCTCGGTGCCGTCGAGCAACGACTCGAATACGTACGCGGTGAAGTCGCCGTAGCTCGTGGGGATGCGCGCCTCGGAGACCCGCCGCACCAGCTTCTCGCGGTGCCGGCGGTAGCGGACGAGATCCGCGATCGAGATCACCAGCAGACCGTGCTCGCGGGCAAAACGCTCGAGCTCCGGCAGACGGGCCATCGAACCGTCGTCGTTCACCACCTCCGCCAGCACCCCCGCCGGCCGCAACCGTGCCATGCGGGCGAGATCGACGGAAGCCTCGGTGTGGCCCGCGCGGGTGAGCACTCCACCTTCGCGGTAGCGCAACGGGAAGATGTGCCCGGGTCGGGCGAGGTCTTCGGGTCGGGTGTCCTCGTCGAGGATCGCGTGGACGGTCGCGCACCGGTCGGCGGCAGAGATGCCCGTGGACGTGCCGTGCTTGGCGTCGACCGAGACCGTGAAGGCCGTCCGCTGCGACTCGGTGTTCTCGGCGACCATCAGCGGGATACGGAGCTCGTCGAGGCGGTGCCCTTCGACCGGCATGCAGATGACGCCGCTCGTGTGACGGATCATGAACGCCATCGTCTCCGGCGTCATCTTCTCGGCGGCGATGATCAGGTCGCCCTCGTTCTCGCGGTCGACGCTGTCGACCACGATCACCATCTCCCCCCGCGCGATGGCCTCGATGGCCTCTTCGATCTTCGTGAAGGGCATGCTCCTCAGCCTTCTGCATTGGGTCGCTCGCTACGGCCGGGGGTACCCCGGCCGCTCACGCTCGCTTCCCCTCTCGTCACCAAACGTTCCACATACTTCGCCACGATGTCGACTTCGAGGTTCACGGGGTCTCCGACTGTCTTTGAACCCAGCGTCGTGACCGCGAGCGTGTGCGGGATGACCGCGACAGCGAACCCGTCGTCGAGAACGTCCGCGACGGTGAGGCTGATGCCGTCGACGGTCACCGAACCCTTCTCCACGATGTAGCGCAGCACGTACGGCGGCGCGGCGAACTCCACACGGCGTGATCCGTCGGCCAGGGGCTCCCGTGCTCGAATATGCCCGACCGCGTCCACATGGCCTTGCACGAGGTGTCCGCCGAGACGGTCCTCGAGGCGCACCGGGCGTTCGAGGTTCACCGCGTCACCAGCCTCCAGATCCCCGAGCTCGGTCCGGGTGAGTGTCTCCGTGACCGCGTCGGCCGCGAAGCCACCCTCGCCGAGCTCGACCACTGTGAGGCAGCAACCGTTCACCGCGATGGACGCCCCGATCGCCAGGTCCGTGAGCACCTGAGTCGCCGCGATCTCGATGCGCGCCCCGCCGCCGATCGGATGCACCCCGCGCACGGTGCCGACCTCCTCGACGATGCCGGTGAACACCTACGCCTGCTTCTCGTTCAGCCACGAAGGCGGCTCCTCGTTCAGCCACGAAGGCGGCCGCTCGTATTCCAGGCGCACGTCGTCGCCCAACGGCCTCACGTCGACGAGCTCGAAGCGCCTCGTGTCGGCGATCGTCGCGGGCCCGGCGAGCTCGAACGCGGCGAGGCCGTCACGACCGAGCACCGTCGGCGCGACGTACGCGACGAAGCGGTCGACCAGATCGGCCTCGTGCAACGCACCGGCGACGTGAGCGCCGCCCTCGACCAGCGCCTGCAGCACACCCAGTCCGGCGAGCAGCTCCAGCGCCTCCCGCAGGTCGACGCCATGACCGGTTGCTGAGCGGGACACCGTCTTCACCTTCGCGCCCGCGGCTACCCAGGCGTCGGTCGCGACGGCGGGAGCCAGCGCGGTGGTGACGACAAGCGTGGGGGCGAGCATTGCGTCGAACAGCGGACCCTGCGCGGGCACACGTCCCCGCGCATCGAGCAGCACACGAAGTGGTTGCCGCGCCACCGGCTCCCGCGCCTCGCGCACGGTCAAGGCGGGCTCGTCGGCGAGGACGGTCCCCGCGCCGACCACCACCGCCTGGGAGTCCGCGCGCAGCTCGTGCGCATCGGCTCGTGCTGCCGCGCCGGTGATCCAGCGGGACGATCCGTCTCGGGCTGCGATCCGCCCATCGAGGCTCATCGCCGTCTTCAACACGACCGCCGGCCGACCGAGCGTGCGGTGGGTGAGATACGGCGCGAGCAGCCGCCGCGCCGCCTCGTCCCCGATCCCGACGTCGACGGGGACCCCGTGCTCACGGAGCCACGCCATGCCTGCGCCTCTCGCGCGGCGATCGGGGTCGGCGATCGCCACGACCACGCGTGCGACGCCTGCCTCGACCAGCGCGTCGACGCACGGAGGCGTCCGTCCGTGGTGGGCGCAGGGCTCGAGCGTGACGTACGCCGTCGCTCCCCGGGCGAGGCCAGCTGCGGCCCGCAACGCCTCGATTTCGGCATGGGGCCCGCCGGGAGGCTGGGTCGCGCCCTCACCGACGATCTGTCCGTCGCGCACGAGCACGCAGCCAACCCACGGGTTGGGGGCGGTGCGCCGGCGGGCCGCAGCGGAGAGCGTGATCGCACGCTGCATCAGCTCGGCCTCTGCGTCCACGGCGGCACGTTCCTTCCCGTCGGAACCCCTAGTAATGTAATGCATTACTTCAGGGGTGTCCAGGGACCCAGACGATCGGTTCGCCTGCGAATTCTCCCAGAGCCGGCCGCTCCCCTGCGAACCGCAGGGCTCCGCTACAGCTCGAGGACCGTGCGGATGCCACGGCCGGCCTCCACGTCCGCGAAGGCATCGTTGATGTCGTCGAGCGGCCGCCGGTTCGTGATCAGACCGTCGAGGTCGAGCTGGCCGGCGCGCCACAGCCCGACCATGCGCGGGATGTCGCGCAGCGAGTTGCAGCTCCCGAGGAAGCAGCCCTTCACCTGCTTCTCCTCGATGCCGAAGAGCACGGCCGGCGCGATCGTGATGGCCTGGTCGGCCGACGGTGCACCGACGAGCACGGTCATCCCACCGGGGCGGGTCGCGGCGATGCCGGCCTGGGCGAGCGCCGTGATCCCGGCGCACTCGAACGCGTAGTCGGGCCCGACCACGGTGATGGCACGGGCGCGCGAGGCGACGTCGTCACGGTCGGGATCGACCACGTCGGTGGCGCCGAGTGCCAATGCAGCCTCGCGGCGCGCAGCGATCGGGTCACTGGCGATGATGCGCGACGCGCCGGCGACGCGAGCACCCTGGACGACCGACTGGCCGATTCCACCCAGGCCGAGGACGAGGACGGTCGCCCCGGGCTCGACCTTCGCGGTGTTCAGGACCGCACCGACACCGGTCTGCACCGCGCAGCCGATGACACACACCACGTCGAGCGGTACGTCGTCGGGCACGCGCACCGCGCCGGTCTCGGTCGTCAGCGCGTACTCCGCGAACCCGCCGACCCCGAGACCCCGGTACACGATCTCGCCGTTGCGCGAGAGCCCGGTGGAGCCGTCGGCGAACGTGTTGGTGAGGATCGCGCGGTTGTTCACGCAACACCCGGCTTCGCCCCGCAGGCAGAAGTAGCACTGCCCGCACGGCGCGATCGGCGTGAGGACGACCTGGTCACCGGGCGTCAGGGAGGTGACCCCATTCCCGACGGCGTCGACCACGCCTGCCGCTTCGTGGCCGAGCACGATCGGCGTGGTCGAGGCGACGTGCGCCACCGTCAGGTCGGAGTGGCAGATGCCGCAGTGCGACACCTTGACCCTCACGTACCCCGGACCAGGGTCGTCGATCTTGACGGTGTCGTCGATGACGAACGGTTCGTTCGCAGCCTCGAGCACTGCGGCGCGCACGGCACTCCCCTCTCAGCGCCAGCGCTTCGAAGAGCGCACGACGTGACCGGGGCGGGCCTTGCCGTTGACACGCGCGCCGTCGACCTGCACCGGCGTGCCGTTCACGACGACGTGGCGCATGCCGGTGGGTTGGTCGGCCGTCAATCGCTCGGCGTCGGCCGGGAAGTCGCGCACCCTGCGGAGCGGCCCCGGCGCGACGGTCTTCGGGTCGAACACCGTGACGTCCGCCCACGCGCCTTCCCGTAAGTAGCCGCGGTCAGTGAGCCCGAGGAAGTCGGCCTGCGTGCCGGTGAGCTTGCGCACCGCGGTCTCGATGGGCATGAGGTCGCGGTCGCGCACCCAGTTCCCGAGGAAGTCGGTGGGCTCCGGAGCATCGCAGAGCTGGCCGACGTGCGCGCCGGCATCGGACAGCCCGAGCGTGCAGTGCTCGTCGACGAGCAGCTTCGCGACCTCGTCGGCGTCGTCGTTGAGCACGACCGTGCGCACGCGGAGCTCGAGGTCGGGCTCCTCGAGCGCGAGGTCGAGCATGGCGTCGAACGGCTTCTGGCCGCGATCGGCCGCGACGTCGGGGAGCGGGCGCTCCAGCAGCTCGGGATGCTTCGTGCTGGCCACGATCGTGTACTTGTTCCAGTCGGGTACGCCGAAGCCCGCACGTCCCTCCCACGCGGCCTGTGTCCGCGCCCGCCACTCGGGGTCGGCGTACGCACGCCGGCGGTCGTCGAGCGACCCGGCCATCAGCTCCGCGAACTCCGGGCTCAGGTTGAGCATGAACGGCGATGCGAGCGTCATCGCGAACATCAGCGGTCGCGGGCTCACCTGCGGCCACACTTCGGCGCCGCGCGCCCACCCCTCGTTGTTGATCTCGACGCTCCGGCGGTGACCACCCTGCGAGCTCGTGAGGAGCGCGCCATACGTGAACGGCACCCCGACACGCGGTTGCAGGTCGTACAGGTCGTCGATGCGGCACTGATCGCCCGGCGCGATCGCGAACACGCCACGTCCGGCGTCGCGCAGCGCGTCGAGGAGCGCGTCGAGCTCTTTGCGCTCGGCGAACCGGCTCGGGACCGGGAGGCCGTCGACGCCACGGTGCGTCATCGCGAAGCTGGTCGCGAAGCCGGCGGCGCCCGCCTCCATCGCCTCACGCAACACGGCCTGCATCTCGATGATCTCGTCGTCGGTCGCGGCGCGCTCGTAGGCGGCGTCGCCCATGACGAACAGCCGGAGCGCAGTGTGGCCGATGTACGCGGCGAAGTTCATCGCGGTGCCGCGCCGTTCGACCGACGCGAGGTACTCGGGAAAGGTGGAGAAGTCCCACGGGATCCCGGCGCCGAGAGTGTCGACGTTCATGTCCTCGACGTTCTCGAGCGTGCGGGCGATCACGTCGTGGTGCTCCGTTCGCGTCGGCGCAATCGAGAACCCGCAGTTGCCGGCGACGACCGTCGTGACGCCGTGGAAGCACGACGGTGTGAGCGCGGGGTCCCAGAAGACCTGCGCGTCGTAGTGCGTGTGGATGTCGATGAAACCGGGAGCGACGATGTGGTCGCCGGCGTCGAGCACGCGCTCGCCGTCGAGGTTCGGGCCGATTCCCACGATCGTGCCGTCGACGATCGCGACGTCGGCGCGCACCCCGGCGCCGCCGGTGCCGTCGACCACGGTGCCGCCCTTGATGACGAGATCGGCGCTCATGAGACCTCCGTTCGACGCCTTCGAGTATCAGTGTGGACGCCCGCCCGCGAGCAGGTCCAGCGCGTGGGGGATCGCGGGCAGGATCACTTCGATGCACTCGAGCGCACCGTTGCTCGAGCCGGGCAGGTTGCACACGAGTGCCTGACCGACGGTGCCGCACAGCCCCCGCGACAGCATGCCGAAGGGCATACCGGGCGCGTCGCTCGCCCGCCGCATCGCCTCCGCCATGCCCGGCGCCTCACGCTCGAGGACCATGCGGGTTCCCTCCGGGGTGAGGTCGCGTGGACCGAACCCGGTGCCACCGGTCGTGACCACGAGCCCGGCGAACCCGGCGGTGAGGCGGCGGAGCTCCCGGGCGACCTCGTCGACGCCGTCCGGGGTCACCGCGTGCTCGAGCACGTCGAACGCCGCCTCGGTGAGACGCGCCGCGATCTTCGGGCCGGCGTTGTCGGTGCGCGTACCGGCGACGACGCCGTCGGACACGACGAGCACCTTCGCCGCCAGCGTGCTCACCGGTGGACCGCCGCCTCGGCCACCGCCCGGATCTCCCGCGCGGCTGCGAGCGGGTCGGGAGCACCGAAGATCGCGCTGCCGGCCACGAGGATGTCGACACCGGCGGCGGCCGCCCGGGGGGCGGTCTCGACGTTGATCCCACCGTCGATCTCGAGCTCGACGTCGAGCCCGCGTTCGTCGATCTCCTTGCGCACCATGCGCACCTTGTCGAGCGCGTCGGGGATGAACGGCTGCCCACCCCAACCTGGGTGCACGCTCATCACCAGCAGCAGGTCGATGTCGGCCAGATACGGGAGCACCGCGTCGACGGGCGTCTCGGGGTTGAGCACGAGACCCACACCCAACTCACGGTCGCGCAGCTCACGGAAGAGCGTCCGCGGATCGCCGAGCTCGATGTGCACGATGCAGCGGTCGGCCCCGGCTTCGGTGAAGTCGTCGAGGAGGACCTGCGGGTTGTCGACCATGAGGTGACAGTCGAGGAACAGCTCGGTGTGCTTGCGCAATGCCTGCACCACGGGCGGACCGATGGTGAGGTTCGGCACGAAGTGGCCGTCCATCACGTCGACGTGCAAGAGGTCGGCGGCGTCGGCCACGCGGTCGACCTCCGCACCGAGCTGCGCGAAGTCGGCGGAGAGGATCGACGGCGACAGTTTCACCGTCGTCACCGTACCCGCCGCATCCGCTCGGTCGGCGCGTCGCCGGGGCTACTCCTCCATTCGCCGCAGCGCGAGCACGAACATTCCGTCCGTACCCGCAGTCTGTGGGAGCAGCAGCGCACCCCGGCCGCGCGGCTGCCACGGTGTGCCGGGTGGCGGGAGCGCATCGAAGGATGCGAGGTGCTCCGCCGCCCACGCGTCGACGTCGGCCGTCTCGGCTCGGGTCAGCGTGCAGACCGAGTACAGAAGGACTCCGCCGGGTCGCACGACCGTCGCGGCCGCCGCGAGCAGCTCACGTTGGAGTGCGGCGAGCTCGTCGATCGACGTCTCGGTGACACGCCAACGGGCGTCCGGACGCCGACGGAGGACGCCGAGGCCGCTGCACGGGGCGTCGAGCAGCACGCGGTCGAACGGTGCATCGCACACCGGCGGCGCACGGCCGTCGGCGACGACCGGATGCACGTTGCGCAGCGCGAGCCGCGCGGATGCGTCTGCCACGAGCCGCACGCGCCCGGCGTCGATGTCGAACGCGACGACCTCACCGTCGGCACCGACGCGCTCGGCGGCGGCAGTGGCCTTCCCGCCGGGCGCGGCGGCGACGTCGGCGATCCGTTCGTGCGGTTGGGGGTCGAGGAACGCTACGAGCGCCTGGCTCGCCTGGTCCTGTGGTGTCGCCCGTCCCCGTTGGACGGCAGCGGCCACGGTGGGGTCACCGATGCCGCGAACCACGAGCGCGTCTCGAACCAGCGCGCCGCGCTCGACCTGCGCCCCTCCTTGCACGAGCTCCGTCGCGACCGCCTCCGGTGTCTCAGTACGCAGCGTGACCGCGGCAGGCTCGTTCATCGCGACCAGCGCGGCGCGCGCATCCGCCGCGCCGAGGTCCTGTGTCATACGGGCGACGAGCCAGTCGGGGTACGAGAGCGCGATGGCATCGCTCGGGGCCTCCGGCCACGGTGGCCCGAGACGCGTCAGACCGCGCAGTACCGCGTTGACGAAGCCCGTCGCGCGCCGCGAGCGAGCCGCCAGCGCGTCGACCGTCTCCGAGACCGCGGCGTGCGGCGACACGTCATGGAGGAGCTGGTAGGCGCCGAGCCGGAGTGCGGCGCGCACGGGCCGATCCAGCCGGTGCACGGGGCGCGTGGAGACGCGCCCGATCAGATCGTCGAGTCGCCGTTGCGCGCGCACGGTGCCGTACACCAGGTTGGTGACGAACGCGCGGTCGCGATCGCGCAGACGCGAGCCCCGCAACATGACGGGAAGCAGGACATGCGCGTATGCGCCGTCCTCGATGCGAACGAGCGCGTCGAGCGCGACGAGTCGCGGCGACGCGCTCACCGCCGCCCGCGTGACCACGCGTCACCCGACATGCGCGCCTTGCCTTCGGGTTGCACCTCGACGAGCTCGAACGCGCGGTTCTCCGCGACGCGCGCGCGCCAGACCTTGATCCGCTTTCCGTCGACCGTCGTCCACGCGCCCGGTCGCGGGTTCCCGGCGCGCACGACACGCACCAGTTCGGCGGGTGGTCTCGAGAAGTCGAGCTCGAACTCCTCCACGGTCAGCTTGTCGGCGTACGTGGGTTCGCCGACCTGGGGCTCCGGCGTGATCGTCGGGATGTCGGGCAAGGTGCGGAGCAGGAGATCCGTGCCGACCGCCACCAGCCGTGCGCGCAGCTCGCCCGCGGTCTCCTCGTCGCCGATCGGCGTCGTCGCGCGCGCGAATACGGCGCCGGCGTCGAGCTGCTTCTCGACCTGCATGATGCAGACGCCCGTTTCCGAGTCGCCGGCCAGGATCGCGCGCTCGACCGGCGCCGCACCGCGCCAACGCGGCAAGAGGGAGAAGTGCACGTTCACGAAGCCGAGTGGGAGCGCGGTGATGAGCGACTCGGGGAGCAGCTGCCCGAAGGCGACGACGACGCCGAGGTCCGCGCCACTCGCCGCGACCTCGTCGGTGACTTCGCGCGCGCGCTCCGGTGTGCGGACCGTGAGGCCGAGTTCGGCGGCGGCGGCCTTGACCGGGCTCGGCTCGGTGGCGCCACCACGCCCTCGCCTTCGATCGGGCTGGGTGACGACGATCGGGATGTCGTGCCCGGCGGCGTGGAGCGCGCGGAGCGCAGGCACCGCGTCGTCGGGCGTACCGAAGAACACCAGGCGCACCGGGGAGTCCTCTCGACGCCCGCTCCGGGCGACGGGTCGCCTAGAGGCCCGGGTCGCCGGCGGGATGGGTCGCCGCGAGCTGGCGGTTCCGGAGCTCCGCCAGGGCCGCTCGTCGCACGTCGGGCTCCAGCCGGTCGAGCAGGAGCACGCCGTCGAGGTGGTCGATCTCGTGCTGGACCATCCGCGCGAGCAGGTCGTCGCCCTCGAGCACGACCTCCTCGCCGTCGAGGTCGACGCCGCGCATCGTGACGTGCTCGGCGCGCACGATCTCGAACCGGAAGCCCGGCACCGAGAGACAGCCCTCCTCCGACTGCACCTCGCCGGCGGTCTCGACGATCTCGGGATTGATGACGACGCCCGGCCCGTCGCCCTCGTGCAGGTCGTAGGTGAACAACCGCTTGCGGACGCCGACTTGCGGTGCCGCCAGCCCGACGCCTTCGGCGCGCGCCATGGTCTCGTACATACCGTGAACGAGTGGGACGAGGTCGGGGGTGATCTCGTCGACGGCGCGCGCGGGCTGTTTCAACACGGGGTCGCCGAACAGGCGCAGGACGTAGCTCGACACGACGCCCAGGTTACCCGCGGGAGTTCGCGGCTACGCCCGTCGCGGATCGACGTCGACACGCAGACGGCCCAGCGCGTGCGCGCGATTCACCGCCGGCGCGGCGAGCGCGTCGCAGAGCTTCGCCAACGTCGCGGCGCGCACGAGCGCGCGTCGGCCGTCGTCGACCGGACCAAGCACCGCGAGCCCGCCGGCGGCTCCGAGCGCATCGCACGCCGCGGTGACTGCCACCTTGTCGCCGCTCAGCTCCGCGGCGCCGCCGAACGGCGGCCAGCCGATCGCGAGCCGCCGGACGCGTTCGGCGGTGGCGACGACCATCGGCGTGCCGTCGCGCGCCGCCCGCACGACCTCGTGGTCCGGGATGCGGGTCTGGAGCAGGAGGGGGCCGCCGTCGCGCAAGAGGCGGACTGCCCGCACGAGGAGCCAGAGCGCCTGCTCCGCCGCACGAACCCGCGCGGCCAGGAGCTCCTGGTCGAGCTCGAGCACCGCGACGAGCCCTACGGGAGGCGCGACACGGTGTAGGACCGCTTCAGTGCCGATCACCACCTGGGCATCAGGGACGCGCTGCGCGGTCGCATCGACCGACGCAACGGTCACGCGCGGCAACAGCGCCGCGAGGTCGTCACGAACTCCCTTCACGCCGGCTCGCAACCTGCGCAGCCGCGTGCCGTGGCAGTGCAGGCAGACGACCGGCCGTGACGCGTCGCACCGAGGGCACACGAGTGCCTCGTCACGCTGCACGACGGTCGCACCACAACGTTCGCAGCGCGCGAGTTCGTGGCACGCGCGGCACACCAGCAGGCGCGCCCGTCCCCGACGATTCAGGACACACACCGCACGCTGGCTTCGGTCGAGACAACGACGGAGCTCGGTTGCCAACGCGTCGGTCAGTAGCCCGTGGCCGGGTTCCTCGTCGCGCTGATCGACCACGACGACGCGTGGCCACCGAAGTCGCGCGTCACCGGCGGGCTCCTCGAGCGCCACGAGCACGTCGACGGTCGGGGCGGGGGTGAGCACGCGCACCGACGCACCGTCTCGTGCGGCCCGTTCGAGCGCGACGTCGCGCGCGTTCCACGTCGGCGCCCGCTCCTGCTCGAGCGCCTCGTCGGCTTCGTCGAGGACCACGATCCGGGACAGGTCGGGCACCGGCGCCCAGACCGCCGTGCGGCCGCCGACCACGACGTGTGCGCCGGCGCGCGCCCGGTCCCACGCCCCGGTCAACGTCGCCGCGGACTCGCCGGAACGCATCACCAGCACCTCGCGCCCGTGGCGTTCCAGCTCAGCGACGAGCCGCGCGCCGCGCGCCGCGTCCGGGTCGACCACGATCGTCGACCCCTCCGCGGCGACAAGGGTCGCACCCACGGAACCGAGATCGACCCCCGGCGACGTCAGGATCAGCGGCCCGTCGTCAGCAGCGAACTCTGGATACACAGCGCTCTCGCGCTCGGGCATCGAGCCGGCCGGCACGACGTTGGGCGGCGACGCCGCGCGCAGGAACGTCGCCAGAGGCCCAGCCCAGCGCCACGCCGCCCATCGGCACAACGCCACGACGTCGGCCGGCGGCCCCGCCGACACCACCGCGGCGATGTCACGCAGACGCGCGCCGTCGACGTCCGGCTCCGCGACGTCGTAGTCGAGCACCCAACCGCGCACGCGGCGCCCGTGCAACGGGACGCGGACGATCGTGCCGACGTGCACGGCGCGCGCGAGCTCGTCGGGAAGCGAGTAGTCGAACGCGCGGTGGACCGCGGGCAGGTCGGGTTGGACGCGGCAGACGCGCGTGGTCAGGTTACGCGAGCGCTTTCGCCGCCGACGCGAGCTCGTCGGCCGCGTCCGTGCGTTCCCACGTGAAGTCGCGCTCGGAGCGTCCAAAGTGCCCGTACGCGGCGGTGCCGCGAAAGATGGGCCGTCGCAGGTCGAAGCGTTCGATGATGGCGGCAGGCCGGAGGTCGAAGTGCTCCTGGAGCAGCGCCGGCAACTTCAGCGGGTCGATTTCGGACGTGCCGAAGGTCTCCACCATCATCGACACCGGGCGCGCGACCCCGATCGCGTACGCCACTTGGACTTCGCACCGCCCGGCGATCCCGGCCGCGACGACGTTCTTCGCCACGTTGCGCGCCGCGTATGCGGCGGAGCGGTCGACCTTGGTGGGATCCTTCCCGCTGAACGCGCCACCGCCGTGGCGCGCCATGCCGCCGTAGGTGTCGACGATGATCTTGCGGCCCGTGAGCCCGCAGTCGGCGTGCGGTCCGCCGAGCTCGAACGCGCCCGTCGGGTTCACGAGCACCTCGAAGTCGTCGTCGAGAAACTGCTCGGGCAACGTCGGTCGGATCACGTACTCGATCAGGTCTGCCTTCATCACGCCGTTGATGTCGACGCCGGGGGCGTGCTGGCTCGAGATCAACACCGTCGACAGCGCCTTTGGGTCGCCGTCTTCGTAGAGGATGCTCACCTGCGTCTTGCCGTCGGGCCGCAGGTAGTCGAGCGCGCCGTCCTTGCGCACCGCCGCCAGGCGAGCTGCCATCCGGTGCGCGAGCCAGATCGGCATCGGCATGAGGTCGGGCGTGTCCCCGCAGGCGTACCCGAACATCATGCCCTGGTCGCCGGCACCGACCTCGTCGAACCGGTCGCCGACTCCGTCGCGAACCTCTCTGGCCTTGTCGACGCCTTGCGCGATGTCGGACGACTGCTCGTCGATCGAAGTGATGACCGCGCACGTCTTTGCATCGAACCCGTACGACGCGTCCGTGTAACCGATGCTCTGCACGGTGTCGCGCACCACGCGCTGGAAGTCGACGTACGCGTGCGTCGAGATCTCGCCCGCGACCACGACCAGGCCGGTGGTGCACAGCGACTCGCACGCGACGCGACTCTGCGGATCCTGCTCGATGATGGCGTCGAGGATCGCGTCGCTGATCTGATCGCACATCTTGTCGGGATGGCCCTCGGTGACCGACTCGGATGTGAAGGTGTAGTGCTCAGCGCCCAACCGCCCGCCTCTCCTCCAGGAGCGCCCGCACCCTATCGAGGATCACTCCCGCAAGTTCGATCTTGGACTGCAAGGGCAGCGGCGCGACGCCGCCCTCGGCGTCGAGGATGACGGCGCGGTTGGTGTCAACCTCGAAGCCGGCGTCGGGCTCGGCGACGTTGTTCGCGACCATGAGATCGAGGTGCTTCGCAGCGAGCTTCCGCGCGGCGTTCGCGAGCACGTCGTCCGTCTCGGCGGCGAACCCCACGAGCACCTGACCGGGCCGCTTGTCGCGGCCGAGGTCGACGGAGAAGTCGTAGGTGGGCTCGAGCACGATCTCGGGAATGCCTTCGTCCTTCTTCAGCTTGCGAGCGGGTGGCTCCTTGGGCCGGAAGTCGGCCACCGCGGCTGCTTGGACGATGACATCCACGTCATCGGCACGCGCGAGCACCGCGTCCTGCATCTCGGCGGCCGTCTGCACGCTGACGATCTCGACGGCTGCGGGCGCGGGCCGGCCGATGGTGGTCACGAGGGTGACCGCCGCGCCCCGGCGCGCCGCGACCTCCGCCACTGCGTAGCCCTGCTTCCCCGACGAGCGGTTCGTGATGACGCGTACGGCATCGATCGGTTCGCGGGTCCCACCCGCGGTGACGAGCACCCGGTAGCCGCCGAGGTCGCCGGCCCGGGCGAGAACGTCGGCCGCGGCGGCGACGATCGCTCCGGGCTCGGCCAGGCGACCCGCACCCGAGTCACCGCCGGCGAGTCGACCGGTCTCCGGCCCGACGACGTATACCCCGCGGCGTCGCAGCGTCGTGATGTTGTCCTGCACCGCGGCGTGCTCCCACATCTCGGTGTGCATTGCCGGTGCCACGATTACCGGCGCGCGGGTGGCGAGCAGCGTCGCGGTCAGGAGGTCGTCGGAGATACCCGCTGCGTACTTACCGAGCACCTTGGCGGTGGCGGGCGCCACGATCACCAGGTCGGCCGTCTGGCCGAGGCGCGTGTGCGGGATCGGCTCGGGCGCGTCGAAGAGCGACGTGCGCGCCGGCTCCGACGCGAGCGCCGAGAACGTGAGCGCGCCGACGAAGCGCTGCGCGTCGTCGGTGAGCACCGGCGACACGTACGCGCCCGCGTCGACGAGCTGGCGGCAGACCTCGACCGCCTTGTACGCGGCGATGCCGCCGCTCACACCGAGTACGACGCGTCGGCCGCGGAGCGCCGGCACGGTGCCCGAAACGGTTGACAGATCGTCGGAGGCCATCGGCTCGTTCCGCCGGTCGGCTCAGGCCTCGATCGGCTCGTCTGACTCGTCAGCGTCGGCTTCGGCTTCGGGTCGCGCTTCGGCGTCGGGCTCCTCCGACTCGTCGGGGAGCGGTACCGCCTCGATCTTCCCGACCTCGATCTCCTCGAGCGAGATCGACAGCGGCTTGCGCGACACGGAGTTGACCTGTGGGGGGACGATCTTGCCGAGGCCCTCGCCGAGCTGGTTGTAGTAGTCATTGATCTCACGAGCACGCATCGCCGAGAGCGTGACGAGGGTGAACTTCGAGTCGACGCGCTCGAGCAGGCTCTCCATGCGCGGCGTCATGAGCGACGTGCGGCGCTCGGCCATGTAGCGGCTCCGGACTTCGGGGACGGGTGACGACACGGGTCGGGAGCGTGCTCAGCCCCGAGCCCGGCAGGCAACCAGGATATCAGCCACCCTTGCCACCGTTGCATCCACGTCGTCGTTGACGACGACGTGGTCGAACTCCTGCGCGTGCGCCTCTTCGTCGACGGCGGCCGCGAGCCGCCGCGTGATCTCGGACGGATCGTCGAGGCCGCGATCCACGAGGCGGCGGCGCTGTTCCTCACGAGACGGCGGCCGGACGAACACGAGCACGGCCTCGGGGAATGCCCGCTTCACCGCGAGGGCTCCCTGGACGTCGATCTCGAGCACGACGTCCTGTCCGGCGCGCAGGTGCTCGACGACGGGCCCCCGCGGCGTGCCCTTGAACTCGCCATAGACGTCGAACCACTCGAGGAACCCGTCGGCGTCACGCGTCGCAACGAAGCCGTCCCGGTCGACGAAGTGGTAGTCGACACCGTCGCGCTCCCCCGGTCGCGGTGAGCGCGTCGTGGTCGACACCGAGAGCCACAGCGACGGTTCTCGCTCGAGCAACTTCCGGACGATGGTCCCCTTGCCGACCCCTGACGGACCGGCGATGACGAGCAGGACGCCCAGGTCAGGCCCCCACCCCGGTCACTCCGCTCTCGGTTCTGCGGCCTCCGGCAAGCGAACCTCCGCTCCGTCAGCTACCGCGCACGATCTTCGGATGGCAGAGCAGACCGTCGCGCTGGTTGCGCCCCAGACCGCGCAGTCGACGGCTCTCGCTGATGTCGAGCTCTTCCATGATCCGGCGCGCTTGCACCTTACCCACACCCGGGAGCGACTCGAGCACGCTGACGACCTTCAACTTCGCGAGCGCGTCGTCACGCGTGCCCTGGTCGAACAGGTCCTCGAGCCCCATGGATCCCTGCTTCAACTTTGCCTTCACCTCTGCACGCTGACGACGGGCCTCCGCCGCCTTTTCGAGCGCAGCTTGACGCTGCTCGGGGGTGAGCGCAGGGGGCAAGGGCATGCGACGACCTCCGGGACAGACAGCGGCGCTCAGTATACGCAGGTGCCTTGTTCGTGCAACTGGTCAGGCCGAGTCGCGGGCGAGCGCGGCCGCAACGTCGCGCGTAATCTTGTCGGCCGCTCTTTCCGGCTCGTCCGACGCGGCGACTGCACGACCGATCACGAGCCAGTCAGCGCCGCTCGTGATCGCGCCGCCCGGCGTGTCGACCCGAGCCTGGTCGTGGGCGTCGTCTCCGGGCAGGCGAATGCCGGGCACCATCGTTCGCAAGTCGCGTCGACGCGCGAGTACCACGTCGCGCGCCGCGCACACCACGCCGTCACAGCCTGCTCCTGCCGCGACATCCATCCGCGACTCGAGCGCATGCACGTCGGGGTCACTCGTGAGCACGGTGACCGCGAGCGCGACTGGCCGCGCGTGCCCGACATCGCGCGCGCCGTCGCGTAAACCGTGGACTCCCGCGCGCAACATCGCGTCACCACCCGCCGCATGGAAGTTCAGGAAGTCGACGCCGCGCCGCCCGATCGACCGCGCGCCGCGTTCGACCGTCGTCGGGATGTCGTAGAGCTTGAGGTCGGCGAAAACCCGGAAACCCTTGTGCCGCAAGGCCTCAAAGGCATCGGGGCCAGCCGCCGCGTACAGCTCGTAGCCCACCTTCACGGTGCCGAACCACGGGGCCAGGCGCTCCGCGAACGCAACCGCGTCGTCGAGATTGTCGACGTCGAGTGCGAGCACGAGCCGGTCGCGCGCTGACGTCGTCATCACGCGTCTCTCATCGCACCGACGAGCTCGGTCACGTGCGCGACCTCGTGACGCGCGCACCACTCCACGAGCTCCTCGAGTACGCGGTGTGGCGCGCGCGGATCGAGGAAGCTCGCGGTGCCAACCGACACCGCGCTCGCGCCGGCCAGCAGCATTTCGACCGCGTCCTCGCCCGACTGCACACCGCCCGTACCGATCACTGGTATTCCAGGAAGCGCGCGCGTGACGTCGTACACGGCGCGCAGCGCGACGGGTTTGATGGCGGGGCCGGAGAGACCGCCCCCTCCACCACCTAATGCGGGTCTTCGCGTCTCGGCATTCACGAGCAGGCCCATCAGCGTGTTGACGAGCGTGAGCCCGTCCGCGCCGGCGTCGACCGCGGCACGCGCGATGACCACGAGGTCGGTCACATTCGGTGACAACTTTACGAACACCGGCAACCCGAGTCGTGTATCGACGACGGCGCGAACCGCGTCCGCCGTCGCGCGCGAGTCGTGCGCGAACATCTCGGAGCGCTGGTGCAAGTTCGGGCAACTCACGTTGACTTCGACGGCGACAAGGTCTTCGCGCGCGGTGCGGAGTTGGTCGGCCACGCATCCGAACTCTTCGGTCGTGCGGCCCCAGATCGACGCGATGACACGCGCGCCCTGTGCACGTAGCGCGCACAGATCGTGCTCGATCCACGATGTCACGCCCGGACCCTCGAGCCCGACCGCGTTGAGCATGCCGGCCGCGGTCGTGTGCAGGCGGGGCGCCGGCTTGCCCGGCCAGGGGTCCGCGCAGACCGATTTCGCGGTGACGGCGCCCAAGCGGCTCGCGTCGCTGTGGCGTGCCACCTCGGCGCCGTGCCCGTACGTGCCTGACGCGGTCACGATCGGGTTCGGCAGCCTCAGTGGGCCGAGTTGCACCTCCATCCCTCTCGAACCGGCGTCGACGGTTGGGGTAGAACCCTGCTGCCTGACGCCGGATCGCTCGGGGCGGCGCATCACACCTGCAGACGGAGCTGGCCGTCCCGGTGGTACTCCTGGAGGGAGCGGACCTCGGGCTCGTGACGGGACCACTCGACGATCCCGGCCGAGGCGGCGAGCGCCGCCGCGATCGTGGTGACGCAGGGGATGCCACGGGCAGTGGCCGTCCGGCGGATGTGCGCGCCGTCAGCGCGCGGACCGCGGCCCCGCGGCGTGTTGACGACGAGGTCGATCTTCCCCGAGGAGAGGAGCTCGACGGCGTCGGTTCCGGCGGCGGCGTCGCCGTCGGTCAACTTCCCGACCACCTCGGCGAGCAGGCCCTCGGTCTCGAGCGCCGCCGCGGTGCCCGCGGTCGCGACGATCTGGAATCCGAGCTCGGCGAAGCGACGCGCCACGACCATGCCCGCAGGCTTGTCGCGGTCGGCGAGAGACAGGAGCACTGTGCCCGAACGCGGCAGCCGGTTGTGGGCCGCGGTCTGGCTCTTCGCGAAGGCGAGGCCGAACGACCGGTCGATGCCCATGACCTCGCCGGTCGAGCGCATCTCGGGACCCAGCACGGTGTCGACTTCGGGGAAGCGGTCGAACGGGAGCACCGCTTCCTTCACCGCAATGTGGCCACCTCCCGCGGGCGCGCGGAGGATCCCTTCCTCGCGCAGCGTCGCGAGCGTGGCACCCACCATCACCCGCGCCGCCGCCTTCGCGAGCGGGACGCCGCTCGCCTTGCCGACGAACGGGACGGTACGGCTCGCGCGCGGGTTCGCCTCGAGCACGAAGACGTGTCCGTCTTTCACCGCGTACTGCACGTTGAGCAGACCGCGCACGTCGAGCGCATCTGCGAGCGCGCGGGTGTGCACCTCGATCGTGGCGACCGTCGCGGCGTCGAGGGTCTGGGGCGGGATCGCGCAGGCGGAGTCGCCCGAGTGGACGCCCGCCTCCTCGATGTGCTCCATCACCCCGCCGATCACGACTTCTCCCGTCGAGTCGCGCAACGCGTCGACGTCGACCTCGATCGCGTCCTCGAGGAAGCGATCGATGAGGACCGGCCGCTCAGCCGACAGCCCGCCCTCCCGCCCGAGCGACCCCGCGGCGGCGAGCTCGGCCATCGCCGCGTCGAGCCCGGGGGCGTCGAAGACGATCTGCATCGCTCGCCCCCCGAGCACGTAGGACGGCCGGACGAGCACCGGGAATCCGAGCCGCTCCGCGACGGCACGCGCCTCGGCCGTGCTCGTCGCGGTCCCGCCCGGCGGCTGCGCGATGCCGAGGCGCTCGCAGAGGCGCTGGAAACGCTCGCGGTCCTCGGCGAGGTCGATCGAGTCGGGGCTCGTGCCGAGGACGGCGACACCAGCAGACTCGAGTGTCCGCGCGAGCTTCAGCGGCGTCTGACCACCCAACGAGACGATCACGCCGCGCAGCTCGCCGCGTTGCTGCAGGCGCCGGCACACCGCGACGACGTCCTCAGCGGTGAGCGGCTCGAAGAAGAGGCGGTCGCTCGTGTCGTAGTCGGTGGACACCGTCTCCGGGTTGCAGTTGACCATCACGGTCTCGTAGCCCGCGTCGGACAGCGCGAACGCAGCGTGCACGCAGCAGTAGTCGAACTCGACGCCCTGCCCGATCCGATTGGGGCCGCTCCCGAGGATCACGACGGCGGGACGTTCGAGGGGCGCGACCTCGTCTTCGTCTTCGTAGGTGCCGTAGTGGTACGGCGTGCGCGCCGCGAACTCCGCTGCGCACGTGTCGACGGTCTTGTACGTGACGTCGACGTTGGCGGCGATTCGCGACGCGAGCACGTCGCGCTCGGGCACGTCCCAGAGGTAGGCAAGCTGCGCGTCAGCGAAGCCGAAGCGCTTCGCCCGCCTCCACTCGGGCCGCGACAAGTCGTTCGGTCGCTGCCGGGTCAGCCACGCACGCGCTTCGACGATGGCGAGCACCTGGTCGAGGAACCACGGGTCGATGCCCGTGACCTCGTGGAGTCGCTCTACCGTCACCCCTCTCCGCAGCGCGGCCTCGAGCAGGAACGGCCGCTCCGGCGTCGGGGCGGCCACGAGACGCACGAGCTCGTCGTCGTCGTGACCGTCGTACTCCCGCTCGGTGGGGTCGCAGTTCAGGCCGGCGCGGCCGGTCTCCAGCGAGCGCAGCGCCTTCTGGAGCGACTCGGGGAAGGTGCGGCCGATCGCCATCACCTCGCCGACCGACTGCATCATCGTGCCGAGCACCGCGGCCGCACCCGGGAGCTTCTCGAACGCCCAGCGAGGCACCTTGGTGACGACGTAGTCGATCGTGGGCTCGAACGACGCCGGCGTCTCCCCTGTGATGTCGTTGCGGATCTCGTCGAGCGTGTAGCCGACCGCGAGCCGAGCCGCGATCTTGGCGATCGGGAACCCGGTCGCCTTGCTGGCGAGCGCGCTGCTACGCGAGACACGCGGGTTCATCTCGATGACGAGCATCTCGCCGTTCGCCGGGTCGAGCGCGAATTGGATGTTGGAGCCACCCGTGTCGACACCGATGCGGCGGATGCACGCGAACGCCGCGTCGCGCATGCGTTGGTACTCGACATCGGTGAGTGTCTGTGCCGGCGCGACCGTGATCGAGTCGCCGGTGTGCACGCCCATGGGGTCGACGTTCTCGATCGAGCAGACCACGACCACGTTGTCGGCGTGGTCGCGCATGACCTCGAGCTCGAACTCCTTCCAGCCCGAGACGGACTGCTCGACGAGGATCTCCGACACCGGGCTCGCGGCCAGGCCGCGTTCGGCGATGGTCCGCATCTCGTCGGCGTTCGTCGCCATGCCGGTGCCGCCGCCGCCGAGGATGAACGACGGTCGCACGATCAGCGGGTAGCCGACCTGCTCGGCCACCGCCATCGCGTCCTCCAGGGTGTACGCGAACCCCGAGCGCGGCACCGCGAGGCCGATCTCCTCCATCGCGGCCTTGAACTCGTGCCGGTTCTCGGCGGTGCGGATCGCCTCGACGCTCGCGCCGATCAGCTCCACGCCGAACTGCTCGAGCACACCCGCTTCGTGGAGCTCCACGGCGAGGTTGAGGGCGGTCTGCCCGCCGAGGGTGGGGAGCAGCGCGTCGGGATGCTCGCGTTCGATGATGCGGGTGAGGCTGGCGAGGTCGAGCGGCTCGACGTAGGTCGCGTCGGCGAACTCGGGATCGGTCATGATCGTGGCCGGGTTGGAGTTCACGAGCACGATGCGGTAGCCCTCGTCACGCAGCACGCGGCACGCCTGGGTGCCGGAATAGTCGAACTCGCACGCCTGCCCGATGACGATCGGGCCGGATCCGACGACGAGGATCGTGTGGAGGTCGGCGCGCTTCGCCATCGCTCGGCGTTACCCGTTGTGTTCCGTCATGAGCGCCACGAAGTCGTCGAAGAGGTAGCGCGCGTCGTGCGGACCGGGTCCGGCTTCGGGGTGGTACTGCACGGAATACGCGGACGCGCCTAGCACGCGCAAGCCTTCCAGCACGCCGTCGTTGAGGTTCACGTGCGTGCGCTCGACGCGGCCGGCCAGCGAGTCGGCGTCGACCGCGTAGTTGTGGTTCTGGCTCGTGATCTCAACCCTGCCGGTCGCCTCGTGCCGGACCGGATGATTGGCGCCGTGGTGCCCGAAGCGCAGCTTGTAGGTGCGGCCGCCGAGCGCGAGACCGAGGACGTGGTGGCCCATGCAGATGCCGAAAACCGGCACTTCGCCGACGAGCTGCGCGACCGCCTCGGCCGCGCCGGTGAGCGGCGCGGGGTCGCCCGGCCCGTTGGACAGGAAGACTCCATCGGGCTCGCGGGCCAGCACGTCGGCCGCGCCCGTCGACGCCGGGACCACTTCCACCCGGCAGCCTGCGCCCACCAGGTGCCGCAGGATCGTGCGCTTCACGCCGAAGTCGTACGCGACGACAAGGAACGGCGCGTCGGCGTCACCGATGCCGTACGGCTCCGGCGTGGTGACGGTCGCCACGAGGTCGACCCCGTCGGTGGAGCGCGCAGTGGCAGCAGCGGCTCGCACCGCGGCTTCGTCGGTGCCGAATGCGCCGGGTAGCGCGCCTTCGTCGCGCAGGTGACGTGTGAGACGTCGGGTGTCGATGCCGGCGATGCCCGCGACGTTGTGCGCACGGAGCAGGCCATCGAGGGTGCGTTCGGCGCGCCAGTTGCTCGCGCGACGCGCGAGGTCACGGACGATCACGCCCGAGCAGAACGGGCGGCGGCTCTCGTCGTCGGCTTCGTTCACGCCGTAGTTGCCGATGTGCGGGTAGGTGAACGTGATGACCTGCCCCGCGTACGACGGATCGGTGATGATCTCCTGGTAGCCCGCGAGTGCGGTGTTGAACACGATCTCGCCGGTGGTGACCGGGGCGTCCGCACCGATCGCCTCGCCCTCGAAGGTGGCGCCGTCACTGAGGACGAGCAATGCGTCGGTCATGAGCGACTCCCCGGATTCATGGGCGCGTGAGGTCCGCTGAGCGAGAAAATCGCGCCCATGAATGCGCGCAGCCGGATCATCGCTGCGCCTCGCCGTCGACGACGACGGGCTGGCCGCGCAGGATGGTGTGACGCACACGGCCGGTCAGCTTGCGGCCGGCGTACGGCGTGTTGCGGGCCTTGCTGGCGAGACGTGACGGGTCGACCTCCCAGGTGGCGCCGCGATCGATGACGCACAGGTTGGCGACTTGGCCGGGCGCGATCGGCCGACCGTGGTGGCTGAGCCCGGCGATGGCGGCGGGGCGCCACGAGAGGAGTGCGAGCGCGTCCGCGAGCGCGAGCACGCCCGACTCGACGAGCTCGGTCAGCGTGAGCGCGAGCGCGGTCTCGAGCCCGAGCATCCCCGGCGGCGCCTCCTCGAACGGTCGCTCCTTCTGTTCCACGGGATGCGGTGCGTGGTCGGTGGCGATGGCGTCGATCGTGCCGTCGGCGAGGCCGCGTCTGATCGCGTCGACGTCCGCGGCCGTGCGCAGGGGTGGATGCACCTTGAACACGGGGTCGAAGGTCGCGCAGCACTCGTCGGTGAGCGTGAAGTGGTGAGGCGCGGCCTCGGCCGTCACCGCGACGCCGCGTGCCTTGGCGGCGCGCACCTGCTCGACCGCGCCCGCGGTCGACACGTGCAGGAAGTGCACACGCGCGCCGGTCAGCTCGGCGAGGATCAGGTCGCGTGCGACGATCACCTCCTCGGCGGCGGCGGGGCGACCCGGGATACCGAGCCGGCTCGACCACGCGCCTTCGTGCATGGCACCGCGGCCCGCGAGCTGCGCGTCTTCTGCGTGCTGGGCGACGACTGCGCCGGGCAGGGCGCGCGAGTATTCGAGCGCACGCCGCATGACGTCGGCGTTGGCAACACACGATCCGTCGTCGGTGAACACCCGGACGCCGAGGTCGTGCAACTCGCCCATCGGCGCGAGGGCCTCCCCGGCACGCCCTTTCGTGATGCACCCGGACGACACGACGTTGCAGCACGCACGCTCCCCCGCCGCGAGCACCGACGCCACTACTGCGGGGTCGTCGAGCGGCGGTTCGGTGTTGGGCATCGCGACGACCGCGGTGAACCCTCCGAGCGCGGCGGCGCGGCTGCCGGTCGCGATGGTCTCAGCGTCCTCCATGCCCGGTTCGCGCAGGTGCACGTGCAGGTCGACGAGGCCCGGGGCGACGACGCAGCCCGCCGCGTCGAGCGTCTCGTCGCCCGAGAGCCGATGGCCGACCTCGACGACCCGGCCGCCGCGAACGAGCACGTCGGCGGTGCGCTCCCCGGCCGGATCGACGACCCGGCCGCCGCGGATCACGAGTTCCACCACCGTTGTTCCGCTCCCAGCTCGCTCCATCCGCTCCGTTCGCTCAGGCAAGCGCAACCCCCTGGCCGAGTAGCGAGTAGAGGACCGCCATGCGCACCGCGACACCATTGGTCACCTGTTCGGTGATCAGCGACGCCGGCCCTTCGGCAACCTCCGCGGCGATCTCGACACCGCGGTTCATCGGTCCGGGGTGGAGGACGAACGCATCCTTGCGCAGTCGCGCCGCGCGCTCGACGGTCAGGCCGTAGCGCGCGGTGTACTCCCGGAGCGACGGGAACAACGATGCCGTCCGCCGCTCGTGTTGGATCCGGAGCAGGTAGACGACGTCGGTCTCGGGCAGCACGGCGTCGAGGTCGTGGCTCACCATCACAGGCCATCCGTCGAGCGACGGCGGCAGCAGCGTGGGCGGTGCGACCAGGGTGACCTGCGCACCGAGCGCGGCGAACGCGAGCGTGCCGCTGCGGGCCACGCGCGAGTGCAGGATGTCGCCGACGATTGCGATCCGGGCCCCGCTGAGGTCGGACTCGAGATGACGGCGCAACGTGAGCGCGTCGAGCAGCGCCTGCGTGGGATGCTCGTGGCACCCGTCACCGGCGTTCACGACGCTCGCGTCCACCCAGTCCGCGGCCCGCCGGGGAGCGCCGGCCGCAGCGTGGCGGATGACCAGCGCGTCGATGCCCATCGCCTCGATCGTCTGCACCGTGTCGCGGAGGCTCTCGCCCTTCTGCACCGATGAGCTCCCGACCGAGAAGCTCATCACGTCGCACGACAGCCGCTTGGCCGCGGTCTCGAACGAGATGCGGGTGCGCGTCGAGTCCTCGAAGAAGAGCGACACGACGACCTTGCCCCGAAGCGCCGGCACCTTCGGGATGTCGCGCTGGGTCACTTCGAGGAAGTGCTCCGAGAGATCGAGCAGCTCCTCGATCTCGGCGCGGTCGAGGTCGGCGATCGACAGCAGGTGCTTCATGCCTCGTCCTCTCCGGTCGCTCCGGTTACTCCGGTCCCCCCGCTCTCGGCCCACAGCTCGACCGAGTCGGGCACGCCGTCGACTTCCTCGAGCCGCACGCGGACGTCCTCGCCCACACGGGTCGGCAGGTTCTTCCCGACGAAGTCGGGGCGAATGGGCAGCTCCCGATGACCGCGGTCGATGAGGATCGCGAGCTGCACGGCACTCGGCCGCCCGAGCTCGGTGAGCGCGTCGAGCGCGGCGCGCACGGTACGCCCGGTGTAGAGCACGTCGTCGACGAGCACCACGACCCTGCCGGTGACGTCGACCGGGATCTCCGTGGGCCCGAGGGGCTGGACGGCGCGCAGCCCGATGTCGTCGCGGAAGAAGGCGACGTCGAGCGCACCGACCGGCACGACCGTGTGCTCGAAGTCCTCGATCGCGCTCGCGAGTCGGCGGGCGATGGCGAGCCCGCGCGTGTAGAGGCCGACGAGCACCACGTCGTCCGCGCCGTGGTTGCGCTCGACGATCTCGTGGGCGATGCGGGTGTGGGCGCGGCGGAGGTCGGCGGCGTCGAACACCCCGGATCGGAAAACAAAAGAACCGCCTCCCGGCTCGTGGCCAGGGGCGGTTGCAGCTGGCTTCCACTGTCCGGCGCGGGACGCGGCGGTCATGCAGTGCTCCTCCGTAGGAGCCTCACAGGACTCCCTTCACGGTCGCGGCCCAGGCTACCCGCGACGGCGGGCGTATGGGAGCATCAACGGCACGATCGGAGCGAACACGGCAGAAAAGAGGACGCCCATGGCCCTCGCAGATGCGCTCGACCACTACTTCGACGCGTGGAATGCGCGCGACGGCGATGCCGTGGTGGCGGCGTTGACCGTCGACGGCACCTATGAAGACCCCACGACCGGCGGACCGCTCAATGGTGACGCGCTCGCTGCCAACGTTGCCGGCCTCGTCGCGGGTTTCCCGGACTTGCGCGGAGGCGACGGAGAAGATCGTCGTCGAGCAGCTCGAGAACGCGGCGTACTTGGGCTCCTGCTTCGCAACGGTGGGGAAACGCAACTGGACCTTCTCGGCATGGGAGAGCGTGGAGGCGCTCGAGACGGCGCTCGGCGGCGGCGCACACGCGCAGGCGCAGCGGCGGATCCGCGAGGGTGGCCTGGGCGAGGACGCGCACGGCCTCACGAGCATCTGGCAGCCGGTGCGGCTCAACAACTTCGTGTGCCCCGCCGAAGGCGGCTCGGTCGACCTGTCCGAGCTCGACGGCCAGTGGCTCTGAGCCGGTGGCTGTAGGCGAACGCCTCGCGCGGGTCGAGGACCCGCGGCTGCTCACCGGGCGCGGGCGCTTCGTCGACGATCTCCAGCGCCCCGGCCTGCTGCATGCCGCGTTCGTCCGCAGCCATCTCGCGCACGGCCGGATCCGGTCCATCGAGGCCGACGCCGCGCGCGACACAGCCGGGGTCGCGCTCGTACTGACCGCCGCCGACCTCGACGGCGTCGTCGGCGCACTGCGACCTTTCGCCCCGCCCGGGCTCGCCGCGCCCGCATACTCCGCCTTGGCCGACGGCAGGGTGCGGTGCGTCGGCGAGCCGATCGCGATCGTGATCGCAGAG
This sequence comes from Actinomycetota bacterium, assembly GCA_046727575.1. Classification (GTDB taxonomy): domain Bacteria; phylum Actinomycetota; class Acidimicrobiia; order IMCC26256; family DASPTH01; genus DASPTH01. Next base: position 50,362 of record JBKPCV010000054.1, read on the forward strand.
AGCCGCGCGGTCGCCGAGGACGCGTGTGAGCTCGTCGCAGTGGACATCGCCGACCTGACTCCCGTGACGACGGTAGCCGAAGCCCTCGACGCGGAACGGCCCGCGTTGTTCGACGAGCTCGGCACGAACGTGCTGTACCGCACTTCGCACGAGTACGGCGACGTCGACGACGCCTTCTCGCGCGCCGATCGCGTGGTGACGGCACGCTTGACGCAGCAGCGGATGGCGAACGTGCCGATCGAGGGGCGTGCGTGCCTCGCGGAGTACGACGTCGCGACCGGCGACCTCGTGATCGACATCGCGCACCAGAACCCGCACGCGGTCCGCGAGGCGGTCGCACAGCTCCTCGACGTTCCTCGCGACCGCGTGACGGTGCGCTGCGGCGACATCGGCGGTTCCTTCGGACAGAAGGCCTACACGAGCCGTGAGGAGCTGGTCCTCTGCGCAGCGGCGCGCATGCTCGGTCGGCCGGTCAAGTGGATCGAGGATCGATCGGAGAACCTGCTGGCAGCGGGGCACGCGCGCGACGACCATCTCGAGGCCGAGCTCGCGGTCACGAGCGACGGCGCGATCCTCGGCGCGCGGGTCCGCATGATCGTGAACGCGGGCGCGTACCAGACCACGTCGGTGCCGCCGTCGATCTACCTCGACCTCGTGCGGGTGCTGTTTCCGAACGCGTATCGCATCGAGAACTTCGCGTTCGAGGGGACGGTCGTCGCGACGAACACCGCGACCTACATCGCGTTCCGAGGACCGTGGGAGTCGGAGAGCTGGGTCCGCGAACGCATGATCGACCTTGTGGCGCGGGAGCTGGGTCTGGAGCCGGCGTCGGTGCGACAGCGCAACCTCGTCACCCGCGTCGAGCAGCCGACGCGGATGGTGACCGGGCCGACCATCGATCACATGACTGCGCACGAGACGTTCGAACGCGCGTGCGAGCTCGCCGACATCCCGGCGTTCCGCCGCGCCCAGGCGGAGGCACGTGCACACGGCCGTCATCTCGGCTTCGGCATGTGCGTGTTCGCGGAGGCGGCGCCCGGGCCCCCCGACTACAGCGAGGCACTCGGCGCGGGATCGTCGTCGCGGTCCGCGCAGGAAGCGTGGGCGCGCCTCGAGGCGGACGGCACCGTCACCGTGTTCACCAGCCAACAGCCGCACGGGCAGGGCCACGAGACGACGCTGGCGCAACTCGCGGCCGACGGGCTCGGGCTGCCGGTCGACCAGGCGCGCGTCGTGCATGGCGACACTGCGCACACGCCGTTCAACGCCATCGGTACCGGTGGCAGCCGTGCGGCGACGCTGGCGAGCGGCGCCGTCGTCGGCGCGGTCGAGACACTGCGCGCGCGGATCGCGGAGGAGTTCGCGGGCAGGCACGAGCTCGACGCCCGCGACGTCGAGGTGAGCGGTGGCCGCGTGTACGCGCGCGGCGTGCCGTCGTCGGCCTGGAGCCTTGCGCGGGTGGCGGCCGAGGCCGACGGCGCGCTGGAGGCGACTCACGACTATGCGATCCCCGACGGCGGCTGGACCCAGGCGACCCACTGCTGCTGGGTCGAGGTCGAGGCCGCGACCGGCATCGTCACCATCACCCGGTACGTGGTGGTCGAGGACTGCGGCCGCATGATCAACCCTACGATCGTCGATGGCCAGATCAGCGGCGGTGTCGCGCAGGGGCTCGCGACCGTGCTGCTCGAGAGCGTCGTGTACGACGAATCGGGCCAGCTCCGCACCAGCACACTGCTCGACTATCTCCTTCCGACCGCTGCCGAGATCCCGGACATCGAGATCGAGCACCTCGCCTCTCCCCCGCAGGGCCCGATCGATTTCCGCGGCGTCGGCGAGAGCGGCGCGATCGGAGCGCCCGCGGCACTCACCAACGCGATCGCGGACGCGCTCGCGCCGTTCGGCGTGACGGTGACGCACAAGCATCTCCCGCCCGACCGCATTCTCGCGTTGATCCGCGGAGACGCGTGATGCCCGACGATGCCGCCCCGCTCTGGACGCCCACGCCCGAGCGTGCCGACGCCACCCGGCTCGCGGCCTTCCGTCGCCGTGCGGGCTTGGCCGACTACGAAGCGCTGCACGAGTGGTCGGTTGACGCGGGCGCGGAGTTCTGGCCACTCGTATGGACCGACTGCGGCATCCTCGGCGACCCCGGTGCACGAGTGATCGAGCACGGCGACCACTTCTGGGAGACGCGCTTCTTCCCGGACGCGCACCTCTCGGTCGCGGAGAACTTACTGGCGACGCGTTCCGGTGTGGATCCCGACGACGACGCGATCGTCGCGCTCGACGAAGAGGGCACCCGGACCGTCCGCTCGTGGGCATCGTTGACCTCCGAAGTGGGTGCGGCGGCGGCCGCGCTGCGCACGCACGGCGTTCGTCCTGGCGACCGCGTCGTCGCATGGTTGCCCAACGCGACCGAGGCGGTCGTGGTGATGCTCGCGGCGGCTTCGATCGGTGCCGTCTTCTCGTCGACGTCGCCCGACTTCGGGACCCGCGGTGTGCTCGACCGGTTCGGCCAGATCGAACCCGTCGTGCTCGTCGCCGCCGACAGCTACGCCTACGGCGGCAGACGCTTCGATTGTCTCGAGCGCCTCGCCGAGATCGGCGCGGGGCTGCCGACGCTCCGGGCGACGGTCGTGGTGGGTGACGCGCCCCAGGGCACCATCCCCTGGGACGACTTCCTCGCACCGCATCGCGGCACGCCGGTGCCACGCGAGCGGTTCGCGTTCGACCACCCGTGGTACGTGCTGTATTCCTCGGGCACCACCGGAGTTCCGAAGTGCATCGTGCACCGCGCCGGGGGCGTGCTGCTCCAGCACGTGAAGGAGCACCAGCTCCATTGCGACGTCCGACCCGGCGACCGGATCCTCTACTTCACGACCACCGGTTGGATGATGTGGAACTGGCTGATCAGCACGCTCGCGTCCGGCGCGACCGCGGTGCTCTACGACGGCTCACCGTTCTACCCCGGACCGGAGGCGCTGTTCGACGTGGCCGAGGCAGACCGGATCACGCTCCTCGGCGTGTCCGCCAAGTTCATCGACACGGTCGGCAAGGCGGGCGTCGAGCCGCGACGGACACACGACCTCGAGCCGCTGCGCACGATCTGCTCCACGGGCTCGGCCCTCTCGCCCGAGGGGTTCCGCGTCGTGTACGAGCGTGTGAAGCGCGACGTGCACCTCGCGTCGATCTCCGGCGGTACCGACCTGTGCGGCTGCCTGGTCGGTGGCGATCCCACGGGGCCGGTCTACGCCGGCGAGCTCCAGCGGCCGGCACTCGGCCTGGCCACCGACGTCGCCGACGCCGAAGGCGGAAGCCTTCGCGACTCTCCTGGTGTCGCCGGCGAGCTGGTGTGCCGTGCACCGTTCCCGTCGATGCCGCTCGGTTTCTGGAACGACACGGACGGTTCCCGCTACCACGCGGCGTACTTCGACCGCTTCCCCGAGACGTGGTGGCACGGAGACTTCGCGTCGTGGACCGTGCACAGCGGCATGGTCATCCTCGGACGCAGCGACGCCACGCTGAACCCGGGGGGTGTGCGCATCGGAACCGCCGAGGTCTACCGCGTCGTGGAGGCGATGCCGACGGTGCTCGAGGCGCTGGCCTTCGGTCAGGACCGGGACGGCGACGTGCGCGTCGTGCTGCTCGTGCAGCTGGCGCCTGGTGCGCAGTTGACCGACGAGCTGCAGGCCGAGATCCGCGCCCGCATCCGGACGGAGTGCTCACCGCGTCACGTTCCGGCCGTGATCGCTGCGGTCGACGACCTGCCGAGGACCCGGAGCAACAAGCTCGTGGAACTGGCGGTGGCCGACGCGGTCCACGGGCGACCGGTGCGGAACCGCGAAGCGCTCGCCAATCCCGAGGCGATCGACGCGATCGTCCGCTTGCCCGAGCTGGCGCAGTAGGCAGCCGAACTCCGCGAGCGCTCGATCAGACGTAGCCCCCGAGGCGTTGCGGCGACGTGGCATCGCGGAGCAAGCCGTTGCAGCCGTCGCGCCGCTCGTAGAGCTCGGCCAGCGTCGGCTGGTCCTTGACCGAGTCGTCGGCGAGCCACGCGCGCGCCTCCGCGGTGCTGAAGCGTTCGAACTCGATGAGGCACAGGCAACGTCCCGGGCGCACGACCGCGGGGTGCAGACGCGTGATTTCCTCGTTCGTCGTGAGCAGCACCAGTGTGTTGAGACCCTGTCCCAGCATGCCGTCGGCGACGTTCAGCAGCCGACCGAGTGACGCGCCGGCGCGCCGGCGCGCGTCGCTCCGCACGTACTCGTCCGCGTCTTCGGCGATGACGAGCTTCCAGCGATCGCTCGGGACCATCACGCCGGGACCGCCCGGCCGCAGCTCGCGACGATCCGACGCGAGCAGGACGTCGAGCATGTAGTTCGCTTCGTTGAAGAACCGCTCGGGATCCGTCACGTACTGCGGGTCGCACCAGGCGCGCCACTCGCGGATCAGCGATCGGATCGCGGTCGTCTTGCCCGTACCGGGTTCGCCGTGCCACAGCAGGAGCTTGCCGCCGCCGGAGGGAGCCTCGACCTTCATCAGCTCGTCGAGACGCGACCGGACGCCGCCCGTGTAGTTCGCGCGGATGTCGGGCCAGCCGGGCGCGTCGAGCGCGCGGGTGGTCTCGTGCGCGCCGTGGTCACCCCACCGCCAGAACGCGACCTGCACCGCGTCGGTCAGGTCGGGCTCAGGGCTCCGATCGTGCACGATCGCTCGCGCGGCTTCGACGAGCTCGCGCGTCGGTGCGGTGATCGTGACGCGCGCGCCACCCGCGTACGCCTCGACGAACAGCGTCACGTCGCGCCAGCGCGCCGCCGCGCTCGTCGACCAGTTGGTTTCGACCCACCGGTCGATCTCCGCCCCCTCTGGCAGGATGTCGAGCGGTGCGACCTCCGCGTCGACGCGGAGCTTCGCCATCCACGGCTCGTCGCCGCGCACGAACGGCGAGAGGGCGAGCATTGCGACGATCTCCGACTCGCGCGCTGCACGATCGATCAGGAATCGCTCGTGCAGCGCGCGCTCGCTCAGCGACTCCGCGAGGATCGGCTCCAGCACGTTCGAGTCGTTCATGGGACCCACCTCTGCTCCGTCCCCTCGAGTGCAGATCGACGCGAGGCTACGCGCGTCGCATCTTCGGTGCGCGGACCTCACGGGCGGAGCAACGATTCGAGGTCGAACGTCGCAGGCTCCTCACCGTGCATCCATGCGAGACGTTGCTCCGTCGTCAGACGCGCGGCACGCGGATGGGGAAGGACGAAGAAACGCCCGTCACGCACGGCGTCGAACACCGCGTCGGCCGCGACGGCCGCTGGTATTCGAGGGCGGCGATCGCTCGCTGCGCGTCGTCAGCAGCAGCGCCGGCACCGGTCGTGATCGTGACGCGTACGTGGTCGGGCATGTTGCGTTCCGACTCGAAGATGCGCGTCCGCACGAACCCCGGGCACAGCACGGACACGCCGACGTGCGAGCCGCGGCCGACGAGGTCGTGATGGAGCGATTCGCTCAGCCCGACGACCGCGAACTTGCTCGTGCAGTACACGCCGAGACCGGCCGCGCCGCCCAGACCGGCCATGGAGGCGGTGTTCACGACGTGCCCCTCGTCCTGCTCCAGCAGGATCGGCAGAAAGACGGTGCACCCGTGGATGACGCCCCACAGGTTCACACCGAGCACCCACTGCCACACTTCGATCGGCGAGTCGATCACCGAACCCCCCGCCACGCCGGCGTTGTTGCAGACGACGTGTACGGCGCCGAACTGGCTGAGCGTCGTGTCGGCCAGCGCGCGAACGTCGTCGAGCTGCGACACGTCTGCGCGGACGCCGATCACCTCCGCTCCCGCGGCGGCGAGCTCCTCGACGGTGCGGGCCAACGCCGGCTCCTCCACGTCGGCGAGCGCGAGCCGCATCCCCTCGGCCGCGAACCGACCCGCGATCGCGCGCCCGATGCCGCTCGCGCCACCGGTGATCACCGCGACCTTGCGCCGGAGCGAACGCATCGCCGAAGACTACGGGCGCGGCAGCTGAGCAGCGGACCCGTCAGTTGCAGGCTGCTTCGTCGACGACGATGTAGTTGGTCGCGCCGCGAGAGCTGCTACCGATGAGCTCGATGGAGTGGAGGTCGGACTCGTTCTGGATGATCCGTGCGTCGACGAGTCCCTCTTCGTCCGTGTAGTGCCCATGGTCACGGAAGTAGAGCCGTTCGGCGGCTCTGAGCACCGCGCGGTCGTTCCGGCACTCCTCGGGTGTCGCGCTGTCGATGACACCGGCTGCTGCAAGCACGATGACGAGCGCGAGCGTCGCCACGCCGACGTAGCCGAGCACGAGCCCGGCAATCGCCAGACCCCGCCCAGCGATCGTGCCCATCGACCGCTTGATCTGGCTCAACGCGACATGCCCGAAGATCACCGCGAGAATCGAGCCGACCCAGAAGATCCAGATGATCCCGAGCACCAGCGACGCGATCGCCAGGCCGTTCGTGCGCACCGGGGTCGTCGGCGTGTACTGCGGAAAGGGCCCGGACCCGTAGGGCGGCGCCGGGGGCGTGATCGGCGGAGGCGCCGATGGAGGAGGTGAGTGCGGCGCACCCGCGGAAGGAGACGGCGCGGCCCAGCCCCCGCGAGGCTCGTCACTGCCGGGCGGACGTCCGCCGTTGGTCATCGCACCACTCTTCCACGGAGCGGACGCCGATGTGCGCGTTCGCGAGCCGCAGCCGCCGCGTCAACCGAGGAGCACCTCGATGAGGTCACCCTGCAGTTGGGTGACCCAGTAGTAGATCGCGAACGCGCGCGCATCCGGATGCTCGGCGTCGATCACCTGCTCCTCCTCGGTGACTCCGAGACGGGTCCCGAGCACGAGGCGGGTGTCGTTCAGCACACCGAGCCACGCCTGCACGTCGTCGGGTGTGAGAGCGACCTCGCGCCATTCCTTGTTGTGGGTCGCGCGCGCCAGCGAGCTCGTGACCATCTCCAACGCGTCGAGGCGTTGACGGAGCAGATCGGGATGCACCATCGCTTCCCACTCCTGCTCGGCTTCCTCCTCGTGCGGATCGAGGTAGGCGGGTGGGAACAGTCGACGCGCGCCAGGGTCGTCCAGGGGTGCCTCGAACGCTCCGCGTAGCTCGTGGGGAAGATCCTGCAGGAGCGCGAGCTCCTCGGGCGCGAGCGAGACGATGAGACTGTCGTCCGGACCCGAGCGAAACCGGCGCCAGCGTGGGCTCACGCGTCGTGTTCCATCGTCGCCCAGAGGCCGTGCGCGTGCAGCCGGGCGACGTCGGCCTCGCACTTCTCGCGGCTGCCGTCGGCGACGACGGCTCGACCCTCCTCGTGCACCTGCCGCATCAACTTCGTGGCTTTGGCCCGCGAGTAGCCGAAGAGCTTCTGGAACACGTACACCACGTACGTCATCAGGTTCACGGGATCGTTCCACACGATGACCATCCACGGACGATCGCTCGTGGTCTCCTCGCCGATCTCCGGCTCGCGGATCTCGACCGGTGCAGTGGTCACGGCCGTTCGTCCCGCGCCGCAGGGGGACGGAGCTCTTCGGCAATCCGGCTCAGCAAGCCGTTGACGAAGCGGCCCGAGTCCTTCGTCGAGTACTGCTTGGCCAGCTCCACGGCTTCGCTGATCACCACGGCCGTCGGCATCTCGGGTTCCCACCCCAACTCGTAGGCACCGAGGCGGAGGACAGCGCGGTCGACGGCGGGCATCCGCTCCAGTGCCCAGTGCTCCGAGAACTTGCGCAGCAATGTGTCGACCTCGTCGTGGTGCTCCTGCACCCCGTGGAGGAGGTGCGCGGCGTACTCGTCGGGTGGTGCCGGCTGCTGCTCGAGGAGCTCGTCCGCGGTGAGGTCACGCACTTCGAGCTCGTAACAGAGGCTGAGCGCCCGCTCGCGTGCCTCACGACGGCTCCCGGTGGCGGCCATCAGCACACTGCGCGCTCAAGCCCGCGCCAGGTAGTCCCCGGTGCGGGTGTCGACCTTCACGCGCTCGCCGGGCTCCACGAACAGCGGAACCTGCACGACGAGACCGGTTTCGAGCGTCGCCGGCTTGCGCGCGCCCGACACACGGTCGCCCTGCACACCGGGTTCGGTCTCGGTGACCGCGAGCTCGACCGCCGCCGGCAGCTCGACGCCCACGACGCGACCCGAGTACATCATCAGGACGACCGTATCGCCTTCCTTCATGTACTGCGCGGAGCCGCCGAGATCGGTGATCTCGACGTGGAGCTGGTCGTAGGTCTCGGTATCCATGAACACCAACGCGTTGCTCTCGCGGTAGAGGTACTGCATCTCGCGCTTGTCGATGACCGCGAGCGGCACCTTCTCGTCGGCGCGGAACGTACGGTCGACGACGGCGCCGCCGGCGACCTTCTTGAGCTTCGTGCGCACGAACGCGCCGCCCTTGCCCGGCTTCACGTGCTGGAACTCGACCACCGTGACGAGACCCTCCTGCGGCAGGTGGAGCGCCATGCCGTTCTTCAGATCGTTGGTGGAGACGCTCACAAGACGAGTTCCTTCGGGAATGCGGTGAGGGGATACGACCCGTCAGGGGTGACGACGACCGTGTCCTCGATGCGCACTCCGCCCACCCCGGGGAGGTACACGCCGGGCTCGACCGTGACGACCGATCCGGGTTCCAACGTATCACGGGCACTCGCCGCGACCCGCGGCGCCTCGTGGATCTCGAGACCGACGCCGTGGCCGGTGCCGTGCACGAATGCGTCGGCCCACCCTGCGGCCGCGATGACGTCGCGGCACGCGCGATCGACGGCCGCGCACTCGGCACCGGCGCGGACCGCGTCCCGCCCCGCCGACTGGCTCTCGCGCACGACATCCCAGAGTTGACGCGCGTCCGCTCCGGGATCGCCGGCGCTCACCGTACGGGTCATGTCGGAGCAATAGCCGTCGACGACGCAGCCGAAGTCGATGACGACGAGCTCGCCGCGTCCAATCTGCCGCGAGCTGGGACGGGCGTGTGGCAACGCCCCGTTGGGACCAGACGCGACGATCGGGTCGAAGCTGTTGCCGCTCGCGCCGCGCGTCCGCATCTCGATCTCCAGCTCGAGTGCGAAGTCGCGCTCCGGAAGTTCGTCGAACAGACGCGGCAGCATGGACGCGAGCGCATCGTCGGCGATCGCGCACGCGGCGCGGATGCGCGCCACCTCGCCCGGTTCCTTGACGCGACGCAGCCGCTCGACGAGTCCCTCGGTCGGCACGAGGTCGTGGCCCTCGAATGTCTCCGCGAGCGCGCGCTGCTGCGACCAGGTGACCGCGTGTGCCTCGAGCCCGACGCGGACCCCCGGATCGAGTGCACGCGCCAACGCGCTGCGCTGCTCGGCGACGGTCGCGCCGATCTCGATCGCGGCGTCTACGCCCGCCGCCACGAGCTGCTCCGTGGCCTGGGTGCGGTACCGCCCGTCGCTGGTGAAGACGACCGCGTCGCCGGTGACCAGCAGCATGGCCGCACTGCCGGAGAACCCGGCGAGGTAGCGGACGTTGGGAAGGAACGTGACCAGCAGCGCGTCGACTCCCGCGTGCTCGAACTGTTCACGCAACCGGCCGGTTCGGCCGCGGATGTCCATCGTGGGTAACGAGTCGGTCGTCGACGTCACGCTTCGGCTCCCAACAAGGCGGTGGCGGCCTCGATCGCGAGGCGGTACCCCGCCCGCCCGAGGCCCATGATCGACCCCGTGACCACGGCCGCGATCACGGAGTGGCGCCGCCATTCCTCGCGCGCCGCGGTGTTCGACACGTGCAACTCGATCTTCACGCCGTCGTAAGTCTCGAGCGCGTCCGCGATGGCGTAGCTCGAGTGCCCGAGGGCTCCCGGGTTGATGACGATGGCGTCGCAACGGTTGCGGGCGTCGTGGATCGCGTCCACCAGGTCGCCCTCGTGGTTGGACTGGACGTGCTCGAGGTCGTAGCCGTGTTCCGACGCGGCCTTCCGAGCGTCCCCCACCATGTCGTCGAGGGTCGCGGTGCCATACACCGCCGGGTCGCGCTGCCCGAACAGGTTCAAGTTCGGGCCCGACAGCAGAAGGATGGTTGGCATGTGATCCTCAGCTTTCCACGCCGACGGCCGCGAACGCGACGTCCAGCGTGCGGGGATCGGGGTCGTGGACGGTCTCGAGACCCGCGGCGGCGGGCAACACGAACGTGAGGCCGCCCTCCGATTTCTTGTCGCGCCGCATCACCCCGAGGAGCGTGGCCGCGTCCACATCACCCGGAACCCGGGTCGGGAGGCCGAGCGCCTCGACGGTCGAGCGGTGACGCTCGACGGTGGCTTGGTCGAGCCGTCCGAGCGCGCCGGCGAGCACGCCGGCGAAGACGAGCCCGACCGCGACCGCCTCGCCGTGCAGCAGCTCGTAGCCGCCGGCGGTCTCGAGCGCGTGCGCCAACGTATGGCCGTAGTTGAGGGACGCACGGACGCCAGTGCGCTCTTCCGGGTCGGCGACGACCACCGCGGCCTTCATTCGCACGCACGCCGCGACCAGCGCGGTCAGCGTCGTCGCGTCGCGCGCGAGCACTTGTGCGGATCGGTCACCGACGATGGCGGCCACCGATTCTCCTCCGGGCATCAGCGCGTACTTCGCGACCTCGCCGAGGCCGGCGCGGTACTCACGAGGAGGCAGGGTCGTCAGCGTGGTGACGTCGGCGAGCACCCCGACCGGCTGGTGGAACGCGCCGACGAGGTTCTTGCCCTCGGGCAGGTTCACGGCGGTCTTGCCGCCAATCGCGGCGTCGACCTGCGCCAGCAGCGTGGTGGGCGCCTGCACCACCGCGATGCCGCGGTGGTAGATCGCGGCAGCGAAGCCCGCGGTGTCGCCGACGACGCCACCACCGAGTGCCACGATGGCGTCGCCACGGAGCAGCCCCCATTGCGCGAGCCGGGAGCACAGCTCGTCGACCGTCGCGAGCGTCTTCGCTTCCTCCCCGTCGCCGATCAGGAAGACGTCGGTCTCGGCGCCGGCGGCGTGGAGCGCGGCCGTCAGCGGCGGCGCGTGCCAGTCGGCCACGCCGGGCTGGCTGACCACCGCAACCTTGCGGCGCCCGCGCACGACGTCGCCGACTCCGCCGAGCGCGCCCTCCCCGACGACGACGTCGTAGGGCTCGGCGAGCGCGACCGTCACCCGCTCCACGACTCGAACTCCTCGATCACTCGGTACGCGACGTCGTCGACCGAGAGCGCGTCGGTGTCGACCGTGACATCGGCCGCCGCTTCGTAGGCCGGCGCGCGGGTGTCACCCAGCCGCGTGAGCGTGACGGTGCGGTCACCACCGGCCAGGAGCGGGCGCGAGTCGTCACCCGTCAGGCGCGACGCGAGCACGGCAGGTGGCGCGTCGAGCCACACGACCAAGCCGGCACCGCGCAGTACGCGACGGTTGTCAGGATCCAGGACCGCGCCGCCACCGCACGCGATGACGAGGGGCTCCGGCGACGAGGCGGCGTCCGCGACCGCGACGCGCTCTCGCGCGCGAAAGCCCGATTCGCCCTCCGCCGCCCACAGTTCGGCGAACGGGACGCCGGCCGCAGCTACGACGAGCTCGTCGGTGTCGACGAGCGGCCGGCCGAGCAGCTCGGCGCACCGATGCCCCACGGTGGTCTTGCCCGCGCCCATCAGGCCGACCAGTACGAGGTGTCTCCCCCGCACGCGTCTAATGCAACGACGCGGCGTAGGCCGCGTAGTTGCGCGTCAGCTCGGCCATCGAGTCGCCGCCGAACTTGCGGGTCGCCTCCTGAGCGAGCACCAGCGCGACCATCGTCTCCGCCACGACACCCGCGGCCGGCACCGCGGTGACGTCGGTGCGTTCCTTGAAGGAGACGGTCTCTACCTTCGTTTCGACATCGACGGTGCGCAACACCGGACGGTTCAACGTGGATAGCGGTTTCATCGCCACCCGCGCCACCAGGAGGCCACCCGTCGTCATGCCACCTTCGGTGCCACCGGCCCGTGTCGAAGTGCGGACGTACTCGTCGGCGTCGGCGTCCCAGACGATCTCGTCGTGCGCGACGCTCCCGCGCTTGCCCGCGATCTCGAACCCGTCGCCGATCTCGACGCCCTTCATCGCCTGGATGCTCATGAGCGCCTGCGCGAGGAGGCCGTCGATCTTGCGGTCCCAGTGCACGTGCGAACCGAGACCCGGCGGGACGCCGTAGCCGAGCACTTCGACGACACCGCCGAGCGAGTCGCCCACCTTGGCGGCCGCTTCCACCTCGGCGATCATCGCCGCCTCGGCGACGGGGTCGAAGCACCGCACCGGTGACTCGTCGACCATCGGGAGATCGGAGGGGGTCGGGCGCACCTCCGTGCTCGCCCGCGCCGCGCCCATCTGGATCACGTGGCTGATCACCTGGGTGCCGAGCTCGGCGAGCAGGAGCTTCGCGAGCGTCCCGGCGGCAACGCGGGCCGCAGTCTCACGCGCGCTGGCGCGTTCGAGGACGTTGCGGGCGTCGTCGAAGCCGTACTTCTGCATGCCGACGAGGTCGGCGTGCCCGGGCCGCGGTTGGTGCAGCGGCTTCTCCGTGACGCCGGGCGCCGGCGACATCTCGTCCTGCCACTTCGGCCATTCGGTGTTGTGGATCACGATCGACACGGGCGAGCCGAGCGTGACACCGTGCCGGATCCCGCCGAGGATCTCGACGTCGTCGCGCTCGAAGCGCATGCGCGGGCCACGGCCGAACCCGAGCCGACGGCGCGCGAGCTCGTCGCCGAGCTGCTCACTGGTCACGCGCAGACCGGCCGGGAGCCCCTCCACGACGAGCGCGAGCGCGGGCCCGTGCGACTCTCCCGCGGTCAGGTACCGCAACACGGAGTCAGGATACCGGCATCAATCTGTTCGCTCGCGATCCATTGCCGCTGACCACTATCCACCGCGGTACCACGTGATGAGCGTGGCGCCGATGAGGATCGCGGTGAGCGCGCCAGCGGCGAGGAACGGCCCGAACGGCAGCGGCTCGCTGCGTTGACGGACGTGCAGCACGATCAACGCGACACCGACGAGCGCTCCGTACAGGAAGCCCAGGAAGAACCCGAGCAGGAGCTCATCCCACCCGAGCCAGCCGAGCGACAGTCCGAGCACGAACGCGAGCTTCACGTCGCCGAAGCCCATACTCCGCGGCGAGACGAGGTGCAGGACGAAGAAGACCGCGAACGCGACCACCCCGCACACGAGCCCGCGTGCGAGCGCTCCGAAGTCGTCGTCGCCGAGTGATGCCACGGCGAGGAGCGCGACCATCGCGAGGGCGAGCGGGTACACGATTCGATTCGGGAGGATGTAGTGCTGGAGGTCGATCGCGGAGAGCGCGACCAGAGCGGCTGCGAGCACGAGATAGGCAGGGAGCGCCCATGACCCGTCGAAGCGCGCGGCCAACCCGCCGAACAACACACCGCACACGGCGCTCACCACTGCTCGTCCCGTGTCCGAGGACGGCGCGATCGATTCGTCGTCGACCGGCCCCGAGACGGGTTGCCGGTGCGGCACGCGCGTGATCACCGGATCCAGCAGCCATCCCACCGCGAGGCCGACCGCGCCCAGCGCGAACGCCAGCGTCGCGGTCACGAGCCGGGTTGGCGTGATGCTGCGGCGCGCATGGCCTCGAGCGGCGCGTCGACGCCCGTCCACAGCTCGAACGCCAGCGCGGCCTGGTGCACGAGCATGCCGAGCCCGTTCGCGCCCGGCACGCCGCGGGCGCGCGCGATGGCCAACAGTGGTGTCTCGGCCGGGTGGTACACCGTGTCGACGAGGAACTGCCGGGGGTGGAGCCGGTTCGCGTCGATGACAGGTTGCTCACCCTGCATACCGACTGGCGTGGCGTTCACGACCAGGTCGAACCCGCTCACGTCACAGTCGAGGAGCCGCACCACCGCGCCGCCCTCGACGAAACCGGCCGCGGCTTCGGCAGCATCCTTCCGGCGCGCGGCGACGGTGACGCGCGCGCC
>JBKPCV010000055.1:0-8700 GCA_046727575.1 Actinomycetota bacterium
CCGTCTCGCGTTGCGAGGTCGATCGTCTCGAGGACAACGTCGTCGAACTCGTCGGTCGTCGGTCGAACCGCCACGGGCGCCGATAGTAGGAGCGAAACGGCCGCGAGCCGGGTGTCCCGGCTCGTAGTTGAGCGACCCAACGAGTAGGAGCGAAACGTCCGCGAGCCGGGTATCCCGGCTCGCAGTTGAGCGACCCAACGAGCAGGAGCGAAACGTCCGCGAGCCGGGTATCCCGGCTCGCAGTTGAGCGACCCATCCAGTAGGCCAACGCGATGACGTGCCAGCGGCGCGCGCGGGCGACGCGACGCGTGTAGGAAACTGCGCCGATGCCGGCGCTCCTCGCGGCCGCGGTCGTGTTCGTGTGCTCGGCCGCGGTCCTCATGCTCGAGATCCTCGCCGGGCGGCTGCTCGCCCCGTACGTCGGCATCAGCCTCGAGACGTACACGTCGATCATCGGGACGGTGCTCGCGGGCATCGCGGCGGGGGCGTGGGCCGGTGGCAAGCTCGCCGACCGGATCAGTCCGCGTCGCCTCCTCGGGCCGACCATCGCCCTCGGCGGTGTGCTCGCGCTGTTCACCGTGCCCGCCGTCCGCGCGCTCGGCGACCAGGCAACCGAGGGCGGCAGGGGCACCACGCTCTTCCTCGCGTTCACGGGCTTCTTCCTCCCCGCGCTCGTCTTGAGCGCGGTGACGCCGATGGTCGTGAAGCTTCAGCTGCACGACCTCCACCGCACCGGGGGCGTCGTCGGGCGCCTGAGCGGCATCTCCACGTTCGGTGCGCTCGTCGGCACGTTCGTCACCGGCTTCGTGCTCGTCGCATCGACTCCCACCCGCACGTTGATCTACGCCATCGGCGGGACGTTGGTGGGCATCGGCGGCGCCTTGGGACTCTGGCTCGCGCGGCGCGACGGCACCGTCCTCGTCGTGCTCGCCGTCCTCGCGGGCGCGGTCGCGACGATCGCGGCAACCACCGACGAACCATGCCAGGTCGAGAGCGCGTACTACTGCATCCGGGTCGAGCGCGACACGCTGCGGCCGAGCGGCCGCATCCTGTGGCTCGATGACCTCATGCACAGCTACGTCGACCTCAAAGATCCCACGTATCTCGACTTCGATTACGTCAAATCCTTCAGCGACGCAGTCGCGGTGGCCTGGCCCGACCAACGCGCGCTCGACGCCCTGCACATCGGCGGTGGCGGTTTCACGATGCCCCGTTACCTCGCGGCCGAATATCCCGGCACGCGCAACACCGTGCTCGAGATCGACCCGAAGGTGCTCGAGACCGGCCGCGAGAAGCTCGGCCTCCGGACGTCCGACGCGCTGCGGGTCCGGATCGGCGACGCCCGCATCGGTATCCGCACGCGCCGCACCAATTCGGCCGACCTTGTCGTCGGCGACGCCTTCGCCAGCCTCTCGGTTCCGTGGCACCTCTCGACGCGCGAGTTCGTGCGCGACATCCACCGGGTGCTCCGTCCCGGCGGGCTGTATGTCGCGAACGTGATCGACTACCCACCGTTCCGTTTCGCACGCGCCGAGCTGGCGACCTTCCGCGAGCAGTTCGCCTGGGTCGCCGTCATCGCGCCGAAACCGACGCTCGACGGCTTCTTCGGTGGCAACCTCGTGTTGGTCGCGTCCGACAGGCGCCTGGACCGGGCCGCGCTCGACCAGCGCGTCTTTCGCCACGGTGACGTCGTCCTGGAAGGCGAAGCGCTCGATCGCTTCGTCGGCACTGCCCCGATGATCCGGGACGACTACGCGCCGATCGACCAGTGGCTCGACGCCGACAAGAACTAGCTTTCCCGCTCTTGGCGGCTTCGCCGCCGGGCCGCTCCAAATGCCGCCCCGGCGTACGCCTCGCTGCGGCGCACGCGAGCAGCGCCCGCGGTACGGGTATCCCGGACCGCAGCGAGCGACCCGTCGTGGAGGTACCTGCGCCGCGCGTGCTCGGCTCTAGCGATCGGCGCCTCCGCTGTCATCGAGCTCCTCCAGGAGCGCATCGGTGTCCGCACCGAGTTGCGGCGCGTAACGGCCGAGCGGAGGGCGCTCGCCGTCGAAGCGGATGGGCGTGACGTATTGCAGCAGCGGTCCTTCGGTGGGGTGCTCGACCGTTTGCCAGAACCCGATCGCGCGGAGGTGTGGGTCGTCGAAGAGATCGTCGACACGGTTGTACGGCACCGCAGGGATGCGTGCCTCCGTGAGACGCGCGAACCAGTTGGCCGTGGTGTCGCCGCGCAGATGGTCACCAACGAGCGTGTACAGCTCGTCGAGGTGCTCAGTCCGCTTCGCCAGTGTTGCGAAGCGAGGTTCCTCCGTGAGGTGCGGCATCCCGATGAGATCGAAAAAGCGATGCCAGTTCTGGTCGCTGTACACGACGACCGAGAGCCAGCCGTCAGCAGTCGGGAACGGCCGCCGGAGCGGCGACGACATGCGCGGGTACCGCGCCTCACCCCGCGGCGGATCGAAGACGCGCCCCCAGAGGTGCTCGACGAGGCCGAACGCTGCGAGCGTCTCCGCCATCGGCACCTCGACCGTCGCACCTTCGCCCGTCGCCGTCCGACCGTGGAGTGCTGCGACGATCGCCAAGGCAGCGGTGAGGCCGGACACCTTGTCGCCGACCGCGCTCGCGACGTACTGCGGAGTACCTGCCATCCACTCCTGCTGGGCCGCGAGACCCGACACCGCCTGCGCGATGTCGTCGTACGCCGGCAGGGCTGCGTACGGCCCGTCCGATCCGAAGCCGCGCACCGTGCAGTGCACAAGCTCCGGGTGACCGGCCCGGAGCGTGTCCGCGTCCGCACCACACTTCTCGAGCGCATCAGGCCGCATGTTGGTGACGAAGACGTCGGCGCGGTCGGTGAGCGCCTTCAGCATGCGCCGGCCGTCGTCGGTGCCGAGGTCGAGCACGACACTGCGCTTGTTGCGGTTGCAGTTGAGAAACACCGCGCTCATGCCGCGGTTGACGTGCGGTCCGAGATGGCGCGCGATGTCGCCCCGTGGCGCTTCGACCTTGATCACGTCAGCGCCGAGATCCGCGAGGAGCAGGCTCGCGTAGGGACCCGACACGACCGTAGTGAGATCGATGACCCGCACCCCGTCGAGGGGCAGACGGTCCACGCGAAGATCAGAGCTTGCTGACGCGCACGGCGGTGCCGTACGCGAAGAGCTCGCTCGGGCCACGGCTCGCTGCGCGGCAGAGTACCTGCGATGCGGTCGCTCGGCTCGGCGTCCCGGCGCAGAGTCGCTCTCTCCGCGACAAAACAAGGTCGTTCATCGTGCAGACGAGCATGTCCATGAACCGTGGCTCCTTGTGGCGACCTGACGAGGAACAGCGCATTGTACGGTGCATACGCTCCTCCCATGACCGACGAGATGGCGGGCAAGCTCGCGTTGATCACCGGCGGGAACGCCGGCATCGGGAAAGAAACTGCGGTCGGACTGGCGCGGATGGGCGCACACGTCGTGATCACGTCGCGCAATGCCGAACGCGGACGCGACGCCGTCGTCGACATCCGACAGCGGAGCGGAAACGACGCGGTCGACGTGATGGCGCTCGACCTCGCGCGCCTCGCATCCGTCCGCGAGTTCGCGGCTGCATTCCTCGCGCAGTACGACCGCCTCGACGTGTTGATCCTCAACGCCGGCCTCGTGTTGGGCTCGCGCCGCGTCACCGAGGATGGCTACGAGACCACGTTCCAGGTGAACCACCTCGGTCACTTCCTGCTCACCGAGCTGCTACGCGACCGTTTGATTGCGAGCGCGCCCTCTCGCGTCGTGGTCGTTGCGTCGGATGCGCACAAGAGTGCGCGCAAGGGCCTCGACTTCGACGACCTGCAGAGCACGCACTACCGCGGCTTCAGCGTGTACTCGAAGTCGAAGCTCGCCAACATCTTGTTCGCCCGCGAACTCGCGCGCCGGCTCGACGGCACCGGCGTGACCGCCAACGTCGTCCACCCCGGCTTCGTCGCCAGCCGCTTCGGTCGCGACGGCGACTTCGGCGTCATTGGCAGGATCGGGATGCCGTTCGCTCGGCCGTTCGCCCTGAGCTCCGAGCAGGGCGCGAAGACGTCGATCTACGTGGCATCAGACCCGGCCGTCGAAGGAATCACCGGCACGTACTGGGTGAAGTGCGCGCCGGTCGTACCGAGCGACGCCGCGCTCGACGACGACGCGGCCCGGAGGCTGTGGGAAGTGAGCGAGGAACTCGTCTCCCGGTAGCGCCTACTGCTCGGGGCGAAGCGTCGGGAAGAGGATCACCTCGCGGATGGAGGTGACGCCGGCGAGGATCATCGCGAGGCGGTCGACACCAAGTCCCATCCCGCCGGTCGGGGGCAACCCGTACTCGAGCGCGCGCAGGTAGTCGTCGTCGACGGTACCGGCCTCGACGTCCCCCGCAGCGCGCGCACGCGCTTCGGCTTCGAACCGCTTGCGCTGTTCGATCGGGTCGTTGAGCTCGCTGTAGGCGTTTCCCAGCTCCGTGCCGTCGACGATCGGCTCGAACCGCTCCACGAGCGTTGGATCGTCGCGGTGTGCACGGGCGAGCGGTGACGTCTCGCGCGGGTGGTCGAGCACGAACGTCGGCCGCACGATCGTCGGCTCCGCGAGCTTGTCGTACACCTCGTGGGTGAGCCGACCCGAACCCCACCACGGCTCGTAGTGGAGCCCGAGCTCGTCGAGCACCGCGCGAGCGTCGTCGACCGCCATCGACGGGCGAATGTCGACGCCGACTCTTTCACGGATCAGGTCGACCATCGTGATGCGCGGCCACGGCTCCGCAAGGTCGACCTTCTCGCCCCGGATCTGCACGGTGGTGCCACCGTCGAGCGCCGCGCGCGCCGCGGCGACGACGAGTGATTCGGTGAGCTCCATCATGTCGTGGTAGTCCGCGAAGGCCTGGTACGCCTCAAGCAGCGTGTACTCGGGGTTGTGGGTGGTGTCGATGCCTTCGTTGCGGAAGACACGCCCGATCTCGAAGACCCGCTCGAAACCGCCGACCACCAGGCGCTTCAGGTGCAGCTCCGTGGCGATGCGCAAGTAGAGGTCGAGGTCGAGTGCGTTGTGGTGCGTGACGAACGGCCGCGCCGTCGCGCCTCCGAGCTCCAGGCTCAGCGTGGGCGTCTCCACTTCGACGAACCCGCGCTCCTCGAGCAATCGCCGGATCGCGGCGACCGCGGCGAACCGCACCTCGAAGACGCGACGGACGTCGGGGTTCACGACGAGGTCGACGTAGCGTTGCCGGAAGCGCGTGTCGACGTCGGCAAGACCGTGCCACTTGTCGGGAAGCGGCCGTAATGCCTTGGCGAGCAGCACGAACGACCGAACCTTGACCGACAGCTCGCCCCGGCGCGTCGTCAGAACCGTTCCCTCCACACCGACCCAGTCGCCGCGGTCGAGCTGGTCGAACCGACGGTGTGCTTCCGCCCCCACAACGTCGCTCGAGACGAACAGCTGCACGCTGTCGGATTGATCGCGCATGGTGGCGAACGTCAGCTTGCCCTGACGACGGATCAGCAGGATCCGTCCCGCCACCCGAACGGTGCTCTCGGTCTCCGTACCCGCCGGCAGGTCACCGAACTCGGCGCGCAACTCACGGAGGGTGCGGTCACGGTCGAACCGCACCGGATAGGGATCGATGCCGGCGGCACGCAGCTCCTCGACGTCGCCGAGACGACGCCGGCGCTCATCGGGCACGTCGAGCGGCGGCCGCTCGTTGGACGGGTCGGACATCGAACAGGATCGTAGGGTGACGCGGTCGCGCCATCAGGCACGTTGCGCGCGCTCGTCCCACCACCATGCCAGGCCGAGCAATCCCGGGCCGGTGTGCACGACCATCACGGGCCCGAACTCACTGACGAATCCGTCGGCCACATCGACACCGACGTCGTCCTCGAGGCGTTGCAGGATCGCGGCGGCGCCGTCGGGCGCCAGCGCGTGCAATGTAGACACGTGTGCTCGCGCCCCCGGTACGCGCGACCGGCGGAACCGCGCGACCATGCGCTCGACTGCGGCCTCGGAGCCGATCGCCGGACGCAGTCGCTTCACGCGCCCGTCGCGCAGTTCGAACAAAGGGTTGATTCCGAGCACGCGTCCCGCGCGACCGGCGATACCGGGTACCCGCCCGCCGCGTACGAGGTGCTCGAGGTGCGGCACCATCCCCAGCAAACGGACACGCGTGGCAACGTCACGAGCGGAGCGGACAACCGCGTCGATCGGTGTGCCCTTCGCGGCGCGCTCGGCGGCGGCCATCACGACCAGAGCTTGCCCGCCGGCGGCGGTGGTCGTGTCGACGACGTGGACACGATCGCCGATCTCACGAGCCGCCACCGTGGCGGCGTGGTGCGA
Source organism: Actinomycetota bacterium (assembly GCA_046727575.1). Lineage (GTDB taxonomy): Bacteria > Actinomycetota > Acidimicrobiia > IMCC26256 > DASPTH01 > DASPTH01. Next base: position 6,339 of record JBKPCV010000055.1, read on the forward strand.
CGCGCTCATCCGCGCCGTGATCGTGAGGACGACGGCCGCGTCGGCCCCCTCGTCGAGCCGATGGCGGATCGCAGCCTCGAAGTCCCCGGGTGTGGGCGCCGAGGTGGTGACGCGCTCGTCACCGAGGAGCTCGCCGAGCGGACGGGATCCCTCCGCGATCGTCGTCCCAGCAGCGTGGATCCACATGGGGACCACGGTGATGTTGTGGCGCGCCGCGAGATGTGCAGGAACCGCGGCGGCACTATCGGTGACGATGGCAACGGTCACGGTGGACTTTCGAAGTCGCGCATCTGCGGTACCCGAACCATGAACGAACTCAGGAATACGAAGAGTCCCGCGCACAGCAGCACGACGCGCGACGACTGCAGCGTACCAATGACGGGCCACCTCACCGTGGCAATGAGATCGCCGGCGACACCCGCGCCTATCGCACTCAAGCCGAGCCCGACGCGGAGCACCACGTGGAAGACCGCGAACGCGAGCACGCGCTGTCGACCATCGAGCCGCGACTGGATCGCGCCCATACCCGCCGACAGTGAATACGCGGCGCCGGCGCCGAACGCGGCGGCGCCGAACCACGCCAGCCAGAGCGACGACGCAATGCTGAACGCCGCGATCACCGCGCCGATGTACGCGACGCCGTAGCGCGTGCGCGCGAGGAGGTCACCGTGTGGCATGCGCTGCAAGACAACGAGCCCGATTGCGGCACCCACTCCGAACAGGGCGATCAAAACCCCGAATTCGGCGTCGGACGCGTGGAGCACGTCGTGCACGAACACGATGCCGAGCGAGAAGAGTGCCCCGAGCCCGAGAGAAACCGCGAACGCCGCGGGCGTCACGGCGCGAACCAGTGGAATTCGCAACGCGTCGAGGAAGCGCCCGCCCGGCTCGCCGTCTACCGCTGCAGCCGTTTGACCGAGCTGGGTGAGACGCGCGACGCAGAAGAAGGAAACGAGGAACGTCAGCGCGTCGATGAAGAACACGAGCGCGAACGGCCGTCCGCCGATCTCGATCGGCAGTGCCGCCACCGCCGCGAAGAGCCCAGCGCCGACCGGAATGCTGCCGTAGGACGTGCCCAGGATGAGGCCGTTGGCAAGCGGGAGCTCGTCGTCGTCGTCGACGAGATCGGGGATCGACGCGTCGCGCGCAGGGAGGAACACGATGCTGGCGACCTCGACGAGGAAACCCCACAGATAGACCCACCACAACCCGCGTACGAGCGGCACGAGCGCGATCATGCCGGCGCGCGTCGCGTCCATTGCCAGCATTGTCTTGCGGCGATCCCAACGCGTAGCAGCGCGCGCCGCAAGCGGCCCACCGATCGCCGCGGGAAGCAACCGCAGCGTCAGGATCCCGCCAACCGCGATCGGAGAGTTGGTGAGCTCGAGCACGAGCGCCATGAGGGCGACCGTGCCCATCCAGTCGCCGAGCGCGGAGACCCCTTGACCGATGAGCAGGTCTCGATAGCCCTCGCGCCGAACCAGCGCGCCCAGCGTCACGGCGCCTGCTTCCTCGAGTCTGTGTCGTAGAGCAGCCGATGGAGATAGACACGCCGCCGATCCGTCGTCGGTTGCGAGTTACCGAGCACACGCTTCAGCAGCATCGGAAACGCGATGGCCGCTCCTGCGAGTGCGGCTTCTGCTCCGATCACGATCGCGAGCACCGGCGCAAGTGAGATCTCGGCTGCGAGCGCGCCGAGCGCGGTCTCGTCGACGAGCTTGCCCGCAAGGAGCCCGAGAACCAGAACGACGGCACCCGGCCATGCAGTGACGATCAGCGCACCGAGCGCGGGCGCGATTCCGCGCCCACCCTGACCGCGCAGGAACGGTGACCAGTTGTGCCCGACGACCGCGACTCCTCCGGCGAACGCGGCCACGATCGCGCGATCGCCCGCGAGCAGCGGACCGACCATCCCTTTCGCGACGTCGAAGCAACCCGCAACCGCGAGCGGCAGGAAACCTGCGAGTCGGTAGAGCGCGGTACCCGAGACCGTGCCGCCACCGAACTCGCGGAGGTCGACACCGTGCAGACGTCGAGCCGCGATGTTCATGACCGGCACTGAGCCGACGACAAAGGACAGCAGTAGGATGCCGGCCACGTTCACGGGGGAAAGTCTGCCCCGATCGGCTGCAGGAGGATCACATGGATGCCGTCATCGTTGCCACGGCCCGCACTCCCATCGGGCGCGCAGGCAAGGGATCCCTGGTCGACTGCCGCCCCGACGACCTCAGCGCCACGATCCTCGGGGCGCTGCTCGAGAAGGTCCCCGAGCTCGACCCCGCCGAGGTGGAGGACGTGATCTGGGGCACGGCCCAGCCCGCGGGCGAGGGCGGATACAACCTGGGGCGGGTCGTCGCTGTAC
>JBKPCV010000056.1:0-55175 GCA_046727575.1 Actinomycetota bacterium
CCGAGAGGCCGAAATCGTTCGGGGAAGCGGCGATCGGCCGCACCGCATGGAGTTTGTCGAGCTTTGCGTCGCTGACGTGCTCCTCGCCGTTGGGTGCCGCGGCGGCTGCGCCGGCCGCGAGCGCCACGACGCAGAGCGGAGCGACGGTCAAGAGCGTCCGCTTGCGCATGGGGCTGATTCCTTTCTGGGCTGGGCGCCCCTCGCCCGCGCGCGCGGAGAGGGGCTTTGGATTGGGGGGAAGAGAGACGCCGCCGGGGACTGCACGGTGGCGTGCTCGGGGTGGCAACGTAGTTGCCGGGTCCGCGGGGCTCCGGAGCGCGAGGGAGAAGTCGCCCGTTTCCTCCCTAGACCGTACCTATCGGACTATACGGCTGAAGATACCCCGGGGGCAAGGTCCGCGAGCACTGCTGCGGCGGCATTGCGGCCGTTGACGCCGATCACGCTCCCGCCCGGATGCGTCGCCGCGCCGCAGAAATACAGGCCCGGCAGCGGCGTCCGCGGGCTGAAGCGCCGGTCCCACATCTGGTCGGGCAGACACTCGCCCTGGAAGATGTGGCCTCCCGTGAGACCCACGCGCGCCTCGACGTCCGGCGGAGCGAGCACCTCACGGGCGACGATGCACTCCGCGACGTCGGGCGCGTGCCGAGCAACCAGAGCGAGCACCGCGTCGCCGACCCGTTCGCGCTCGGCGTCCCACCCGCCCTCGAGCTCGTACGGGGCGTACTGCGCGAAGACGCTCATCGTCCCGGCGCCCGGCGGTGCCACGGATGGGTCGTACGCGGTCTGGAAGTAGAGCTCACACCAGGTCGGCGCGGCGTGCCGGGCACGGGCAGTGGCACAGGCCGCTTGGGTCTCGTCGATGCTCGCGGTGATCTCGACCTGGGCGCGGTGCACCGGTTGCGCGCCGGCCGCCGAGAACGTCGGGAGCCGCGACAGCGCGCAGTTCACTTTCACGACCGGGCTGTCGGTGCGCCACTCCCTGACGCGGGCGGCGAACGCCGACGGCACGTCTCCTTCGACGAGTGCAAGGGCTCGCTTGGGGTCGGCGTTCGCGACGACGGCCCGCGCGCGCACGGTCTCACCGTCGTCGAGGCGTACGCACTCCCCCGGGGCGATGCCGACCACTTCCGCGTCGGTGCGGATGGCGACGCCGGCCTCGCGAGCCGCCTCGGCAAGGCACTCCGAGACCCGTCCCATGCCGCCCTCGACGTAGCCCCAACCGCCGAGGAGGCCGAGGCGGTGATGGGCGTGGATCCACGCAGTGCCGGGATCGCGCGGCCCGGCGAAGGTCCCGATGATCCCCTGTCCGTGGAGGGCGGCGCGCAGTCGAGGGTCGCGCACGTGTCGCTCGACGACGTCGGCGACGGACGCGTGCAGTACGACGTCGAGCGCTTCAGGGTCGTCGGCGAAGAGCTCCTCGAGCTCGGCACGGTTGGGCGCGTCGCCGACCCAGGTGTCGCGGGGCCCCTCGCGCAGCACCGCACGGATGCGGTCGAAGAGCGAGTCGTAGGCGAGGAAACCAGTGACGTCGCGCGGCGCGAGCGCTTCGACCTCACGCGCCGTAGCCGCCGGGTCGCGCCACTGCGTGAGCGACGTGCCGTCGTCGAACGGCGTCCATTGCGTCGGGTCGCACACGAAGGACCGGTAGCCGTGGCGTGCGAGGTCCAGCTCCGCGATCACGAGCGGGTGCAGCAGACCGACGAGGTACGCGCACGGGCTCATCACGAAGCGCGCATCGGCAAAGGGCCGTTCCGACGTGCAGGCGCCGCCGAGCCGGGGCCGGCGCTCGAGGACCAGCACGGAGCGGCCGGCACGACCGAGGTACGCGGCGGCGGCCAGCCCGTTGTGTCCGCCGCCGACGACCACCACGTCCCACGTGCGTCGCGCCGCCTCCTGCACGCGATCGCCGCCGATCATGGTTTGCGAACCTACCGAGCGCGCGACGGTTCGGGTACCGTCGCTCGGGTGCAACCGGACGCGGTCGTGATCGGCGCGGGTCCCAACGGACTGGTCGCGGCGAACCTGCTTGCCGACGCCGGGTGGAAGGTGCTCGTGCTCGAGGCGCAGCCCGAACCGGGAGGCGCGGTGCGCAGCGCAGAGCTGACGCATCCCGGCTTCGTCCACGACGTCTTCAGCGCGTTCTACCCGCTCGGCATGTCGTCGCCGGTCATGAAGTCGCTCGACCTCACCACGTACGGACTGCGATGGCGCCGCGCACCACTCGTGCTCGCGCACCCGACCGCCGACGGTCGCTGCGCGGTGTTGTCGACGGCGGTCGGCGAGACCGCGCAGTCGCTCGAGGAGTACGCGCGGAAAGACGGTGATGCCTGGCGCGATGTCTACGCGAGCTACGAACGCATCGCCGACCCGCTCATGACGGCGATGATCACGCCTTTCCCTCCCGTGCGGGGCGCGACGCGGCTCGCGCTCACGCTCGGTCCGCGGGGCGCGCTCGAATTCGCGCGTACCGCCCTGTTGTCGGTGCGCCGCCTCGGCGAGGAACAGTTCGACGGCGAGGGCGGCGCGCTCTTGGTCGCGGGCAATGCGTTGCACAGCGACGTCGATCCTGACGCGCCGCCGAGCGGGTTCCTCGGATGGTTCCTGACGTGCCTCGGCCAACAGCACGGCTTCCCGGTTCCCGAGGGTGGTGCCGGGCAGCTCACCGCCGCGCTCGTTTGTCGGCTCGAGGCACGTGGTGGCGAGCTCCGGTGCTCGTCGCGTGTCAAGCGGGTGGTCGTACGTGGCAAGCGCGCGGTCGGGGTCGAAGTCGCCAGCGGCGAGACGATCGACGCGCCGCTTGGCGTCATCGCCGACACGGCCGCGCCGGCCCTGTACCGCAGTCTCGTCGGCGAAGAACATCTCTCCCCTCGTTTCGTGCGGGCCATCGACAACTTCGAGTGGGACCACGGGACGTTCAAGATCGACTGGGCGCTGTCGGGCTCGATCCCGTGGCGCGTCGAGGCCGCGAGGGACGCCGGCACCGTGCACCTCTGCGACAGCATGGAGCGTGTCATCGCGTACAGCGCTGACCTCGGGCGCGGTCTGATCCCGGCGCACCCGTTCGTGCTGATCGGGCAGATGAACAAGGCGGACCCCACACGTTCGCCGCCCGGCACCGAGACCGTGTGGGCTTACACGCATGTCCCGCACGAGCCGCGGGGTGACGCGGCCGGCGAGCTCACGGGCACGTGGAGCGCAGCCGACGCCGAGCGGTTCGCGGACCGGCTCGAAGCGGTGATCGAGGAGCACGCGCCCGGGTTCCGGGCGCTGATCACCGCGCGGCACCTGCTCGCGCCACCGGCGCTCGAGGCGCTCGACGCCAACCTCGTCGGCGGGGCGCTCGGCGGCGGCACGATGGCGTTCTCCCAACAGCTCGTGTTCCGGCCGGTACCAGGGCTCGGCCGCGCCGAGACACCGGTGCGCGGCCTGTTCCTGGCGTCGGCCTCCGCCCACCCGGGCGGCGGCGTACACGGCGCGTGCGGCGCGAACGCGGCAAGGGCCGCGCTGTTCGCCGACCGCGTCAGACGGATGACGCGTCGAGCCCGCGCTCGCTGACCAGCTCACGCAGCTCGCGGCGCGCCGCGCCCAGCGTGGCGAGGTCGAAGACACCGGCCGCCTCGATGTCGCTCAGCTCGGTGAGCGCGCGCGTCACCGCCGCCTCGTGCGCCGCCATCCAGCTCTGCACGCGGGCGTCCGGGCTCCGAGCGGCATGAGTCGTTGCGCTGGCGTCGCGGAGCACCGCCTCGGTGAGCGCACGCTTGGTGTCCGACAGGTCGTCGCGCAATGCGGCGCGAGCCTCGGTCTGCCAGCGATCAGTGCGTGGCAGCTCGCCGATGCGGTCGCGGAGCCAATCCATGCGCAGGCGGTCGGCGAGGCTGAAGTAGACGCGCGCCACGTCCGTGACGCTCGCGTCGACGGCGGAGGCGATGTCGGCAATCGGGAGCGCGGACGCGGCGGCTTCGAAGCCGGCGACGCGCGATGCCAACGCGTCAGGCACACCGTCGTCGCGCAGCCGGCGGGCGTCGGCCGCCAGCCGGTCCGCAGCCTCGCCCACGACGAGGTCGGGGAGCTGCGCCAGGAGCGTTCGCACCGGATCTCGGAACCGCGAGACGATGCGCTCGAGATCGAGCTCGTCTCCGTTGCGGACCAGCCACCGTGCACTCCGTTCGACGAGCCGGCGAAGGGCGAGGAACATCGCGGCCTGTGTCGACGCCGGCACCGCGAGGCCGAGCGCGTCGATTGTGGCCCACACATCGACCATGTCGAAGAGATCGCGCGCGGCCACGTGCGCGCGAGCGATGACGGGGAGACTGGTACCGAGCTCGTCGGTGAGACGCGACATGAAGCTGATGCCGGCGCGGTTGACGATCGCGTTCGCAACGACCGTCGCCGTGATCTCGCGCCGGAGGGGATGCGCCATGATGCGCTTCGGGAAGCGCTCGCGCAGCGGTGCCGGGAAGTAGGCCAGGAGGTCTCGTTCGAGGTACGCATCGTCGGGTACGTCGGACGCCACGAGCGCCTGCTGCAGCTCGAGCTTCGTGAACGCGAGGAGCACGGCGAGCTCGGGTGACGTGAGCCCTCGCTGCAGGGCATGGCGCTCCTGGAGGGCTTTGCGGTCGGGAAGCTGCTCCAGCGCCCGGTCCAGCACTCCCGCGTGCTCGAGCCGGTCGATCTGACGAGCGTGGACACCGACGAGTTGCGGTGCCTCGACCGCCGCGATCCCGAGCGCGGTCGTCTGCGCCTCGTTGTCCGCGAGCACGAGGGCGGCCACCTCGTCGGTCATCGACGCGAGCAGCGGGGCGCGATCGGCGGCCTGCAGCTCTCCGGCGGAGATCGCGCCCTGCAGGAGGATCTTGATGTTGACCTCGTGGTCGGAACAGTCGACGCCGGCCGAGTTGTCGATGGCGTCGGTGTTGGCCCTCCCGTCGGCACCGTTCCGGAACGGCGACGCGGTCAGCGCGTACTCAACTCGTGCGAGCTGGGTGAGCCCGAGGTTGCCGCCCTCGGCAACGACGCGGCAGCGGAGGTCGGTGGCGTCGATGCGGATCGCGTCGTTCGCCCGATCGCCGACGTCGGCGTGGCTCTCGGTGCTCGCCTTCACGAACGTGCCGATGCCGCCGTTCCACAGCAGATCGACGGGTGCCCGGAGGATCGCGGAGATCAACTCGTCAGGTGTCATCGTGTCCCGCGCGTCCTCGATGCCGAGCGCGGCGCGTACCGGGGGTGAGATGGGGATCGACTTCGCGGAACGCGCGAACACGCCTCCGCCTGCCGAGATGACGGGCGGGTCGTAGTCGGCCCACGATGATCTGGGGAGGTCGAACAGGCGACGACGTTCCCGATAGCTCGCCTCGGGGTCGGGAGCAGGATCGAGGAACACATGACCGCGGTCGAACGCGGCAACCAGCTTCAGGTGCTGCGAGCGCAGCATCCCGTTGCCGAAGACGTCACCCGACATGTCTCCGATCCCGACCGTCGTGAGCTCGGCGCTGTCGGCGTCGACGCCCGCGGCACGGAAGTGCGCACGAACCGAGACCCACACGCCCCGGGAAGTGATGCCCATGGCCTTGTGGTCGTAGCCCGAGGAGCCGCCCGACGCGAAGGCGTCTCCGAGCCAGTAGCCACGTTCGGTAGCGAGCTCGTTGGCGACGTCCGACAACGATGCGGTTCCCTTGTCGGGCGCGACCACGAGATAGGGATCGTCCTGGTCGTAGCGGACCACGTCGGGCGGCGCGACGACCGAACCGTCGACGAGGTTGTCGGTGAGCTCGAGGAGACCTCGCACGAACGTGCGGTAGCACGCCACGACTTCCTCGCGGAGCACGGACGAGTCGGCGGGTGGCCGCTTCACCACGAATCCGCCCTTGGCGCCCACGGGCACGATGACGGCGTTCTTCTCCGTCTGGGTCTTCATGAGCCCGAGGATCTCGGTGCGGAAGTCGTCGCGCCGGTCCGACCACCGGATGCCGCCGCGCGCGATGTCGCCGGCCCGCACGTGCACCGCTTCGACGCGCGGTGAGTACACCCAGACCTCGTGCTGCGGACGCGGCTCCGGGAGGAAGGAGAGCGTCGTCGGATCCAACTTGAAGGCGAGGTACTCGCTCGCGGACGCGGTGTACGCGTTGGTGCGCACGACCGCCTGCACGAGCTCGTCGAGCGTGCGCAGAATGCGATCTTCGTCGAGGCTCTCGACGACGTCGATAGCGGACCGCAACTGCCCGGCCACCTCGGCCGTGCGGCGGTCGCGGTCGTCCTCGGCTACTCCGGGATCGAATCGCGCGGCAAAGAGATCCACGATGAGCGCGGCAGCACGAGGGTTGGCCGCGAGAACGTCGGCAAAAAGTGCCTCCGTGAAGCGCACACCGGTTTGTCGCAGGTACTTCACGAGCGCGCGGAGGAGCACGACACCTCGCGCCGTGAGGCCCGCGCGGACCACGAGGCGATTGAGCGAGTCGTTCTCGATGCCACCGGCCCAGACGCCCAGGAAGAGTTGCGTGACACGAGCTTGGGCTTCGGGATCGGCGAGTGGGTCACCGGAGGTGGCTTGCACCGTGAAGGAGTAGATCGCGCGTGGTGTCGTTCCCGGGCGGGCGATCACGTACGGCCGCTCGTCGACGACGGTGACGTCGAGATGTTCGAGCACCGGCATGACGTCGGACAGCAGGAGTGGCGCGCCGGTGCGGTACAGCTTCAGGCGCGCGACGCTGTCGTCGCCGGGCGTGCCGACCAGCCGGACGGCGAGGTCGTCAGCCGCGTCGAGCGCGGCGATATCCGCGACCGCCTCCTCAGACGTCACGTCGGCTTGGTAGGAGGGAGGAAAGGCGTCACCCCACGCGCGGAACGCATCGAGGCCGGGCTCCTCGCCGCGCGCGGCCACGAGCGCGTCGCGCAGCTCGTCAGTCCACCCGCGGGCGATCGCGCCGAGCTCGGCCTCGAGCGCGTCGCGGCCCACGTCGACGCGCGCGGGGGCCTGCACGACGATGTGCAGCCGAGCCAGCACGGAATCGCTCACGAGGACGGTGAAGTCGGCTTCGTCGCTCTGGTACGCACGTCGCAGCGCGTCGAGGATCGCGACGCGCACGGGTGTCGTGTAGCGGTCGCGCGGGACGTAGACGAGGCACGACACGAATCGGCGCGAGTCGTCGGGCACGACGAAGAGCCGCACACGACGTCGCTCGCCCAAGTGCACGACTCCCATGGCGAGCTCGAAGAGCTCGTCGACCGAGCAACGGAGAACCTCGTCTCGCGGGAGCGTCTCGAGCACGTTCACCAGCGTGCGCGCGTCGTGGCTCATCTGAGAGAACCCGGCCCGGGCCACGACCGCCGCCGCTTTCCGACGCACCACTGGTACCTCGTCAGTCGTCACGCTGTACACGTCCGCGGTGTACAAGCCGAAGAAGCGGTACTCGCCGACGACAGCACCGGACCGGTCGTGAAGCTTGACGCCCACGAAGTCGAGTGGAACCGCGCGGTGCACGGTCGACCGTTCGGACGTCTTCGTCAGCGTGAGGACCGCCGGCCTGCGATCGAGAGCCGGCTGCCCCGACGGGAGTCTCCTCCGCGCGACGCCCAGCGTCTCGTGGCCCGCGTCGTCGCTCGCGCCGATGAACGTGAAGTGCTCGTCAGCGAGCCACTCCAGGAACTCCGCGGCCTCGGCCACGTCCGCCGTGTCCGAATGTGCTGGCCGAGCCCTGCGGAGTCCGGCGGCGAGCTCGCGTGCACGCGCCAGCATCGGGTCCCAGTCGGAAACCGCGGCGCGCACGTCGTCCAGCACCGACTCGATCGACTCCGCGAGAGCATCGAGAACGGCCTGGTCACTCTCGCGGTCGATCTCGAGGTGCACGAACGATCGCTTGTCGATCACGGGATGCAGGAGCAGGTGCACTTCGTAGCCTTCGCGCGCGAGCAGCGCGGTGACGCTGTCGACGACGAACGGCATGTCGTCGACCACGATCTCGATCACGGTGTGCGGTGACTGCCAGCCGTCACGCTCGCGCGAGGGGTTCGACACGCGCACGACGGCACGGCCCGGCGTGCATGCCTCCGCGAGCGCGACGTGGGACCGGGCCGCGCCGACCTGGTCAGACGGGCTGAGCACGGCCAGGTCGGCAGGATCGGCGCCTTCGAAGTAGGTCTCCTCGAAGGGCGCCACCAGGACACCCTACGCAGCGGCGTCACCCGCCTCGTTTTGGCGTCGGGGACCGTCGCCATTGACCAGTTCTTGACGCAAAAACGGCGAAGCCCGAGGGTGGCCGCGCTGCTCTCGGTGTGCTGCACTGGTGGCGATATCGAGGAGGACCTGATGGCCACCAAGACCATGAACCCCACCGATCACTACACGATCATCTCGGCCGACACCCACGCCGGCGCGAGTCACGCCACGTACCGCGAGTACCTCGACAAGGCGTACCTCGACGACTTCGACGCGTGGCGCAACAAGTACAAGAACCCGTTCAAGGACCTCCGCGACACGAGCCTGCGCGTCCGCAACTGGGACAGCGACCGTCGCTGGAACGACGAGGAGCACGACGGCGTCGTGGGGGAGGTGATCTTCCCCAACACCGTCCCGCCGTTCTTCCCGAGCTTCGTACTGTTCGCGGCACCTCCACGCCCGGAGGACTACGAGCACCGACTCGCGGGGATCCGCGCGCACAACCGGTGGCTGGTGGACTTCTGCAACGAGTACCCGGAGCGCCGCGCCGGCGTGGGCCAGATCTTCCTCAACGACGTCGACGACGCGATCGACGACGCCAAGTGGATCAAGGAGAACAACCTGCGGGGCGGGGCCCTGCTTCCGAACGTCCCCCCGGACGTCAAGTGGGTGAAGCCCCTCTACGATCCGTACTACGACCCGCTGTGGGAGGTGTGCCAGGACCTCGAGATCGTCGTGAACTGTCACGGCGGCACCGGCAATCCCGACTACGGATCGCTGCCGGTCGGTCAGTTGCTCTACATCACCGAGACGAGCTTCTACTCACAGCGACCGTTCGTGCACACGATCCTGGGCGGCGTGTTCGAGCGCTTCCCGAAACTGCGCTTCGCCCTCACCGAGATGGGATGCGCGTGGATCCCGCAGGTGTGCGCGCAGCTCGACCAGGTGATCAACAGCATCCGTGCGACGAAGTCGATCGGCGAGCTGCGCTACCGCGACGAGCACATCATGACGAAGACCGCGACGGAGTACGTGCAGCAGAACTTCTGGGTGGGTGCGAGCCAGCCCCGTCCGCCCGATGCCGCCGCGCGCGAGGTGCTCGGCCCCAATCGCTTCATGTGGGGCAGTGACTACCCGCACGACGAAGGCACGCATCCGTTCACCAAGGAGCACCTGCGCCAGGTGTTCTCGGACACACCGCCGGACGAGTTGCAGGACATCCTGGCGCGGAACGCGGCGAAGCTCTACGACTTCGACCTCGACCTTCTCGCGCCCGAGGCCGCGCGCGTCGGGCCGACCGTCGCTGAAATCGCCGAGCCCCTCACCGAGCTCCCCGAGAACGCGAACCAGGCGCTGCGCCGCTCGATGAGCTGACGGCGCTCAGTTTCGGCGCCGCCGAGTCGCTCTATGCGCGACCCGGGGACGCCAAAACGGAGGACCGAGCCGGCCGGGCGAGGATGTCGTCGAACCAGGCGCGCGTGACGCGGTTCCACGCGTCGGTGATGCCACACGGGTACGCGCCGAAACCGTGCGGCATGTCAGGCGCCACGAACAGTTCCACCTCGTTGCCAGCGGCGGCCCAACGCGCGGCAAGGACGAGCGTGTCGTCGAGCAGGTGGTCGGCCGTCCCGACGCTCATCAGCGCGGGCGGCAGCTTCGACAGGTCAGCGAACGCAGTGGAGATCTCCGGCGCGCGGCGTTCCTCGTCGGTCATCCCCGGCAGGTAGCAGTCGCCGAAGAACACGATGCCGCTCGGATCGAGGATGTCCTCGACGTCCGTGGGCCGCACCCCGCGTTGGCTCGGCGGACGGCCCCAGTCGTACACGCCGTACACGAGGTTGGCACCGTCGACGCGATCGCCGGCGCCGAGCTCGTCGCGCACGCGGACCAAGACCGCAGCTGCCATGTAGCCGCCGGCCGACTCGCCTCCTGTGAGGATACGGGCGCTGCCGAACTCGTCCTCGCCGTGGTCCAGCAGCCACGCGGCAACCGCGACACCGTCGTCGGGTCCGGCGGGGTACGGGTACTCCGGCGCCATGCGGTAGTCGACCGACACGACCGCCATGCCCGTGCGCCGGCACAAGTCGAGGTTGGCGACGTCGTTCATCTCCGGCGCGCCGAGGATCATGCCTCCACCGTGGAAGTGGAGGTAGACGGCGCGCGCGGGTTGCTGCTCGGGGACGAACACCCGGCACCGCACACCGGCGATCTCGCGGTCGACGGCTTCGGGAACCGGAGCGAAACTGAGCGCGAACATCTCGCGTTGCTGCTTCGCGCGCTCGAACCGGTCGAGTGTCGGATCGATGGCGGCGCGGTCGCCGATCATCGCCCGCACGGCCTCCATTCCGTTGGCCACCGCTTCGCGGGCCTCGGCGCGCATCGCGTCGATCTCGTCGTTCCAGAGCTTCATCGGTCCTCCCTCGGTGGCAGCTCGACCACTGTGCGCGGCGCAACGCGTTTCACGCGCGTCAAGCGACGCTACAGCGGAAGAAACGCGCACGTCATCTGCGACACTGTCGCCCCCCCGGCCACTCGGGCCGGGATTCAGACCGGGAGGACGCCTTGGACGTTCCCGTCCGCCAACTGGCGAACGAGCAGATCGCCGACGACACCTATATGGTGCGCCAGCTCTTCGGTGAAGGCATCGCGCCCGCCGCGCTGTTTGCCAACTCGATGGTGATCACCGGATCGGAGCCGATCGTCGTCGACACCGGCTCGCGGATCATCGGCGCCGAGTGGTTCGACGCGGCGTTCTCCGTGGTCGAACCGCGAGACGTGAGTTGGATCTACCTGTCGCACGACGACCACGATCACACAGGGAACCTGTTCGAGGTTCTCGACCGGTGCCCGAACGCGCAGCTCGTGATGACCTGGTTCATGGTCGAGCGCCTCGCGGCCGAAGCGCTGGTACCGCTCGACCGCGTGCGGATCGTCAACGACGGCGAGCGGTTCCGCGCGGGCGACCGCGACCTCGTGGCGGTGGTCCCGCCGACGTTCGACAGCCCGACGACGCGGGGCCTGTTCGATCCGAAGACGTCGGTCTACTGGGCCGTCGACAGCTTCGCCACCACGGTACCGCAGGAGGTCACCGACCTCGACGATCTCGACGCCGACTTCTGGAGAGAGTCGTTCCTCGACGTGCAGCGCTTGCTGAGCCCGTGGCACCGCTGGCTCGATCCCGCGAAGTACCAGCAGCACCTCGACCGCGTGCGTGACCTCGGGGCGACGGTGATCGCGAGCGCGCACGGCCCCGCCACCCGCGGCTCTCAGATCGACCGCTCCTTCGACCTGCTGCGCGAACTGCCGAACTTGCCGCCCGTCGCGCTCCCCGGTCAGCCCGAGCTGGAGCTGATCCTGGAGGTGATGTCCGCGGCAACGCCGGCCTGACCGCGGCCGTGGTCTGATATCGAACCGGCGTCAACCGGCGGGGTACAACCCCAACGGCTGACGCCAGTTCGTGCGTTTCGGTAGCGTGCCGGCGATGGAGCCTCTGCTGGACGGAAAGATCGCGGTCGTGACGGGCGCGGCGCACGGGATCGGCCGTGCGACCGCCGAGCTGTTCGCCGAGCACGGTGCCACCGTGGTCATCGCCGACATCGACGAGCCCGGCGCATCGGAAGCGGCGGACGCCATCGTCGCCGCGGGCGGCAACGCCGAGGCGGTCACGACGGACGTGCGCGATGCGGACGCCGTCGACCAGCTCCGCAGCCACGTGCTGGATACGCACGCGCGCGCCGACGTGCTTGTCAACAACGTGGGGCATTACCTCCGCGTCACCCCGTTCGACCGGAGCGAACCGTCGATGTGGCAGGACCTGTACGAGATCAACCTCCTGCACGTGTTCCGCGTGACGCACGCGTTCCTCCCCTCGATGCTCGAGCGACAGAGCGGGGCCATCGTCAACGTGTCGTCGGTCGAGGGGTGGCGTGGCTACCCGCCCGATCCGGTGTACGGAGCGTTCAAGGCTGGGGTCATCCACTTCACCAAATGCCTGGCGGTGGACGTCGCGGGCCGCGGCGTGCGGGTCAACGGCGTCGGACCCGATCTCACGCAGTCGCAACAGGTCGACTACGAGCAACTCGACACCGGCGGCCGCAACCTGTGGCCGATCTGGGCACCCCTCGGCCGGCGCGGCGAGCCGGAGGATCAGGCGCGAGCGATTCTCTTCCTGGCGAGCGACCTCTCCGAGTTCATCGTCGGGCAGACGCTCCTCACCGACGGCGGCAGCGGCGCGGCCGGTGGGTGGTTCCAGACGACGCGGCGCAAGGGCCGTCGTTGGACGAACCGGCCGATCGATCCCTGAGTCGCGGCACGACGCGCCGACGTCATCGGCCTCTGCCGCGCGCGCCCTCTCGGCACGGCCTCTTATGTGACGCGTCTGCGCAGGGGATGGTCGCCCGGAACCTCGACGATCCGGAGCTCCGTGCCGTCGGGATCTTCGATCCAGAGCTCGACGAGCCCCCACGGCATCCGCTCGGCGGGCTTGCGGACGGTGACACCGGCGGCGACGAGGCGCGCTTCCTCGCCGATGAGGTCCGGCACCTGGAGCCAGAGGATCGCACCCGCCGGGGTCCCGGTCTCGCCGGGCGTGAGCTCGAGGAAGCCGCCGCCGAGGAAGTACACGACGCCGGTGATGCGACCATCCGCGCCGTACTCCCGGTAGACGTGGAGCCCGATGGTGCGTTCGTAGAACACGCGGCTTCGTTCGAAATCGGCGACGCGCAGAATGACGCGGCTGCTGAGCACGTCCACGTCAGGGCAGCCCGGCGTGCGGCACGTCCACCCTCAGGGTGCGGATCACTCCCGTCCCCTTTCCGGCCACGTCGTGCTCCTGGGAGCCGTCGGCGGAGAGGATGAACAGCGTGCGCCCGTCGTCGCCGCCGAGCGCACACGCGTACGTGCCCTGCCCGACGTCGACCCGATCGGTGATTTCGCCGCCTTCGCGTACCCGCGCCACCTCCGTCCCGACCGCGTTGGCCACCCAGATCGCGCCTTCGGCGTCGAGGGTGCAGCCGTCGGGCGCGAGGTCGGTGAGTTGCGCCCAGACGCGGCGGCGCTCGAGGGTGCCGTCGGGACAGATGTCGAACGCGGTGAACCGCCGCCCGAACGACTCGCCGACGATCAACGTCCGTCCGTTGGGGGTGATCACGCTGCCGTTCGGGAACTCCATCTCTTCCGCGGCTGCTTCGACGGTCCCGTCAGGTCGGACCAGCGCGAGCGTGGCGTTCTGCCGTTCTCCCCCCTTCCAGACGTCGAACCCGAAGTTGCCGACGTAGGCGTTGCCGTCGGCGGCGACGACCATGTCGTTGCACCGGCCCGTGGCCACTGCGGAGAGGTCGGCGTGCTCGACGGCGGAGCCGTCGTGCTCGACCCGCATCATCTTCCGCTGCTGCATCGCCACGACGAGCATCCGTCCGTCCGGCAGCCAACCGAGACCACTCGGGTGGTCGTCCAGCTCGAGCATGGTTTCACGCTCGCCGGCGGTCGTCACGGCGAAGACACGGTGCTGGTAGAAGTCGGAGTACCAGAGACGACCGTCGTGCCAGCGCGGCCCCTCTCCGAAGTCGAGGCCGTCGACGAGCTGGTGGATCTCGGGCACGTGACGCTCCCTTCGTTTCCGCAGCAGCGTCATCTTCTCGCGCATCTGGTGTCCTGTGCCGAGTCCGTCGGCGGCCCGCCCTCCGCCGACGACCCGGTTCGTCGATGCCGTCGACGAGGCCGTCGACCACGGCACAGGCGCGGGGTCATCCCAGCCGGTCCCTGCTGACCGGGCTGCGTCGGCCACTGGCGCGAGCGCTCGTGGCACTGAGCTCGCGGCTGGTGCCGTGGCGTCCCGCACGGAGTCAAGGAGCGGACCGGCCGGCGGCACGACGGTCTCTACCGGCGACCCGGCCGCCGGTACCACCCCATCGAGGTGGTCCAGCGCCGAGCCGCATCGAGTACCCGGGGCGCGGTCTACCCGGCATGGGAACCGGAATACCGTGTTCTTCGCTCCCCTCAACCCGAATCCCGGGACCTACGTGCACGTTCGGACGCGAGCCTTGACAACTGCACTCATTGTGACGGCGATCACCTCCAGCGCGTGCGGCGGCGGCGGATCGGGCGGGACGACCAGTGCGCGCCAAATCCCGGCGACGAGTCGTGCGACGACGACCACCGCGGCGGCGGCGACTCCCACCACGTCGACGACCACCGCCACCAGTTCCTGCGACACTCCCCAAGTGGCGGTCAGTGGGCCGTCCGGACAGAGCGTCTCCGTCGACAACGCGCAGTTCGTCACTGCGATGGCATGGGCGCCGGACGGGAGGCTGTTCTTCGCCGAACGCGCAGGATCGATCAAGATCGCGAGCGGGAAGACCGTCAGCGAGTTCGCGACGGTTCCCACCGTGACCGAGGAGCGTGGGGGCGGCTACAGCGAGCGCGGGCTCCTCGGCCTCGCATTGAGCCCCAGCTTCGCGACCGATCACTTCGTCTACGCCTTCTACTCGAGCAACGACTACACCACGCAGCGTGTGGTGCGCTTCACCGACTGCGCCGGGAAGGCGACCGGCGAGACGACGCTCCTGACGCTGCCGTCGGGAGACGACTGCTGCCACAAAGGCGGACGCCTCGCGTTCGGCCCCGACGGCAAGTTGTACGTGACGCTGGGTGACGAGCACAGTGTCGACGAGGACACGGTGGGGAGCAGGGCTTCCATCCCCCAGGATCCGAGCGACCCGCGCGGCAAGGTCCTCCGCTACGAGCCCGACGGCAGCATCCCGAGTGACAATCCCTTCGGCGCAACCAGCCCGGCGTGGGCGGTAGGGCTGCGCAACCCGTTCGGTCTCGCCTTCGGCAACGGCGAGGTCTTCGTCACGTCGAACGGCCCGACCGGCGACATCGGCACCCCGGGCACCGGATACGACCTCGCGTTCCGCGTCCGAGCAGGCGGCGCCTACCAGTGGCCCGCGTGTTACGGCTACTCGCACCTCACACCGGGTGCGTCGAACTGTCTCGGGCACCCGGAACCCGAGTGGAGCAGTGAACAGTCCACCGTCGTGCCGACGGGAGCAACCTGGGTGGACGAGAACGGGCCGGCGCCCTACGCCGGACATTTCGTGTTCTGTAGTGAGTCAGGCCTGCGCGTCTTCAACCCCGGCTCGCCGCATGCGACAGTCGACTCCGGGCCGTCGGACTGCATGTTCGACGTGAAGCAGGGCCCCGACCACGCCCTCTACTTCTCCGACGAGACGCGGATCCATCGCCTCGGTTGACTGGAGTCAGCGGCGCGTCATCGGCATGATCGCCCAGCCGACCTGGAACTCCGACGCCTCGCGCGTGAGCGCGGAGTCGTCGATCTCGTAGTCCGGAGAATGCGCGAGGAGCTGGCGCAGCATCACTATGCCCTCGAGTCGCGCGACGTGCGCTCCGATGCACACGTGCGCACCGTGGCCGAGCCCGAGATGCCGGTCCATGCGACGCCCGACGTCGAACTCGTCCGGATCGACGAATTCGCGCTCGTCGCGGTTCGCCGAGATCAAGAGGAGCACGACGCGTTGACCTGCGTGCATAGACACGCCCGCGACGTCGGCGTCCACGAGCAGGGTGCGACCGACGAATTGCAGCGGTAGGTCGTGCCGCAGCACCTCCTCGAACGCGTTGGGCACCCGTGCGGGATCGCGGACGAGGAGGGCTCGTTGCTCCGGGTGGCGCCAGAGCTCGAAGGCCGCGGCAGCCACCACCTTGGGCAGGGTCTCGGTGCCGCCGATGAACAAGGTGACGAGTTGGTCGACGATCTCGTGATCGTCGAGCGGACCGTCGCCTGCCGCGAACGAGAGCAGGCCGTCGACGATGTCGGGAGGGTCGCGTGGGGGGAGCCGGCGCCGCGTCGCAACCAAGTCGTGGAGTCGCTCGTCGATCTCCTGGCGCGCGGCCAGACCCTTCGCGCTGATCCCCGCCTGTCCTGGCGCGCGCAGCAAGTACCGGTTCACCAGTGTGACGAGCGCCACGCCGTCGGCAGCAGGGAGGCCGATCAAGCGAGCGGCGACCGCGGCGGAGACCGGTGACGCGTAGTCGTGGCGCACGTCGAACGTGTCGCACGCTGCCAGCTCGTCGAGCCGGATCGAGCTGAGCGCGTGTATCTCGTCCTCGAGCGTCGCGACCGCGCGTGGCCGGAACGGGTCGATCATCGCCTGCCGGAGTCTCGTGTGGTGCGGCGGATCGAGCATCGAGAAGCTGCGAACCGGACGCTTCAGCGTGGTGTCGGGCGGACCCTCGTTGTGGTGCAGCAGCTGCTCCCGATGGAAGACGGGGCCCTCGACGATCGAAAAGCGCTCCCGGTCCGCCAGCACCTGCCACACGTCGTCGAATCGGGGCAAGGCGTACGCGTCGTAGGCCTCGATGCGGTACGCACGGTGACGCGCTCGCAGTTCGCGGTAGATCGGGAACGGATCGCCCATCACGGCGGGTGAGAACGGGTCGTACTCGACCGCGTCGGCGTCCACGCGCACGGGACCGTACTACCGGGTCGCACCGGCGATAGCTCCTCGCCGCGTGGGACAGTCCGAAGCGAGCGCGCTCGCGGTCCCGTGACGGGGGCCGAGCCGGGGGGGCTCCGGGTCGTCTGCTGCTCGGGAGGCGGCATCCAGTCGGCCTGCTACAACCTCGGCGCGCTCCAAGCGCTCGCCGCGCACGAGCCGCCGGTCGAATCGGACTACTTGGTTGCCGTGTCGGGCGGGGCGTGCCCCGATCTGTGGTGTCACCACCGAACGCGGTGAGACCAACAAGGAGGCCGCACCGGACGCTTACGCGCAGGCGCCCCGCAGCGCGGGCGGGCAGGCGGGTGGGTTCCTCGCCTTCGTCGCGGCGCTCGCCGCGCTCGTGCGCGGCGCCCTCGGTCGTCTCCGCGGGCAGAGTCCCACCGGCAAGGCCGCGCCGGCCAAAGAAGCCACGGAAGCCGAGATTGTCCCTGCGTCGCTGATGCGTCGCGTGTTCAGCGCGCTCCGTGAGGCGGTGTTGCCGTGGCTCGGCTCGCTGCTCGTCCTGGCTGTGCTCGCGCTGCTCTTCATCCGCTGGACCGCCGACGGTGCGCGGGCGGGTTACAACGCGGGTGAGCTCGCGGACGTGGCCATTGCGCTCGGCGTGCTGGCGCTGCTCCGCGTGCTCGTCGACGTGAATCGCGCGTCGATGCGCGCCTTCTACCGTGACCGCCTCGCGAGTGCATACGCGATCGTGCGGGCCTCTGACCAGACCACCGGCCCCGCGCGCGACGCCCGCCTGTCCGACCTGCTCGGCGAGCGACCGCCCGTCCTCACCCTTTGCGCGACGGCGAACATTCGCGCAACGAGCGAGGTACCGCCCGGTCGCGGGGCCATCTCGTTCACGTTCTCGCCCGAGAAGATCGGCCTCTCGGCCTCAGCACCTCCGGGCACACGTGCCGACGCCGCCAATGTGCTCGGGCGTCAAGACGCGCTCGCCGACTCCGCCACCTACGAGGCCGTCGTCGGTCACAACCTGCTGTCGCTCTCCGGCGCGGTAGCGATCAGCGGCGCCGCGCTGTCGCCGCTCATGGGCAAGATGACGCGGCCCGCGCAGCGGTTCCTGTTCACGATCGCCAACGTGCGGCTGGGGATCTGGCTGCCGCATCCCAGCTTCGTCGCGCTCGTCGCGAACCCGCCCTCGACGACGGCCCAGATGCCACTCTCCGACCGAGCCTGGTACTGGGTCCTAGGGAACCGGGCGGAACGCTCGACCTCCTGGTGGAAGCGCCGGGTCCACGCGCTGGCGTGGCACGCGGTGCAACCGAATGCTCGACTGCTCCTCGCCGAAGCGTTCGGCTCGAACAAGGTCGGGAGCTCCTGGCTCTACATCACCGACGGCGGCCACTTCGACAACCTGGGTCTCGTCGAAGCGCTGCGACGCGGCCCGACCGAGGTGCTCGTCTTCGACGCGTCGGGTGACGGCGTCACGACGTGGAGCACGTTGGGGGAAGCGATCGCGTTGGCGCGCGCGGAGCTCGGCGTCGAGATCGACATCGCACCTGAGACAATGGTGCGCGAGGGCGCGGTCGTACAGCCCTGGGCGAAGGGAACGTTCACGTACACCTGGGACGACACGCAGCCGGGAACGCCGCGACGAGGCGGCAACCTTTACCTCTGCAAGCTCGGCGTGTGGCCCGACGCGCCGTGGGACGTGAAGGCTACGCCGCGCGGCACCCGACGTTTCCGACCGACGCCACGGTCCAGCAGCTCTACGACGACGAGGAGTTCGAGGCGTACCGGGCGCTCGGGTACGCCGCCACCGAGGCGATGCTTGCGACGCGCGATGCCGCGCAGGAGGGTGTTCAAGGCGCACAAGAGCGCGCCCTCTCGCTCCGCGAAGCTTCAAGCCCCCGAGACAGGCGCGCGGTCGGCGGCGACTTCGTCGTAGGTCGCGTAGTCGGAGCCGGTGTCGTCGGCGAACTCGAACTCGAGCAGCCCCGCTGCGCCCCACTGCTCGCGCAGGTAGCCGTGGTTGGCGTCGAGCAGTCCGAGCTTGCGTACGTTGGGCACCAGCTTGGCGAAGAACGCCGACTGGAACCCGAGGTACGGGCCGCCGTGGAGCTTGGCCGACGCCTCCAACAGGAACGGCCGCACGTCGTCGACCTCGATCCCCACACGTTCCCACACTTCCGGCGTGGTGGAGCGCGCGCGTGACCGCAGGGTGTTCTCGACGAGGAAGTCCTGCCGATCCTTGAGCTCGGCTTCGGTGAGCCCCGAGTAGAGCTCCTGCAGGCTGAGCACGCCGAACGCGACGTGCCGCGCTTCGTCGGACATCACGTAGCGGAGCAGCTTGCGCAGCAACGGCTCCTGGATCCGTCGCAGCATGTCACCGAACGCCGCCAGCGCCAGGCTCTCGATCACGATCTGCATCCCGAGATAGGCGATGTCCCAGCGGCTGTCCTGGAGCAGCGCGTCGATCTGCTGTTCGAGGAACGGGCTCATCGGATAGGCGTCACCGAGCTTCGTGTCGAGGTACTTCGAGAACACCTCGGTGTGTCGTGCCTCGTCCATCGTCTGGGTCGCTGCGTAGTACTTGGCGTCGATCCAGGGCACGGCCTCGACAAGCTTGGCCGCGGTGAGCATCGCACCCTGCTCCCCGTGCATGAATTGGCTCAACTGCGCTTTGAACATCTCGATGCTGAGCGCGGTGAATTCGGCATCGCGCCAACTGGCGAGGGGCGATCCGGGCAGCTCGGCGGCGGTACGGACGATGCGGTCCGTCGGCGACGCATGCTGCCGGACGAGCGCTTCGGCGTCGACCTGGATCTGCCAGTCGACGTCGGTGATGCTGCTCCACTGTGACGAGACGCCCTTGTTGTACAGCCTGATCAGCTGCTCACGCTCGCGTGCGTAGTTCCACGCGTAGATCGTGTCCGCCTCGTCGTGGACTCGCTTGATCGTCGCGTCGACGACGCTTCGATCGGGCAGCTCCGCCTGCGCTTCTCTGGTCATCGACGGTTCTCCTCGATCCTCAGTCGCCGTGCACTACGTCGTGCGGACGACACGATAGGAGCTGCATGCCGACCGGGGGCGCGAGACTCGCGCCGTGACGGAGGCCGAGAACTGGGGCACGGAGCCGTCGCGCCTCGTCGCGGCGGTCCTCGACGAGGAGGCGCGCCGCCAGGTCGATCACGGCGCCCTCGACCTGACGGGCGACGTCGATGTCGCGAGCCTCCCGGGCGTCGGCGGCGACGACGTGCCGCTGCGCGCCGCTCTCGATCACGACGGGAGGGCGCTCCTCGTCACGGTTGGCGCGATGTGGGGCCTCGGATTTGCGATCTTCGCGATGACGGCAATCCTCGCCCTCCCGATCGCGCACCGCTACGACTTCACCC
Organism: Actinomycetota bacterium; assembly: GCA_046727575.1. Lineage (GTDB taxonomy): Bacteria > Actinomycetota > Acidimicrobiia > IMCC26256 > DASPTH01 > DASPTH01. The sequence continues at coordinate 20,007 of JBKPCV010000056.1, forward strand.
TTCGATTCCTCGTGCAGGTCGCGATCCTGCCCGGTTTCACGATCGTGCTGCTCTCGCAACCGCTCGGGAACCTCGTCGACCGGTCGACGACGAACCGCCCCCGTGTGATGCGATGGCTGCTCGCGGTGTCGGTGATCGGTTTGCTGCTCTCCGGCGCGGCCTTCTACCGATGGGAGTTCCTCGGCGTGCTCGCATTGACGGGCACGGGCGTGCTGGCGACGGTTCCCGTGCAGAGCTCGCTCCTCGCCGACACGTTCGCGATACGCGCGCGTCCGAGGGTGTTCGCGACCTATGTGGCGATCGGCGCCGGCGGATTCGTCGTCGGGCCGCTGCTCGCGGTGCTGGGCACCCTGCTCTTCAACGGCGACGCGGAGTGGCGCTTCGGTTTCTTCGTCGCCGCCGCGCTCGCGGCCGTGCTCGCGTTCGTCGCCGGCCGACTTCCCGACGTCCGGCGGGGTCGTGCCGAAGTCGAAGAGGTCTTCCACGACAACGGCGCTATCAGTGACGAGCACCTGTCGACGCTGCACGCCCTGACGCGCTTCCGCCAGATCGCGACCCTCCGGTCGATGACGCTGGGCCTCCTGGCGATGGGATTCGCGTACGTCGGGTGGGGTGTCTGGTTCAACCTCTGGCTACACGGTCACTTCCAGCTGCGCGCAACCGACCGAGGCCTGCTCCTCGCGCTCATGGCCGTACCCGCTTTGTTCACGACACCGGTGGTCGGACGACGAGCGGGCCGCGCGTTCCGCCGGGCGCCACATCACACGGTCCGGTTGTCGGCAGCGCTGCTGCTCGGCTTCAACATCGCGCTGGTCGGATGGTGGACCCACACGGTTGCCACGACGATCCTGCTCGCAGCCATCGGCTTCGCGTGCGTCGTCGGTGCGATCGCGTCGATCCTCCCCGTCGCACAGGCAGTGATCCCGCCGCAGACCCGTGCACAAGGCTTCGGCGCCTTCATCAACTCGTTGTTCATCGGCGCGTTCGTCGCGGCCGCGCCGGTCGTCGACTTCTGGCCCGAGCTCGAGCGGCAGCACACCGCGCTCTCGTTCTTCGTGCCGTTCGTCACGGTGCTCGGCGCGGGACTCATGCTCTATGGCGCGCGCTTCGCCGAGCGCGACATGCGCCGCATGGTCGAAGAGCTGAAGGAGGAACGGCAGCGTTCCGACGCGGTCCGGGCCGGGGCGGAGACCCCCCTGCTGCAGGTGCGGAATCTCGACTTCAGCTACGGGCAGGTGCAGGTGCTGTTCGACATCGACCTCGACGTGCGCCGCGGCGAGACGCTCGCCGTGCTCGGGACGAACGGGGCGGGAAAGTCGACGCTCCTGCGCGTGATCACCGGCCTCGAGCTGCCAACCCGTGGCGTCATACGGCTCGACGGCGAGACAATGACGTACCTCCCGGCCGAGGCGCGGTCGCTGAAGGGCATCGTCCAGGTGCGGGGCGCCGACGTGTTCCCGGGTCTCTCGGTGCGGGAGAATCTCCGCGCCGCGCTCGCCGCGCACCCTGCTGAACGGCGCGACGCCGAGCGTCGGATCGCGAACGTGTTCGAGGTGTTCCCCGCATTGGGCCGGCGGCGGAATCAGGACGCGTCGTCGCTCTCGGGCGGCGAGCAGCAGATGCTCGCGCTGGGTTGCGCGCTCCTGTTCGAGCCGCGTCTGCTGCTGATCGACGAGCTGTCACTCGGGTTGGCGCCGCTCGTGGTGCAGTCGTTGCTCGGCGTCGTCGAACGGCTCAAGGGCGAAGGCTTCACGATGGTGATCGTCGAGCAGTCACTCAACATCGCGTCGGCGATCTCGGACCGTGTCGTGTTCATCGAGAAGGGGCGGATTCGCTTCGACGGCCCCAGCAGCGAGTTGGCCACGCGCGATGACCTGGCCCGGGCGGTGTTCCTCGGCGGCGAAGGCGGCTGAACGATTCTCGCGGCTCAGCTCTTGTCGACGAAGTAGGCGCCCGTGATGCGCTTGCCGCCTTTGTCGTAGCCGGGTTGAGGCACCATGCAGATGCGGTAGTTGACCGGGTCGGGCGGGAGCGCCGGGTGCGCGCACGGGTACTCCGGCTTGTTGAGCACCTGCGTGTACTCCACCTTCGTCGGCACGTGGTTGATGATCTGGGTGTCGCGCGGCGCGGGCGAGCCCTTGGCAGCGACGCTGTCGAGGTACGGCAGCTGCTCGAAAGCCGTGATCGCGGCTTTCTGCGTGAGATTGGGACCGGCGTTGTAGAAGGCGCGCGCCATGGTGCGGTAGAGCGCGCAGATCAGCGCGACGGTGCCATACGGGTCGCGCGCGAAGGCCGGCGGGGCCGGTTGGGGGAGATCTTCCTGCGCGATCGTGGTGTTCGCGTCGTACTGCTTGTTGCACATCGTGACGAGATCACCCTCGGTCGCGCCGACCCGCCAGTCCTGCTGACCGGCAGCCGAGTAGCTGTAGATGTTCATGTCGTTGATGAGCTTCGCCCCGTCGACGCCCCCCACCTGACGACTCAGATCGATCACCGCGTCGAACTGCGCGTCGAGGTTGTAGATGGTCATTGACTTGTCGAGACCCTGGTTTCGCAGTTCCTTGGTGAGCGCCGAGAATCGGAAGGTGTTGCCGCCGGCACTGCCGGTGATCAGCACGTCGACGCCGTTCTGCTTCAACTGGCCGACCACGAGCGGGTACTGCGACGAGATGTCACCCGCGGGGTCGGGCGTGAGCGCCTGGGCCTGCACGACGTTCACACCCTTCGCCTTCAACAGGTCGACGACGTTCGCCTTGATGAGGTCGACGCCCGTCGTGAACGTGGGGTAGAGCACCGCGACCTTCTTGCCCTTGAACTTGCCGCTCTTGATCAGGTCGAGCATCGGCGCCTGGTACTGGGCGACATCGTTCGTCTGCCCGAACAGAATGTGACGACCTTGTGCTGTCTTCAGGTATTGGGCCTGCGTCGCGAGCCCGCTGAGCATGAGGGTCTTGTGGTCGTCGGTGACGCACTGCGGTGCGGCGAAGCCCGTCCACGAGATCACGATGAATGCCTTGAAGTCCTCCGTCGCCTTGATGCAGTCGGCCTGGGCGACGGCCAGCGTGCCCGCCGCATCGGCGGCGCCTTCGGCCTGGATCACGTTGAGGTCGATCTGGCGCCCGTTGATCCCGCCGCAGTCGTTGATCATCTTGGCAAAGGTCTTGAGCATGTCGACCTCGTCGCCGAGGTTGTAGCGAAAGCCTTGCGGCGAGTCACCCGGCCGCAGCGCGGGCTCGATCGCGGCCACGGAGATGGTGGTCGCGCTGACGCCGGGTGCGGTGGCTTTCAGACCGGTGTGCTTCGCGCTGTCCTTCGTGCAGAAGGAAGTCGTCGACGTGAACGGAGACGTCTGGGGGTCCGGTGTCACGCGCGGCGCCGCCGCACCCGCGGACGTCGCCCCGACTCCCGCCGTCGCTCCGAGGCCGAGCGCCAAGACCACGCCGCCGGCGAGCACGCGCTGACGAATCATCGTCCCCCTCACGGTCGAACCGGGCTGCCCTGAGCGAGTGTCACACGGCGAGCGCAATCCGACAAGAGCGGGCGAGCGTAGAGTTCGCGGCGGCTCGGGTGGGATCACGCGGGACGCCAGGGGGAACGAACGGTTCCATGATCCACCTCCACGGCTGGGACATCTCACAGCAGATGGTCGTGACCGGCGGCGTGGTGGGGTTGTCGTACAGCGCGATCGCGGCCGGCCTCATCTTGATCTTCCGGGCCAACGGCATCATCAACTTCGCGGTGGTTGCCTTCGGCGCCGTTGCGCTCGGTGCGTTCGGTCTCCTCACCGAGCACGGCTGGAGCCTGTGGCCCTGCCTGCTCATCGCGGTGCCGTTCGCGGCGCTGGTCGCGATGATCCTCGAGGTCGTGGTCATCCGGAGATTGGCCGCCGCACCGCGGCTCGTGCTGCTGATGGCGACGATCGGGATCGCGCAGCTACTCGGCTTCTTGGTGCTCGTCTTCGCCGAGCTCCTTCCGGACGTCCCGCCGGGCGGCGACTTCCCCACACTGGTCCCGAAAGACTGGAGCTGGCGTGTCACCGACGACCTCCTGGTCACTGCGCGCGAGATCAGCGTCCTCATCGCGGTGCCGATTCTCGTCATTCTGCTCGCGCTGTTCATGACGCGCACCCGCCTCGGGCTCATGGTGCGCGCTGCCGCGGCCAACGCAGACAAGTCGCGCTCGATGGGCATCCCGGTTGCACGTACGTCGACGGTCGTCTGGGGCATCGCCGCCGCATTCACCGCGACCACGATCATCGTGCTCGCGGCGGTGCAGTTCGTCACTCCGCTCGGAGCCGCGAACGGCACCGCGCAGCTCACGCTCGGTTATCCCGTCCTTGTCAAGGCGCTCCTGATCGCGATGATCGCCCGGATGCGCGTCCTCTGGGTCACGATCCCCGCGGGAATGGCCCTCGGGATCATCGAGGTCATCTTCCAACAGAACGTGCAGGGCATCGATGCGAACGTGTTCGCGCTGTGGCTGTTCGTCGCCACGCTCGTCGTTGTGCTCACGCTCTCGCGGCGGGCACGCGTCGCAAGCGAGTCGGAGAGCGCGTGGAAGCTCTCGGGACGGATCAAGCCACTCCCCGAACGGGTTCGCGGGGTCTGGGCGATGCGCCAACTCCCCCGCTTCGGCCTGATCGCCGCGCTGGTCGTGTTCGCGCTCATTCCTGTGTTCGCGCAGCAGCCGTCGCAGTCGTTCCTCTGGACGCGCGTGGTGATCTTCGCCGTCGCAGCCTGCTCCCTGACGATCCTCAGCGGGTGGGCAGGTCAACTGTCTCTCGGCCAGTTCGGGTTCTCGGCCATCGGTGGGCTCGTGACGGTTCGTATGGTGAACGCGGGTTGGTTCGGTGTGCACAACGTGCCGTGGGGGCTCGCGGTCGCCCTGGGCGTCGTCGTCGGATCCCTCGTCGCGCTGCTGATCGGCATCCCGGCCTTGCGCATCCCAGGGCTCTACCTCGCGGTGACGACGCTCGCATTCGCCGTATTCGTCGAGAACTGGCTCGTCACGAGGCGGTGGCTCGGCGTCGACGAGCTCACCGGCTCGATCCCCGTCCTGAAGAAGCCCGACGCCGGCATCGTGGACTTCTCGTCGCGGCGCTCCTACTACTACCTCTGCCTCTTCTTCCTGTGCGTGTGCCTCGCGGTCCTCGCGCAGATCCGACGGTCGGGAATCGGGAGATCAATCATCGCGGTACGCGACAACGAGCGTGCTGCCGAGACCATGACCGTGTCGGCGACCCGCGCCAAACTCATCGCCTTCGCAGTGTCAGGCGGGATCGCGGCGCTGGCGGGCGCGCTGTACGTCACGGCTCTCCCGACGAGCACACCGAGCGCGACGTTCGCGACGTCCGAGTCGGTCACGGTGGTCGCGATCGCGGTGATCGGCGGTCTCGGGTCGATCGTCGGGCCGCTCCTCGGCGCGGCGTGGGTGATCGGCCTTCCCACCTTGTTCCCCGACTTCAACGCCGCGCCCCTCCTCGTCTCCTCGGTCGGCCTGCTCGCGCTGCTGTTGTTCTTCCCGGGTGGTTTCGTCGAGATCGCGCACCGCGTGCGCGACGCGCTCGTCGACCGCGTTGCGCGCCGTCTACCACCCGCGCCGGCGCGTCAGCGTTCCGAGGACGCACCGATCCCGGTGCCGGCAATACTCGCTCGGCGTGACGGTGCGGCGTCGGCGACGCTGCCCGACTGGCTGGTCACCCACGAGGTATCGGTGCGCTTCGGCGGACGGGTGGCGGTCGACCGGGTGAGCATCCACGTCGGGCCGGGAGAGATCGTCGGGCTGATCGGCACCAACGGGGCGGGCAAGTCGTCGTTCATGAACGCCATCAGCGGGTTCGTACCGTCGTCGGGACGTATCGAGGTGCTCGGACGCGACGTCACCGGCTTCGCCCCGTACCGCCGTCACCGGCTCGGACTCGGTCGTGGTTTCCAAGCCGCGCGCCTCTACGACGACCTCACCGTCCGCGAGACCGTGCTCGTCGCACTTGAAGCGCGCCAGCGGTCCGCGCTGTTCTCGTCCCTGTTCGCGCTGCCACCGTCGGTGTTTGCCGAGCGGACCAAGCGGGCAGAAGCGGACGCGATCATGCGGTACGTGGGCCTCGATCGCTTCGCCGATCAGTTCGTCTCGAACCTGTCGACCGGGACGCGGCGCGTGACCGAGCTCGCGTGCCAGCTCGCGATGGGCGCACGGATCCTGCTGCTCGACGAGCCGACCTCGGGGCTCGCGCAGCGCGAAACCGAGGCGTTCGCGCCACTCATTCGCCAGATCCGAGACGAGCTCGACGCTGCGGTCCTGCTCATCGAGCACGATGTGCCGATCGTGACGGAGGTGAGCGACCGCGTCTACTGCCTCGAGGCGGGCCGCGTGATCGCCGAGGGCGCGCCGGAGCGAGTACGTCACGACCCGCTCGTCGTCGCGAGCTACCTCGGCACCGACGTGCGCAGTATCCAGCGTTCCGGCGCCGAGACGTGACCCGCGCGTGCCAGACGTAGTGTGCAACCCCTCGTGTTCGAGTCCACGGAGTGACGATGAGCGACCTCGTCTGGGATGGTGTTCCAGCAGTGCGACGGCCCGTCCTCGTCACCGCGTTCGCGGGGTACTTCGATGCGGCATCCGCGTCGACGGGTGCCGTCGACTGGCTCGTTGACCATCACCACGCCACGCGGCTCGCCCACATCGAGGCCGACGAGTTCTTCGATTTCCAACAGTTGCGGCCGCAGGTCGTGCTCGAGAACGGTGTCACCCGGAGGATCCTGTGGCCCGAGAACGTGGCGCACGCCACCGATCGTTCCGGGGAGGGGCGTGACCTCGTCCTCGTTTCGGGCATCGAGCCCTTCGTCAGATGGCGGCGCTTCTGCGACATCCTCCTCGAGATCGCGCGTCGCACGAACTGCGAGCTCCTGGTCACGCTCGGTGCCACGGCCGCGCAAGTTCCCCACACGCGTATGCCGCCGGTGTTCGGATCGTCGACCAATGTCGAGTTGGCGGCGCGCCTGGGACTCAGCCGTCCGCAGTATCAGGGGATCACCGGCGTGGTCGGCGCGCTGCAGGTCGCCGTCGACCGAATTGGGCTCCCGTCGATCGCCATGCGGGTCAGCGTCCCGCACTACGCCGTCGGTGCGCACAATCCGAAGGCCACGATGGCGTTGCTTCGTCATCTCGAGCACGTGACGGGCGTGCCGACCGGACACCACGAGTTGGCGGACGAGGTCGCCGACTGGGAGCGGCGCCTCGACGAAGCAGTCGCGCAGGACGACGACGCCCGGACCTATGTCCCGCGGCTCGAGGAGTACTACGACCGCGAGGCCGAAGACCAGATCCCGTCGGGCGATGATCTCGCGGAGGAGTTCGAGCGCTTCCTCCAGGACCGCCGTCCCGACGACGAGCGGCCGTAGCGGGCAGTCAAGTGCGCCCGAGGCCGAGCTTCAGCTGATCGACGCTCGCGGCGCCGTCGACCGCGATCACCTGGCCGGAGACGAACCGGGCAACCGGTGAGCACAGGAACAGCGCCAGGTACGCGATGTCGGAGCCGTGGCCGAGGAGCCCGACCGGGTTCGTGGGTCGTGACTCCTCGGTGCTCGGTACCACCTCGGCGAACCGCCGCATCCCTTCGGTCGCACCGATGGCTCCGGGCGCGATCGCATTGACTCGGATGCCGTACGGCCCCCACTCGACCGCGCACGTGCGCGTGAGCGAGTCGACGCCCGCCTTCGCCGCGGCGACGTGTGCCTGGAGCGACACCCCTCGCAGCTCGAAGGGTGCGCTGATGTTCACGATGTTGCCGCCGTGTGCGCGCAACCACGCGTCGAATCCGGCTCTCGACACGTTGTAGGTGCCGAGCAGGTCGATGTCGACAACGGCTTTGAATCCGTTCGGCGAGATGTTGGTCATCGGTGCAGGGAAGTTGCCGGCCGCGTTGTTGACGACGATGTCGAGTCGGCCGTAGTGCTCGATGATCTGGGTGACGACCTGCTGTACTGCGGACGCGTCGCGCACATCGCACACGCCGACGTGCATGTCGATTCCCTCGTCTCGCAGCTCTCGCGCGGTGGCTTCGAGTCGCTCGTGATTGCGGCTGGCGATCGCGATGCGAGCACCGTGCGCGCCGAATGTCCGACAGATCTCCTTGCCGATTCCGGTCGCGCCGCCGGTGACGAACGCGACTGATCCCTCGAGGAGGTCCTCGCGGAAGGGTGACCCGGGCACGTCGCTCATCCGAGATCGACCTCACTCAGGAAGCCGAGGAGCGCCTCGTTGACAACACCGGGCTCCTCCTGCTGGATCCAGTGACCCGAGTTCTCCACCCAGATCGGATCGCGGAGACCGGGAACATGCGCACGAGTCGCGAGGACCGACTCCGGCGACTGGCCGAAGATCGAGTCGTGCTCGGCCCCGATGAAGAGCGCCGGTTGGTCGATCGCGCGGCCGGCGAACGGTGCGAGGAGGTCGCTGGTCCGGTCGATGTTCCGGTACCAGTTCAGGCCGCCGAAGAACGTGCCGTGATTCGCGAACGACTCGACGAACGCGTCCAGGTCGTCGGCAGAGAGCCAGTCGAGCGCTGCGGGCGGCTCTGCAAGAACGTCCCAGATGTCGCGAGCGGTCGGGTCGAAAAACCGGTATTCGTTGCGCGGGATGTCTCCGGAGAGCGCGTAGAGGAATTGGCGCAGGCTGCGCCGCAGGTCGGCGTCGAGCTCGCGCTCGGCAACCCCGGGCTCCTGGAAGTACAGGATGTAGAGGAACGCGTCGCCGAGCGCGGCGCGCATCGCGTCGGTCGGCTTCACCGACGGTGTAGCGCGCGCTGCGATGCCTCCCCAGTGCACGCTGAGAGCAGCGACGGCGTCGAACCGATCGGGACGGAGCAGTGCACAGTGCCATGCCACCGGGGCGCCCCAGTCGTGGCCGACGATCGCAGCGCGCTCGATACCGAGCGCGTCGAGAAGTCCGACGACGTCCCCAACGAGGTGCAGCTGCGTGTACGAGTCGACTTCGGCCGGCATGTCGGTGAGCCCGTAGCCGCGCTGGTCGGGGGCGATCACGTGGTAGCCGGCCTCGCCGAGCGAGACGAGCTGGTGTCGCCACGAGTACCAGCATTCGGGGAACCCATGGCACAACACGACCGCGCGTCCGTCGGCCGGCCCGGCTTCTGCAACGTGCATCGTGATGCCGTTGGCCGGCACGGTCCGATGGCGGATGCCTTCCATCGGCGCCATCTTGGCAACCACCGGGGCAGCCGGCCATTCGAGATCAGGCGGTCACTCTTCGAGCTCGTACACGCGCCAGGTGCGCGGCACGCCCTTCAGGGAATGTTCGCCGCGGTCGGTGAACCGGAAGTGTGACCCTACGACGGCGTCGGCCACGGTCGACGACACGAGGATCTGATCCGCGGTCGCGAGCGCTTCGATCCGAGCACCGATGTGCACCGTGACGCCGGCGACGTCGTCGCCCTGACACTCGACCTCGCCGAGATGGAGTCCTGACCGCACCTCGAGACCAAGGTCTCGTACGCGATCTCGAACGGCGCGAGCGGTCGCGAGTGCCGAACTCGGGCGGGTGAACACCACGAAGAAGTCGTCGCCGCGCGTGTCGACCTCGCGTCCTCCGAACCGATCGATCTCACGCCGGACGAGGCGGCGGAACTCGTCGAGGACCACCCGCCACGACTGATCGCCCATCCGCGCCAGGTGCTCCGTGGACCGCGCGATGTCGACGAACAGCACCGTCGCGAGCGCGCGATCGACGTGCACCGACTCACGCGACCCCGTGAGGAACTCCGACAGGACCGCCAACGGCTCGTCGACGGTCTCCCCCACGAGGAGATGATCCGCACCCGGGAATTCGTGGTAGTCGGCGCCGGATATCCGCTCGCCGAGATAGCGGCCGTGCTCGACGTGCACCATCGGGTCGTCGCGTTGGTGCATGATCAGCGTCGGCACTGCAACTCGGGCGAGCAGCTCGCGCACGTCCTGGTCGATCCACCGCTTCGTCAGCTCCCGGATCTCGCTGGGACTCGTCGCCATGCGTTCGAACTGGCCGAACAGCTCGCGCTGCCGATCGTCGGCGGCGAGCGCGGGCGTGAAGAACTCGATGGTGCGACCGGTCCCCCACGCCGAGCTGACGACGTCGAGCATCCTGTCCGTCGCGTCGTCGGGCATGCCCGCGGGATAGTCCGGCGCCCGCCTCCACCGCGCGTACGACCCCATCAGCAACAGGTCGGCGATCCGGTCGGGGTGGTCGACAGAAGCCCGGATGCACGCAGGCCCGCTGTGGAACTCGCCGTACAGCGCGGCGCGGGGCACCTCGGCCGCGTCCATCACGGCCACGAGGTCGCTTGCGCACTGTCCGACCCAGTCGTCCGTTGCGCCGAGGTTGCGGTCCGACACGCCGCACCCGCGCTGATCGAACACGACGACGCGCGCGAGCTGTCCGAGGCGCCGCAGGAACTGCGTCTGCACCGGGAAGTCCCACTGGTGCTCGACGTGCGAAGCCTGTCCCTGCGCCACCACGAGCGGTACCGCGCCGTCGCCGAACGTCTGGTACGCCAAGTGCGCGCCGTCGAGGGTCCGGGCGTAGCGCGTTGCGGGGGTTCCGGCGAGTCCTGTCGCAGGTACGTCTTGCACGTTGACGTTCTACCCGCGTTCCACGTCGCGGCTATCGGCGCACCGGCTTCCACTCGCCAACGCGGCCCTCGTCTGCCTGCTGGGACGACGCCGGCCACAGCCTCCGGGCCGTCACCTCGGGCGTACGACCTCCGATGCGCGTGGACCGCCACGCGCCTCGGTACCCGGGCAAGAGCCCGATCGCGAGCAGCACGTGCAACCCGACCAGGGGTAGCAGCGCGTACGTCGCGTAGCGGTGCAGGCGGACCAGCCACACGAACGTCGGACCTCCATGCAAGGTTGTCAAGGCGACGCCGCTTCCGATCAAGGCGCCGAGCGTCACGACGAACGCGATGTTCGCAACGCGTTGGCCGGGATCGAAATGACGTCGATGTGGAGCGAAGCGACCGGTGAGCGCGGCGCGCGGCCACTGCGCGAACCACCGGGCGTCGCCGCGATCGAACCGCAACGTCTCCCGCACGAACGTCACCGCGCCGCGCGCGCCGACGGTGAGCCCGATCGCCACGAGAGCCACGAGGGCCCACCCGAGTTGCCGGTGGAGCTCCGTGTCGGGACGACCGGAGATGCGCGCGAGCACGCTCGGTCGACCCTCGTTCCCGCTGAGCAGCCACCAACCCGTTGCGAGCAGAACCAGCGTGGTGAGGTACCACGCCCTGTGATACACGCGGGCAGCCCGTCGATAGCGGACGACCCACGTCGGCTGGTCAATAGCCACTGCCGGTCGGTTGGTTCGTCGACGGGGGCGGACCCGCTGTCGCCTTGGTGCCTTTGCGCACAGTCAGCTGGAGCTGCTCGTGTGTGCTCGTCGTGCTGTGGTCGGCGTTCGCGATGACGGCGTCGAGCATGTGCACGCCGGGCGATAGGCCCGTCTTCTTGAACGTCTTCTTGTAGACGATGTCGTATTTGCCTTCCTCTCGCTCCCCGTCCCAATACAAGTGGATGTGGTGACGGCCGGTGTCTGGGGGGCCGATCGGCACATTGCTCGCGACGCGGACCGTGAACGATCGCGGTACGACCGCACCGTTCGCAGGCCTCGTGACATGGATCGTCATGTCGTCCGCACTTGCGGCCGTGCCGGCACAGGAGGTCGCGACAAAGAGCGCGAGTACGAACAAGAGCGCGAAGAGTGCCGCGACTCGGATCTTCGGCAGGAAAGGGGCGGATGGCGGGGTTCGCTTGGTCATGCAGCTCACTACCGGGACGCGAACTCGTTCGGATTCGGTACGTCGAAGAAAACCGCGCATCGATTCACACCGGTAATAGAGGTGTGCAGGAACTCCCCGACGAGGCGCTCCTCGAGGGATTCGCGGCCGGCGATCGGCGGTCCGGCGCGCGCTTCGTGCAGAAGTTCGGCCCGCGCGTCTACAGCGTGGCCCTGCTGATCACGCGAGATCGACGCGACGCCGAAGAGGTTGCACAGGACGCGTTCGTACGCGCGTGGCGCTATGCCGCGAGCTTCGACGCCCGGCGCGGCACGGTCGTCGCTTGGCTGCTCGGCATCACGCGCAACCTCGCCATGGACCGCACGCGCGTCACGTCACGCCGACCGGAGCAGCTGCTGACTCAGCCGCCTGTCGACATCCCTGCCGATGGCATCGGCCCCGAGGAAGCTGCAGACCGCGACGACGCCCTGACGTGGATCGCGGAGCAGCTCCGCGCGCTTCCGCCCGGGCAACGCGAGGCGCTGCTCGCGGCGAGCCTCCACGGACTCACGACGAGGGAGATCGCCGAATCGTCAGGCGTCCCGATCGGCACCGTCAAGACGCGCATCCGCGCCGCCCTGCGCCGCATCCGCGAACGAGTCCCGGAGCGAGTCGAGTGCGAAACCTGACGTGCGCCCAGCTGGAGGAGATTGCGGCGGAACTCGCGTTCGACGTGCTGGGCGGAGACGAACGCGGATCGGCTCTCGCGCACGTCGAGCGGTGCGCGTCGTGTCGCCAGGAGGTCGTGCGCTCCGCCGAGCTGTTGGACACGTTGCTGCTCCTCGCGCCGCCGATCGAGCCGCCCGACGGCTTCGAGGCTCGCGTCCTCGCGCAGGTGAATCGACTACGTCCGCGATACGGACGGAACAGCCCTCTTCGTTGGATAGCGGCCGGAGCAGCCGCGGTGGTCGTCGCGCTCGCGGCATTCCTCGTGTCGCCACCAGGTGGGCGTGATCGCCCCACGAGCGCCTTCGCCAGCACGATCATGCGCACCGGAGACGGCGAGAAAGTAGGTACCGGCTACCTGCACCGCACGAGCCCGCGGTGGATCTTCGTCAGCATCCCGGGTTGGCAACAACAGCTCGCAGCCCAGTACGACCCCAATCGCACCTACAGCCTGCGCGTCGAACGCCGCGACAAGACGTCGTACACCCAGCACTTCAGCATCGGCCGCGACGGAAGCTGGGCATCGGGGTTACGCGGTCCCACGGGACACATCGCGTCGATCACCATCGTCGACGATCAAGGGCACACCTGGTGCAGCGGCCGCTTCCGCTGACGACGAAGCGCGTGCAGCGCGTCGGCGTCGTCCCGTCGGGCGGCTGCAATCAGGTCGAGGCCTCGACCCCGATCGCCAAACTCTCTGCCCGCTCGCTCCTGAGCGATGCGGCGGCGTCCGACTCGAGCTCGTGAGGCGGAAGGAACCGGGCCGCGACGAACGCGGCGAACATGACGACCACGGCGGCAACTCCGAACGTGATGTGCATGGAAGACACGAACGCGTGCTGGGCAGCCGCAGTGAGGTGCGCGCCGGCGCCACCGCCGAGCTGCTTCGCCGCTTGGAGCGACCTGCCGATCGAGTCGCGCGCCTCATGGAGCGCCGCAGACGGGACGCCAGCGGTCTTCCCGATCACGCGGTGATATTGGAAGGCGAAGATGCTGCCGAGCACGGCGACGCCGAGCGCGCCACCGGTTTGGCGAGTGGTGTCGTTGATCGCTGAGCCGACGCCCGCACGCGCTGGTGGCAGCGAGCCCATGATCGATTCTGTGACGGGTGCCATCGTGATCCCCATGCCGAGGCCGTAGACCAGCCTGATGAGAAAGCCGATCGTGAAGGACGACATCAGCGCATCCGACGTGTACCCGGCCGTCGCGATCGCCACTGCGCACAACCCGAACACGACGACGCGTGTCGTACCGAACCGACGCACGAGCACCGGCGCGTTCGGTGAAGCGACCATCAGCCCGACTGCCACGGGCAAGAGCATGAACCCCGCTTTCAGTGGGCTGTAGCCGAGCCGGAACTGGAAGTACTGCGTGAGGAGGAACGTCGCCCCGAACATCGCGAACTGCGTGAGCGTGATCGTGGCGGATGCGGCGGAGAAACGCGGGTTCCTGAAGATGCGCACGTCGAGCATCGGCCGTGGAGTGTGACGCTCCCACCAGATGAACAAGCCGAGGAAGATCGCGCCGACTGCGAACGCGCCCGCGACTCCGGGCGCGGTCCAACCATGGTCTGGCGCTTCGATGATGGCGAAGAGGATGCCGAGCAGTGCGAGAATCGACAGCACCGCGCCCAGCGGGTCGAGCGGGCTTTCGTCGCGCGCGCTCGAGTTCGGCACGAACCAGTGCCCGAGCAGAACCGCGATCGTGCAGACGGGGAGGTTGATCAAGAACACCGCGGGCCATCCGAAGTGCTCGACGAGCACACCACCGAGCACCGGGCCGAGCGCGATCCCCACGCCGGCGACACCCGCCCACACGCCGATGGCTCGCGCGCGCTCGCGCGGGACGCTGAACGTGTTCGTGATGATCGACAGCGTGGTCGGATAGATGAACGCGGCGCCGAGCCCCATGAGGCCGCGGGTAATGATCAGCATCCCGGGCGACGACGCCATCGACGCCAGTGCCGAGAACGTGCCGAACCAGATCAGACCGAAGCGGAGCGCGTACTTGCGCCCGTAGCGGTCGCCGAGCGAGCCCGCGGTGAGCAGCAGGCAGGCGAACACGATCGTGTACGCGTCGACGATCCACTGCAGATCCGACCCTGTCGCACCGATGTCCCGCACGATCGTGGGGAGCGCGACGTTGAGCACGGTGTTGTCGATGCCGATGACGACGACGCACAGCGACAGCACGCACAGCGTCCACCAGCGACGCGACGAGGGCGGATCGTCCATCACCTGCTCCGGGCCCGAGTATCAACCGTTTAGTTGAAAGTCGAGTATACTGCGGTGGTCGCGTGGACACCCATTGGAGTGACGTATGACGGAAACGGCGGTGCCCGCCACGAGGGTCCGCGACCCCGAGGGGACGAAGCGCAAGATTCTCGCAGCCGCATTGCAGGAGTTCGCAGCGTTGGGCATCGACGGTGCGCGGGTCGATGGGATCGCCGCCCGGGCCGGCGTCAACAAGCAGCTCCTCTACTACTACTTCGGCTCGAAGGACGGGCTCTTCCGTGCGGTCCTCCGAGAACGGCTCGCGGAGCGCGGAGCAGAGACGGCCGCGGCGGATCGATCCGGACCGGCCCGCCTGGCCCAGCTCCAGGACCGTCTCGCAGGCCAGCGCGATTGGATCCGGCTGCTGATGTGGGAGGCACTCGAACGGTCCGGACGCCGAGGGGTCGAACAGGAAGCGATCCGCCGCACGACGCTCCAACAGTGGGTGGAAGCCGTCGAGGAGGCGCAGGCCGAGGGCGCGCTCCCAGCTCGTCTCGACGCTCGGCAGTTCGTGCTCGCAGAGCTCGGCACCGTGCTGTTCCCCCTCGCCTTCCCGCAGTTGACCCGGCTCGTGACCGGACAGACGCCGACCTCGCCCGAGTTCCTGTCGCAGCGGCGAGCGTTCCTCGAGGAGTTCGGGGCACTCGTGACACCCGATCGCGCGCGCTGATTGACATTCACTGGCGCGTTGACCGCATATGACGGTCGTCGCGCCAGTGAATCCGCTGACGTCCCGAGATTCCTCTACCGTTGCGGCATGAGGTAGAAACCGGACCCGGTTCCGGGAGCCAGTTGCCAGGGAGGCACCATGCCCGAACGCATCATCTCCGCCGACTCGCACGTCGACATCAGCAGGGAGCGCGTACTCGCGCACCTGCCGGGCCAGTACCACGAGGCGTACACCGAGAGCAGCATGGCGTTGATGCGCAGGATGATGGAGGGCAAGCCGCAGAAGCAGCTCAAGAACAAGTCCACTCCGCTCCCGCAGAACACCACCGGTCCGTCGCCGACTGAGCACCCGTGGGAGGCCGCGGGCCGACCCGGTGCGTACGACCCGCACGAGCGGCTGAAGGACATGGACATCGACAAGGTCGACGCCGAGGTGCTCTACAGCAACGTCACCGGTGGGACCGAGTTCTACGAGCTCGAGAGCGATGCGTGCCTCGCCGCGTTCCAAGCGTTCAACAGTGCCGCGATCGAGTTCGCGTCGGTGAACCCGGACCGTCTCATTCCCGTGTACATCCTGCCGCTGCACGACATCGAAGAGGCCACGAAGGAGCTGCAGCGCATCGCCAACGAGGGCGCGCGCGCCGTCCAGGTGCCGCTCTACCCGGTCGATTGTGACCTGGCGCCGTACTGGGACGAGGTGTACGACCCGCTCTGGTCCGCGATCGAGGAGGCGGGCACACCGATCAGCCAGCACGTCGGCGCCAACGAGTACCTGTTCGAGATCATGCGGCGCGACCCCACACCGGCGAAGGGCATCTTCCAGTCGCTCCCGCCGGTGTTCATGGCCGAGGTGATCGCGAACTGGATCGTTCCCGGGGTGTTCGCCCGCCACCCGAAGCTGAAGGTCGTGCTGGTCGAAGCCGGCCTCGGCTGGATCCCCTACTACGTCGGGCGCCTCGACAAGATGGTCGAGCGGCACGGCTGGGAGCAGCTCGGCATGAACCTGCCGGACCTGCCGAGCCATTACTGGCACCACAACATGTACGCCAGCTTCGAGGAGGACGAGTTCGGGATCCGGGTCCGCCACGAACTCGGTGTCGAGAACCTGCTCTGGGCCACCGACTATCCCCACCCCGACAGCACGTGGCCGCACTCGCAAGAGGTCATCCACGAGCACTTCCACGACGTGCCGGTCGAGGAGATGCGACTCATCGTGGGCGGCAACGCCGCTCGCATCTACAACCTGTAGCGCCGGCCTCGGGACGACGACGGCGTCGAGGACGCTCGCCCTCCCGTGCCGGCTCGCTCTAGGCTCGGTACAATTCCGCTCGACGAGCCGCGAAACCAGGGAGCGAGCATCATGGATCGCCTCACCAAGTCCTTCTCGGTCTTCGACTGCGACGCGCACATCAACGATCCGATGCCGATCTGGGACTACGTGCCCGAGTCGCAGAAGGAGCTGGTACGCAACACCTACTGGCGAGGTGACGGCGAGGCGTGGCTCAACGGTGACACCCCCGTCATGGGCGGTGGCAACGCGCACTTCCCGGGCTACAACCCGATCTGCATCGCGGGCCCGCAGATGAACAAGAAGATCATGCGCAAGCTCAACTCGATGCCGCTCAGCGACGAGCAGAAGGCGTACCTGCACCATGATGGTGCGATCGACGGGCGGGCGCGGCTCGTGGAGATGGACCTCATGGGGATCGACCAGGTGCTCGTGATCCCCACGATGGTGATCATGCACGTGCCGTTCGCGACCAACCCGGAGGGCGTCAACGCCTTCTGCCAGGCCTACAACAACTTCGTCGTCGACTGGTGCAGCGCGGAGAGCACTCGGCTCTTCGGTGCCGCGTTCCTCCCGGCGCAGGACCCGCAGTACACGGCCAAGGAGATCCAGCGCGCCTCGGAGCTCGGGTTGCCCGTCGGTCTCATCCGTCCGATCGACGCCCAGGCGAAGTACCCGAACGCGGCGGCACCGTCGATGATGGCGAACGGCGCGTACGACCCGGTGTTCAAGGCGTTCGAGGAGACCGGCATGGTCCTCGGAATGCACACGTTCCCGGCGCCCAACTATCCGCACCCGCTCGGCGTCGACTACCTCGCGTCGCCCGGTGAGCTGTTCAACCGCGCCGGCGTGGACTCGCAGACGTTCTCCTTCATCCACGAGATGCAGGTGTGGCTCTCGCAGGTGCTGCTCTCGGGCCTGCTCGACCGGTACCCGAAGCTCAAGATGGCCGTGTTCGAGTCGAACGCCGAGTGGCTGCCGTACACGCTCGCCTCGTGTGACCGCCTGTTCAAGCTGTACGCGCGTGAGCGTGGCGCAACGAGCGACCGGCTTCCCTCCGAGGCGTTCCACCAGCAGTGCGTGATCTCCTTCGAGTCCGACGAGACCGGCGTGTTCCGCCAGTGGAAGCACTTCCAGAAGATCGGCATCTGGGCCTCCGACGCGTACCACCACGACGGCGCCGACTCGTGGAGCGCGATGCGCAACATGTCGGACTGCGGCGTACCCGAGGACGTCCAGTCCGACCTGCTCGGCGCCAACGCCCGCCGCTTCTACGGCATCGAGGGCAAGCTGTTCGTCACCGACGAGGCGCCCCCGATCGAGCGGCCCGACTGGTTCCCCCAAGGTCCCGAGCTCGACGACTGGGCCGACATCGTCGCCCACCCGCGCGAGAACGCCGACAAGATGCGGGAGATGGGTCTCGACCCGCTGAGCCTGCTGTCCGACCAGTCCGGAAAGGCGGCGGGGAAGGGCCTGTACTGATGGCGCTGACCATCGACGTCGACACCCACGTCTACGAGCCGACGGAGATCTGGGACCGGTACATCGCCGAGCAGGACCGGGGAATCGCGCGGTTCGGCTTCTACCACGAGGTCGACGACGAGGGGAACCGTCTCACGATCGTGAACGGTGCGACCGGCAAGGAGCTCAACCGGTCCCGTCTGATCCGCCAGGCGATCTGGAAGCCCGGTATGACCGTCGACGACATCGGCGCGCTCGACCCGGACGTGTACGTCCCGATCAATCCGGCGGCGTACGACGCTGCAGCGCGTCTCGCCGACATGGATGCGATGGGCGTCGACCAGGCAGTGGTGTTCCCGACGCTCTTCAACGAGTACTTGCCGCTCGTCGAGAACCCGCAGGCGGCTGCCGCGCTCGCACGGGGCTACAACGACTGGATCTGGGACTTCGCCGCGGAGAGCGACGGACGTGTGCACCCGGTCGCGATCCTGCCGATGCATGCTTTGCTCCTGGCTCGGCGAGAACTCGATCGCGTGGCGGAGAAGGGCTTCACGTCGGTGCTGATCCGTCCCGCGTACTTCGCGACGAACGCGGTCGAGGGTCACTCGGTCCGTGACCGCGCCGCGCAGTTCGCCGCCAACGCGGTGCGCGCCGGGTTGGGCGGTGCCGAGTGGTCAGACCGTCACTTCGTGGAGACAGCGCCGTTCCGCGCGCTGTGGAGCCACATCGAAGAGCTCGACATGGTCGCGTGCGTGCACCCGTCGCTCGGCATCACGGGGCCCGACGCCATCTCGAGTGGTGCCTTCGCCGAGCGCGTCTCGCATCGGCTCGGTGTGTCGCACACGATCGCGGAACCGATCGCGCACATGCAGGACGCCGACCTCTTCGTGACGACCGCGTTCTTCCACGGGCTGCTCGAGGACCTGCCGTCGCTGCGCCTGGCGATCCTGCACTCCGGCACGAGCTGGGTCCCGCTCGCGTTGGAGAAATCGGAGACCTATCTGTGGCTCTCGCCGCAGTTCGCGACCGCGTTCGTGTGCCTCGAGCCCGAGGAGGTGTGGGAGCGCCACCCGCTCGTGGTGTCGTTCGACAGTTGGGAGCGGTCGGTGGCGATCATGCCCGACCGCCTCGGCGAGAAGGCCGCGTGGGGATCGCGCTATCCGAACCACGACGCCGCGGGTCCCGACGAAGCGCGGGCGATGTTGGAGGCCGAGGGCGTCGATCAGGCGATGATCGACCGCTTGATGGGGGGCAACGCCGCCGACCTCTTCCGCCTCAAGGTCCCGGCCGGCGCCTGAACCCCCGACCGAACTGGCGTCAATCGCCGCGGTCATGCGTCGGTCCTGACGCAAGGTCGCCACGTAAGTAGGCCGCGATTACGTTGCGGCCGTCGCGATGGAAAGGGCGCGCCGTGAGCAACGTGATGGAAGGCATCCGCATCCTCGAGGTCGCCGAGCACACCTTCGTGCCCGCCGCTTCGGCGATCTTGAGCGACTGGGGTGCGGAGGTGATCAAGGTCGAGCACGTCGAGCGAGGCGACGCAATGCGCGGGCTCATGAGCACCGGCCTCGCCGGCCTCGGCGGTCCGGTGCATGTGCTCCTCGAACACGCGAACCGGGGTAAGAAGAGCCTCGGACTCGATCTGTCCGATCCGGCCGGCGTCGACATCCTGTACCGGCTGGCGGCGACGTGCGACGTGTTCCTCACGAACAAGATGCCCGGCGTGCGCGCGCGGCTCCACATCGACGTCGACGAGATCCGCGCGCACAATCCTGAGATCGTGTACGTGCGCGGCACCGGCTACGGCAGTCATGGTCCCGACGCCGACGCCGGGGGCTATGACCACCTCGGGTTCTGGGCGCGCGCCGGGTGCGCGGAGGGCGCGACGCCGTCCGACCTCGACGGGATCATCAACATGCCCGCGCCCGGCTACGGCGACTCGATCGGCGCGATGACGATCGCGGGCGGCATCGCCGCCGCCCTGTTGCACCGCGAGCGCACGGGCGAGGTGCCTGTCGTCGACGTCTCGCTGCTCGGGGCCGGGATGTGGGCGATGGGCGGCGCCGTCGCGATCTCGCAGCTCAACGGCGAGCCGTGGCGGGGACGCCCGACGAACAGCATCGGCGCGCCCGGGAACCCGCTCGTGGGCAGCTACCGCACCGCCGACGACCGGTACGTCGCGTTCTCGATGCTCCAGGGCTTCCACTACTGGCCGGAAGTGTGCGCCCGTATCGGGCGCGAGGACCTGATCGCCGACCCGCGGTTCGATTCCGTCGAGAAGCTGATGGAGAACACGCCGGCAGCGGCCGACATCATCGCCGCGGAAGTCCGGTCGCGCACCCTTGCCGAGTGGCGCGAGCGCTTCGCCGGCATGAAGGGGCAGTGGGCCGTCATGCAGAACACGCTCGAGATCGCGACGGACCCTCAGGTGGAGGCGAACGGGTACCTGCAGCCGGTCGAGACCGACGACGGCATCACCTTCGCGCTCGTGGCCGCTCCTGTGCAGTTCGACGGCGAGTCATCGCCGACGCGGCGCGCCCCCAACTTCAACGAGCACGGGGACGACATCCTGCAACAGGACGTAGGCCTCGACTGGGACACGATCGTCGAGCTGAAGGTGAAGGGCGTCGTCGCGTAAGACGGTCCGCGCCACGCACCGAACTTGCGTCAAAAACGAGCGTATAACCCCGTTTGCTGACGCAACTTCGAGGTCGGGCTGGGCGTCACACGCCCTTCGGTCGTTGCCCGATCACGCCGTCGGCTTCGAGCGTGACGTAGTCACCGTCGGAAACGCCGAGTCCGCCGACGAGGATCTCGTGGTTGTGCTGCCCGAGGAGCGGGGCCGGTGTGCGCACCCATCGGTCGACCGACGCGAACCGGAACGGCATCGTGGGCAACCAGTGTCGTCCCACCACCGGGTGGTCCACTTCCTCGTAGAAACCGCGCGCACGCAGTTGCGGATGGTCGTACATGCTGCGGGGATCGCGCCCGACCGCCGCCGGCACGCCGTGCGCCACGAGAAGCTCGGCCGCCTCCGCGACGTCGTGCTCCGCGGCCCACTGCGCGAGGTGGTTGTCGAGCTCATCGTGACGCGCGCGTCGCGTCGCGTAGCTCCCGAGCTCCGGATCGGCCGCCCACGCAGGAGCGCCGAGCGCGCGCACCAACGCCTGCCACTGCTCGTCGCTCTCGACCGAGATGGCGAGCCAGTTGTCGTCGCCGCGTCCGGGGTACAGACCCTGTGGTGCGGCGTTGGGACTGCGATTGCCGTCGCGCTCGAGCAGGTTGCCATACGCGGTGGCTTCGATGACCAGCTCGGCTGCCGCGTTGAGCGCCCCCTCGACCATCGTGACCTCGAGCTGCGAGCCGCGTCCGGAGGTTTCGCGCTCCGCCAGCCCGACGAGCAACGCGAACGCCGCGTGCATGCCCGCATTGGGATCACTCGGGCCGCGCTGGATTCGCGGCTGGTCGTCGGGGTGGCCCGTGATCCACGCGAGCCCGGTGACCTGTTCCATGGTCTGGGCGAAGCCCGTGTTGTCACGCCACGGACCGGTGAGCCCGAACGCCGGCATGCGGACCAGCACGCACCGCGGATTGATCGCCTGGATGTCGTCCCACCCGAGCCCGAAGTTCGCGAGCACACGGGGGGAGAAGTTCTCGAGCACCGCGTCGCTCTCCGCGATCAAGGACCGCAGCAGCGCAAGTCCTTGTTCGGTACCCAGATCGAGCGTGAGGTCGCGCTTGTTGGTGTTCGAGCAGAGGAAGTGGGCGCTCCGTTCCCACCACGGTCCGTCGAGGCCCGCGATGCTCGCGCCGGTCGTGCGCATGCCGTCGATGCGCGAGACCGACTCGATGTGGATGACGTCGGCACCCAGCGCGGCGAGCACACCCGCCGCGATGGGTCCGGCCCACCACGCGGTGAGGTCGAGCACCCGTATGCCGTCGAGAGGAAGACGAGCATCGCCCACAGGCTCCGACGGCCGGCGCGGTGGACGCGACTCGATCGCGGCGGTGTGCTCCCCGAGGCGAGGCGCCGGGCGCGGCGGCGGCGGATCTTCGTCGTCGATCCGCCATGGCCGGCGCGGCATGCGGAAGCGCCCGGTGGGATCCTCGACGAAGACACCGCGGGCCGCGAAGTGATCGCAGCCGAGTATCGTCTCGCCGTTGAGCACGGGTGCGACCGGGATCCGTAGCTCACTCGCCAGTCGCACCGCAACGTCGGTGGTGTGACGTGTCGTCCACGCGTGGACGATGTCGTTCCACTCCTTCCAGTGCTTCTGGCGCTCCACGATGCTCGTGAACGGCCCATCGACCAGGTCGGGTCGCTCGATGAGGAGACAGAAGTTGTTGAACTGCTCGCGGCTGTTCGTGCAGAAGCCGACGTAGCCGTCGAGGGTCGGCTCCACGGACGGTGTCTCGATCGTTCGCGTCGCGCCCACGATCGGCGGATTGCCGCGCAGGGCTCGCATCAACTCCGCATAGCTGTTCGCCGCGATCGTCATCACCTCGACGATCGCGAAGTCGATGTGCTCACCGTGGCCGGTGCGCTGCGCGCGGAGCGCGGCTGCCGTGGCCGCGACGCTCGCGAACGTGCCCGACAGCCACTCGCTCGTGCGCCCACCCGCCTGGAACGGCACGCCGTCGGGCGCGCCTCGCCCCACCAGACCGCCCGACTCCGCTTGCACGATGAACTCGGTCGTCGGGCGCTCGGCATACGGTCCGGTGCGCCCGTACGGCGTGATCGAGCACACGACCAACCCGGGGTGACGGCGTCGGCTCTCCTCCGGATCGAACGCGCCCGGCCCGAAACTCTCGACGACGATGTCGGCGCTCGCGATCAGATCACGAACTGCGAGGTCGTCGGGGCTGCCCTGCACCGACCGCACACCGTGGTGCAGGAACCGGAACAGCGCGCCGCCCTCGCGCGGATCGACGGACGCGCCGCCCGCCGACCACGAACGCCACGGATCACCGCCCGTCGGCTCGACCTTCACGACGTCAGCGCCAGCGTCGGCGAGGAGCCGGCAGCAGTACGCGCCCGGGATCCCGAAGCTGAAGTCGATGACACGCAGCGCGCGCAGACCCTGCTGCACGGATCAGTCCGACGCCGCGGGACGGAAGTACGGCAGTTGGAAGCCGCCGTGGATCGGATGGAACTCCACTTGCACGCGCATGCCGATCTCGACGTCGTCGACCTCGCAGCCGATCAGGTTGGAGAGCATCTGCCACCCTTCTTCCACGTCCACGATGATCGCGACGTAGGGCACCTCGAACGCCGGGATCTGCGGACGCCACACTGTCGTCCAGCTGTAGACGGTCCCCGCGCCCGCGCTCTTCTCCCAGGCCAGCGCCTGCGAGGTGCAGTGCGCGCAGATGTATGCCGGGGTGTGCGTGGCCATGCCGCAGACGCCACAGCGCTGGAAGAGCAGCTCGCCACGCGCGCATCCGTCCCAGTACGGCTTCGTGAGCGGGCTCGGCACCGGATGCGGGATGGAGCCGGCTTGCGGTTGGAGCATGGTCAATGGAATGGTCCGTCGGTCGTGGTGAGGTGCCGGAATGGGGATCGCCAAGCTCCCGGCATGGGGATGGTAGGCGGATGACGTCGGTGCAGCGGGAGAACAAGGTCAAGGCCGCGACGATGTCGCTGTCGGCGAGCTCGCCCGACGGTGACGACCGGCCGTACCTCGAGTGGCACCAGCTCGACCATCTGCCCGAGCAGTACCAGATTCCGGGCCTCCTCTACGGCCAACGCTGGGCGTCGACCCCAGAGTGCCGAGCGGCGCGGGCGTTCCAGTCGGACCGCTTCGCGCCGACCAACCACGTCGTGCAGTACCTGTTCGGCGACCCGGTCGGCCAGGCGGTCGACGACTGGTTCACGCTCGGCGCGCGGCTCGCCGCGGTGGGCCGCTTCCCGTTCCGGCTCCCGGCGGTGATGCTCGCCGGCTTCGACGTCGTCGGCTGCCACGCGGCCCCGAGCGCGTCGGTCACTCCGGAAGTGGTGCCGTACCGCCCAAACCGCGGGATGTACCTCGTCGTCGAGCTTCCCGGCACCACTGGCTGGACACCGGTATGGACGGCGGATCAGCTCGAGCGCCTGCTCGGGATCGACGGTGTGGCGGGCCTGTGGACCTTCGTGAGCGGCAGCATCCGACCCGATCGGCTCGACCAGACCGGCTACCACGCCGCCGTCTGCTACCTCGACGGTGACCCGGCCGACGTCGCCGGGCCCGTCGGCAAGGTCGTCGTCGACCGCTGGGACCACACGGCCGTGACGCCGGAGTTCGCCGCGCCGTTCGTATCGGTGCGACCCTGGGACTGGGACCGGTTCCGCCAGACCGGATGAGACGCCAGCGGACCCGTGTGCGGGATCATCAGGCCGAACTCCATGCGCTCGCCCCTGGCTGGCGCTATCCCGAGAACCACGTGCCGGCGTCGTTGATCAGCACCTGGCCCGTCATCTTCGAGCTTTCGTCGGACGCAAGGAAGACGACGACTCCCGTCATGTCCTCGGGCTCGAGCGTCGTCCCGAGCGCCGACGCGCTGCGCAGCGCGTCGATGATCGGCTCGGGTACGACGGCCTGTGTCGCCGGCGACATCGTGACCCCTGGGCACACCGCGTTCACTCGGATCCCACGCGGCCCGAGCTGCTGCGCCATCTGCCGGGTCTGGAAGATCACCATCCACTTCGTGAGCCCGTAACCCTGCGGCGCGATCGTCGGCGGTGGCGAGTCCTCGGTCGCGGCGAACAGAGCGGGCAGAGGCAAAGGAAACGCCGCCGTCGACGAGATGTTGACGATTGATCCGCGGCGCTGCTCCCACAGGTACGGCACCACCGCGTTCGACGCGTTCACGATGCCCATGAAGTTGACGGCGAGAAAGTCGTCCCAGGACGCGGTGAGCTGATCGAACATCAGCGCGGCATTGTTCACCAAGCAGTCAACGTGCCCGAACTGGTCGACGACCGCCCTGGCCATCTCGATCATCTGCCCCGGATCGGTAACGTCCACCTTCAGGGACAACGACCGACGGCCCAGTCCTTTCACGTCGTCTTCCACGTCCCTCGCCTGGCCGATGCGCTTGAGATCGATGATCGCGACGTCTGCACCTTCGGCCGCCATCGCCCGTGCGTAAGCCGCGCCGATCCCTTGCGCCGCCCCGGTGACGATGCACACCTTGTCGAGCAGCCGGTCACCCATGGCATCTCCCTCCTCGAGGGTCCCGGAAGCGTTGCGTACGAGGCGGTGCCGCTCAAGTCGCGCGCGCATGACGCGTCAGATCTGCAGCGCGCGTGCCAGCATCTCCTGGTAGTACCGCGCATCACCGAGGTTGTTCTCCCAGAACTTCGCGCGCCGCGAGTAGAGGTTGAGGTCATGTTCCACCATGAACCCGATCCCGGCGTGCACCTCGTGTGCCTGACGATGGAGATGCGCGGCAGCCCGCTTTCCGAACGCAACCGCGATCGCGGCTTCACGCTCGTACGTCTTGCCCGAGTCGATGCGGAAGGCCGCCTGTTTCGCCAACAGCTCTGCTCGGTGCACGTCGATCAGGATGTCGGTCACCAGGTACTGCACAGCCTGGTAGGCCCCGATCGGCTTCCCGAATTGCTCGCGAACCTTGGCGTACTCGTTCGTCATGTCGAGGACCGCTTTGCCCGCGCCCACGATGGTCGCGGTCTGCAGCACGGCGGCCTTCGTCGTCACGGCTGACAACGGCGCCCATCCACGGTCCACGTCACCCACCAGGTTCTCGCCCGGTACCGCCACGTTGTCGAACGCGACCGCGTAGAGGGCGTTGCCAGCGATATTCGGGATCGGCGTCCACGACACCCCCCGGGAGTCGGCGTCGACCAGGAGCAGCGAGATGCCGTCTGCGCCCGTGTCGCCGCTCGTGCGGACGGCGCACAGGAATGCGTCGGCCGATGGCGCGAAGCCCACGAGCAACTTCGTGCCCGACACGACGAAGCCGCCGCCCTCCTGCCGTACCGCACACGCGACACCGGCGGGGCCGAACGATCCGTCACCTTCGAGGATCGCGGGGCTCACGATGCATGTCCCTGCCGCGATCGCTGGCAGGTAGCGCGACCGCTGTTCCCCCGTGCCCACCGCGAGGATCGTCTCGCCCGCGACCGCGACGGTGTCGAAGTGAGGGCTCGACACGAGGAAGCGGCCCATCTCCTCGTAGAGCGGGTACAGGTCGAGGAAGCCGCCGCCCGCACCTCCGTACTCGGCCGGATAGGTGGTGGCGAGCCAACCCCGTGTGGCCATCTCCTGCCACAGGTCGGGCGAGTAGCCGAGCCCGCCGCGCTCTACGTCGCGTACGACGTCGGGAGGGCATTGCTCGGCGAAGAGCGCGTTGGCTTCGGACTGGACGAGGCCCTGGTCGGGTTCGAGCGAGAGGTCGACGGCCATGGCGGGCTGGGCCTATCGCGGGAGGCCGAGCCCACGCGTCGCGACGACCATGCGCTTCACCTGTGACGTTCCGCCGGCATGGTTCCCGAATGATCGGCGGTAGATGCG
The DNA here is from genome assembly GCA_046727575.1 of Actinomycetota bacterium. Lineage (GTDB taxonomy): Bacteria > Actinomycetota > Acidimicrobiia > IMCC26256 > DASPTH01 > DASPTH01. The sequence continues at coordinate 46,698 of JBKPCV010000056.1, forward strand.
GTCGATCTCCCCGGCGAGCGGCGCCCACTCACCTGACTGGATCTGCCCGAGCGGCCCCAGGATCTCCATGCACGTCTGCGCGAACTCAGGTTGGAACTCCTTGGCGATCGCCTGATGGAAGTGGCCGCCGTACGCGCACGCGCCCTCGTACTCCAGCATCTTCTCGCTCTCGACCCCGATCGCGAGGTCGGTGAGCTGCATGCGCACGACCGGGTCGTCGCTGAGCGCCTTGCCGTTGCGTGTGGTTCTGCGGCAGTAGCGGATGAGCTGCTCGAGCACCCACGCGCGACCGGTGGGGCCCGGCTCGTATTCCATCTCGGGACCGGGATCGTCGGACTCGAACGTAGGGATCGGGTTGCCGCCGAGCCCGAACCACACTTGCTGCCAGCCCTGGTTGAGGTCGCCCAACAGACCGTCCTTCGGGACGCGGAGGTCCTCGAGAAACACGTTGTTCTGGCGACCGTCGGCCAGGTTCAGCTGCGCCCGGAGCTCGACGCCGGGCGCATCCATGGGCGAGAGGAAGTAGCTGATCCCCTTGTGGCGCTTCGACACGTCGGGATCGGTGCGCGCGGCGATGATGATCCAGTTGCAGTGGTGACCCGCCGTGCAGAAGGTCTTCTGGCCGTTGATCACCCACTCGTCGCCGTCGAGATCGGCACGCGTCCGCAGCGACGCGAGGTCGGAACCGGCGTTGGGTTCGGTGTAGCCCTCACCCCACATGATCTCCCCAGCCGCCATGCCGGCGAGGAAGAACGACTTCTGATCGTCGGTACCGAGGCGAAAGATCGCCGGACCGACTGATTGGCCGATGCCGGCGAGACCGCCGGCGCGCCGTCGATCGAATTCCTCGCGGACGATGCGCGCCTCACGCGGTGACATCTCCGCGCCGCCGTACTCCTTCGGCCACGTGGGCTCGAGCCACCGCTTCGCGCCCTGCTTCTTCCAGAACTCGCGATAGAAGGCCCACCGGTCGGGATCTTCCTCGAAGTCCCACTGGAAACCCTCGTACTCGACCGGTAGCTCCTCGTCGAGCCAGGAGCGCACTTCCTCGCGCAACGCTTCGAGCCGGGGCGTCGTCGTGAACGTGATGTCCATCGGTGTCGTTCCTCGTGTCGGGTTCCGGGGCGCACGCTAGCTCCGCGGCGCTAGCGTGCGTCCAGATGACCGACATCCGGCGTCACCAAGTCACCGAAGCCGGCGGCGTCCATGACGAACGCGAGATCGCGGCGATCGTGGACGTGCTCCGAAACGGCACGCTGCAGCTCGGGCCCAACGTCGAGGAGTTCGAACGACGCGGCGCCGAGCTCCTTGCGCATCAGCACGGCGTGATGGTCAACAGCGGTACCTCGGCGTGTTGGTTGGCGGTCGACCTGCTGGGCTGTGAACCGGGCGACGAGGTGATCACGTCACCGCTCACGTTCTCGAGCGACATCGCCCCGCTCGTCCGCAACGGGATCATCCCGGCGTTCGTCGACGTCGAACCCGACACCTTCCAGATCGACGTCACCAAGATCGAGTCGATGATCGGGCCGCGGACGAAGGCGATCATGACGCCGAACCTCGTGGGCAACTGCCCGGACTGGGACGCGATCCGAGAGATCGCCGACCGGCGCGGCTTGCTCGTCGTCGAGGACAGCTGCGACGTGCTCGACACCTACTTGCGCGGAACCCGCACAGGACTGCGCGCCGACATCTCCGTCACGAGCTTCGCGCGTGGCCACGCCATCACCGCGGCCGGCAACGGCGGCCTGATCGCCGTCGACGACCCGGTCTGGTTCGACCAGACGCTCGTGCGCCGCCGGTGGGGTCGCCGCTCGGAGAAGTTCTTGTTCGGCACCAACAAGGGCTCCGACCCCCGCTTCGGTGAGCTGGAGGACGGCACGCCGTACGACATGGTCTTCGTGTTCGACGACATGGGCTACAACTTCGAGCCTTCGGAGATCATGGCGGCGTACGGCCTGGTGCAGCTCGAGAAGCTCGCGGAGTTCAACGCGCGCCGACGACACAACTTCGTCTTGCTCGACGAAGTGCTCGCCAAGCACGAGGACAAGGTCGTCCGGCCCCGGACCATCCCTGAGCTCGACACCACGTGGATGCGTTACACCTTCTTGCTGGCCGACGACATCGACCGCACCGCCGTGCAGGAGTTCCTGCTCGAGCGAGAAGTGCAGACCCGCATGGTGTGGACCGGCAACATCCTCCGCCAACCCGGATTCGCGCACATCGCACACCGAGCACCCGATGACGGCCTGCCCAACACGGATCGCGTCATGAACCGCGGTCTGTCGTTGCCGTCACATCATGCGCTCACCAGCGACGACGTCGGCCATCTCGTGGAGTCGTTGTCGGACTGCATGCACGCGTTCTCGTGATGCGCGTCGGATTCATCGGCATGGGCTCGCAGGGCGCGCCCATGGCGCAGCGCATCATCGCCGCCGGCTACGCCACGACACTGTGGGCGCGCCGAGCGGCCACGCTGCAACCCTTCGAACGTACCGACGCGACCGTCGCCGGGAGTCCGTCGGAGCTCGCGGTCGCTTCCGACCTGGTCTGTGTGTGCGTGCTGAATGATGCCGATGTCGAGGAGGTGGTCACCGCGCTGATGCCGGGGATCACACCGGGATCTGTGATCGCGGTGCACAGCACGGTGCATCCCGGGACGTGCACCCGGCTCGCGGCCGTCGTGCAGGAGCGTGGTGCGACATTGATCGACGCGCCCGTCAGCGGCGGTGCGCCGGCCGCAGCTGCGGGCGAGCTCCTCGTGATGGTGGGCGGCGACACTGAAACGTTCGAGCGGTGTCGGCCCGTGTTCGAGACCTATGGCAGTCCCGTCATGCACATGGGGCCGCTCGGCACCGGCCAGTTGGCGAAGCTCGTGAACAACGCGCTCTTCGTGGCCAACATCGCGATGGCTGAGGACGCGCTGGCGCTCGGCGAGTCGTTCGAGCTCGAACGCGGCGCGCTCGCCGCGGTCATCAAGCGGGGCAGCGGTAGTAGCTACTCGCTCGGGGTGATCGCGAACACGGGAGTGCAGGCTTTCGCGGATGCCGCCGGCGGCTTGTTACGGAAGGACGTGGACATCGTGACCGACGTCGCGCGCGAACGCGGCGCTGACGCGCGAGCGCTCATGACCGTGGCAGACGACGTGCTCACTCGCACGGGCCGGCCGCGCTCGTCGTGAAGGCGGCTCAGAGCGCGAGCCAGGTGAGCACGCGGCGGAACGGTCCCAGCTCCTTGTGGTGGCGTGGCGCAGTGCCGAGATCCTCGGCTACCAGACGGAAGACGAGCGCGCGGAGCAGCACCTGGATCCCGACCGCGCCGGGCGTGAGCAGGTCGAACAGCTCCGGGCCCGCCCGCTCCCAGAGCATCGCGTCGGCAACGACGATCGCGTCCGCATAACACAGCGGACGGACGTACGGCGAGAAGTCGAGCACGACCGGCGTGCCGTCTTCGTCGAAGCACACGTTGCCCGTCAGGTCGCCGTGGACGAGTTGCTGCTCGAGGTCCAGCGCGACCATGCGGCGTGTGATCGCCTGGTGCAGCGCCTCTGCGCCGGGGCTCAGCGGGGCCGACTCCGCGTCCCAGGCGACGCGATCCGCGATCGCCCAGCGATGCTCTCGTCGACCTAGCACCCGTCGAGCGGTCTCGTCCGGCTGCGGGAGCGCGCGGTGGAGACGCGCGCCAGCCTCCAGGATCTCGGACCAGCGCGGGCGACCGTCGCGCAAGCCGTCGACGTAGCGACAGGCGGTCCACCGGTCCACCACCCAGCGGCCATCGCTCGCCGCGACCGGGCGCGGGATCCGAAACCCCGCCAGAGTCAGGCCGGCGAGGAGTTCCTGGCACCACGCGGCCTCCGCTTCGTCGTGGACGCGTTTCACGACCATGTCCCCGGCGCGCCACGTGTGTCCTTCGCCTCCCGCCAGTGGAACCGGCGTGTTGGCGGCCCCGAATTCCCGGAGCACCGCCGCCGGCGGGACCACCTACCACCCCGCTCTCGGCGCCCAAACCACTGCTCGCCTCAGGCGGACGAGGCGGTCGCCTCGGGGGCGCGGACCAACGTCTCGACCTCGTCGACGGCGGCCACGAGCGTCGCGTCCTCGAGTCCGTCGGCGAGGCGCTGGCCGCCGGCCGCAGACAACATTGGTGCGAGCCGAGTGCGGAGCCGCTCGATGCCCCACGCACGCGGATCGCCCTCCGCCACCGTGTCGATCATCAATATGCGCTCCTTCTCACCGGGCGGTTCGTAGTGGTAGTGCGGGTTGACGTTGAACATGTCGAAGCGGAGATACTCGTGCTCGTCGTCGCTCCCGAGGACTCGGACCGTCGGTCCGCCGGCCTCGACGCCGTCCTGCGTGACCGTGCGGTGTTCCACACTGAACGTCACCGGTCCGGCCGCGACGCGTGAATCGCGGTCACCTGCGTCTGCCATCGCTTCCTCCACATCTCTGCGTCGTGGGTCCACATGATCGCACGCCGCCCGCGACGCCACGACCGGCGCCGGTCAAGCGAGCGCGCCGTGCCTGTGGGAGCCTTTCCTCGTGAGCCGCTACATCGCCTTCCTCGGCGGGATCAACGTCGGCGGGCACCGTGTGACGATGGACGCGTTGCGGGGCGAGTTCGAGGCGCTGGGCTTCGACGACGTGAGCACGTTCATCGCGAGCGGCAACGTGCTGTTCGAGGCGGCGGGAACGGCTGCAACGCTCGAGCCGATGATCGAGGCGCACCTGGGCGAGCGGCTCGGCTATGCCGTCCCGACGTTCGTGCGGACGCCGCGTGCGCTCGCGGTCGCGGTGGCCGAGGAACCGTTCGGCACGGTGATGGACGGGGACACGCACATGATCAGTTTCCTGCGCAAGAAGCCGGGTGCGGCAGCGCGTGCGGCGACCGAGGCGCTGAGCAACGAGCAGGATCGCTTCGTCGTACGCGGCAAGGAGCTGCACTGGCTCATCCACGGTGGCGTGAGCGACACGAGCGTGAAGGGCACGGTGCTCGCGAAGACGGTGGGACAGCCGTTCACCAGCCGCAACGTGAAGTCGCTGCGCAAGCTCGCGGCCCAGCTCGATCGCTGACGCCCGATCGCTGACCGTCCGATCTCTGACCGTCCGCTCGCTAACCGTCCCGCTCGCAGGATTGCCCGGGACACGAACGGGGCAGCCCGAATGGGTGTCGCCGGGTGCCAGGCGAGATCGGGCCCGAACGCCCGCCTCTCACGAGGCGCCGCCGGCACTCCGGGACGGAGTGCACCGCGGCGTCATCTTCGCGCTCGCATGTGTGCTCGCGCTCGACGCAGCTGATCGTGCCGCCCTCGGGGCGCTCGCGCCCGCTCTGAAGGACCAGTTCGGCATCGGCAACGAAGCCATCGGCCTCCTGGCGAGCGCGTTCGCGATCGTCGGCGGGCTCGCCACCATCCCCATCGGGGTGCTCACCGACCGCACACGACGCATCACCATTCTCGTCGTGAGCATTCTGGTGTGGAGCCTCGCCATGGGGGTCGCGGCCGCAGCGACAGTTTTCGCGGTGCTGTTCGCGGCGCGCGTCACCCTCGGCATCGTGACCGCGGCGTCAGGACCGCCCGTCACGTCGATCATCGGCGACCTCTTTCCGCCCGACGTGCGCGGCCGCGTGATCGCCAAGGTCAAGAGTGGCGAGCTCATCGGCGCAGGTGCCGGCTTCCTCCTCACCGGCGCGCTCGTGTCGCTGTTCACGTGGCGGTCGGTGTTCGTCGCCTTCGGCGTGCTCGGGCTCATGCTCGCGTTCGGCGTGGCGCGCATCAAGGAGCCGCCGCGCGGTGGCGAAGGACATCTCGACCACCGCGAGCAGGCATCCGACGAAGCGAACCCGCTGTGCAAGCTCGTCGCGGAGGAGCAGGTCGAACCAGATCCCTCGCTCGTCGTCCACGAAGACGTCTCGGAGCTGCCGCTCCCGCAAGCCGTGTTGTACGTGCTGCGCGTCCGGGCACTCGTGATGATCATCCTCGCGAATGCGTTCGGTGAGTTCTTCTTCGCCGCGCTCCAGGTGTTCGGAGTGTTGTTCCTCGTCGAGCAGTTCGACGTATCCGCCTCGACCGCGGCGCTGCTCATCCCGGCCGTCGGCGTCGCAGGACTGGTCGGCGTGCTCGCCGGCGGGAGCCTCGGTGACTTCCTGGTCCAGAGGGGGATGCTGAACGGTCGGATCCGGGTCGGATCGTGGAGCTACCTCGCGGTGTCCCTCGTGTTCCTCCCGGTCTTGCTCACCGATTCGCTGCCGGTCGCGCTGCCGTTTCTCGTGCTCGCTGGTGTGTTCCTCATGGCGCCGGTCGCACCCCTCGAAGCCGCGCGTCTCGACGTCGTGCACCCGCAACTGCGCGGCAGGGCGGAGAGCGCACGCATGATCGTCAGGGTCGCTGCCCAGTCCGCCGCCCCACTACTGTTCGGTTTCCTGTCCGAACTCTTCGGCGGCGGCGCGGAGGGCCTGCGGCTGGCATTCCTGACGTTCCTCCCTCTCCTCGCGCTGAGCGCTGCGCTATTGATGCGCGCGGAACGCCACTACCCGAGCGAGGTGGCGGCGGTGCAGGAATCGACGGTCGTGACACCGAATGAGGCGAGCGATGCTTGACCGGCAGCCCGCAGTCGGGCGTTCGCGCCGAAACGAGCGACAACACGGCGGCACCCGCTGGTCTCCGGCGCGGGTGGCTCTGTTGCTCGTCTCCGCGGTGTGCCTGTACTTCCTCGCGCCGAGCATCGGTGACGTGTTCTCGGCGTGGAACCGGCTCGGCGAGGTGCACACCGCGTGGCTGGTGCCCGCGGTGCTCTGTGCGGTGGGCAGCTTCGCGTGCGTGTGGGTCGTGCAGGCGATCGCGCTCGGCACGCGCGCGTGGTTCGCGGTGATTACCACCCAACTCGCGGGAAACGCGTTCAACAAAATCACACCCGGCGGTGGTGCGACGGGCACCGCGCTGCAGGTCAGCATGCTCACGTCGGCGGGCTTCGACGCCGCACATGCGGGTACCGCGCTCACGGTGCAATCGGCGCTGTCGACCGCATCGCTGGTCGCGCTGCCCGTCTTCAGCCTTCCGTTCGTTGCGGCCGGCACGCAGATCCCGGACGGCCTGCTGCCGGCGCTCTGGATCGGCCTCCCCGTCTTCCTGCTGATGCTGTCGATCGGGATCGCTGTCTTCGTCGTCGACGGCCCCTTGTGCTGGCTCGGCCGGGTCGTCGCGCGCTTTCAACAACTGCTGGGGCGCGGTCGCGACGACCTGCGTGACCTCGGTGATCGCTTGCTTCGGAGCCGCGACACGATCCGAGCCAACATGGAGCCGCACTGGAAGCTCGCAGTCGGAGGCTCGGTGCTCCGCTGGTTGCTCGAGTACGGGGTGCTGCTCTCGGCGCTCTACGGACTCTCGGTGCGGCCCGAGCCGGCGCTCACCCTGCTCGCCTTCACCGCCGCTTCGGTGCTCGGACTGCTGCCGTTCACGCCCGGCGGGCTCGGCTTCGTCGAAGCCGGGCTGACGGCCACGCTGAACCTCGCCGGCGTCCCGGCAGGAGAGGCGCTGGTCGCGACGCTCGTGTACCGCCTCCTCGTGTTCTGGCTGCCGCTGCCGATCGGAGCCGGTGCCGCGCTCGTGTTCCGTCGCCGTTACCCGCGTTGGCGTTCGCAGCGCATCGAACCTACGACAGGTGGGTGAGCTTCTCGGGATTCAGTTGGGTGTAGATGCGCCGCACCCGGCCGTCGGGCGCGAACGAGAACGACATCACAACGTCGGGCCGACCCCCGACCGAGAACACCACGCCCATCGCACCGTTCACACGCGCGAGCTTCGCTTCGTAGCCGTAGGCCACCGCTCGCTTGCCCAAGTTTCCGAGCAAGCGAGCCACACGCTCCCGCCCGATTACCGGTCGCCGCGCCGCGTGGCGATGCGGGCCACCGTCATCGAGCTGCACGACGTCGGGGGCGAGCAGTTCCATCAGTCCGTCGATGTCGCCGTTCGCCGTCCGCACGAGCAGCTGCTCGATCATTCGCTTCTCGTGTTCCTCGTCCGGGCGACGGAGCTCCACGCGGTCGTGATCGAGCTTCCGCCGCGTACGGCTCGCGATCTGGCGGCACGCGTCCGGTGAACGGTCGACCGCCGCGGCGACCTCCTCAAAGGCATATCCGAACACGTCGTGGAGCAGCAGGACCGCGCGTTCGACGGGCGTCAGCTCGTCGAGCATCACGAGGAAGGCGAGCGTCAGCGAGTCGGAGAGTTCGGCGGCGTCCGCAGGATCGGTCGGGGTGGTGACGCCGGCCGCGCGCCCACTGGCAAACGACGCGTCAGCCAGCATCCCGTCGGGACCGACCCAGTCGCCTGCCACCAGCACACCCGGCAGGTCCGGCACGACACATGCCGGACGTCCGGCGGTGCCACGGCCGGGCGCGGGCCGCGCGTGCGTGACGACGAGGCGGCGTGCGTATCGTTCGGCGACGACATGCCCGCGCCATCCCGGTTGCGCACGATCGAAC
>JBKPCV010000057.1:0-5183 GCA_046727575.1 Actinomycetota bacterium
GATCTGCAATGAGTGCCTTGACTTCTGCGACGAGTTCACGGACGAGGAGCTTTACGGCTAGCACCGAACTGCCGATCCGCGACACGCGCGAGATACGCGACCCCTCCAGAATGCGCGCACCGAACACTCCATCGACCCGAGGGTCGCATGGTCCGGGCCTTCCGATCGCGGCTACGGATCAGAAGGTTGGGGGTTCGAATCCCTCCGAGCGCGCTACGGACGTGCTGGTCAGAGGCCATATCGCTCTGCGACGGCCCCGGCCTCAGGGGCCGCCTTGCCATTCCCCTCGCGACCCGTTCCTTCCCCGGGACTGCACGCACCTAGTGTTGCTGAGTGGCTACCTCCCGCTGAGCGCTGTGCTCGACCGCCTGTGCGCTGCGGCTTCACTGATTCGGACGAAGCGGCGTCGTCGTGTTGTCTCCGCTTCGGTCGACCGACGCCGACCTCACTGCGATGCACGACATCGATCCCGTGCTCGCTCGTCGCAGCCTCGAGTTGATCCAACGCGAAGTCGAGGCGCACGCGACCCAGGCCGTCGGTTGCCACTTCCCGGGGCTGCAAGCGGCGCGCGGCGTGGGTGGAGCAGTCACCGGGTGAGATGACGCGACCGCACGGCGTCAGGCGGTGCGTCGGCGCGACAGCGCTCATGGTGCTGCTGCTCATCGGTTCCGCCGCGTGCTCGAGCGCTGAACGCACGGAGAGTGCGCGGGCGCGTCCAGCCGTTCCCGACACGACGACATCCACGACGTCGCGCACGGATCCTGCCGCTCCGGTCCCGAGCAGTACACCCGTCGGTCGTCTCGCCGGCCATCGGATCTGCCTCGATCCTGGGCACGAGCCGTATTGGAACGTCGGCACGAGCGCGCGGGACCGCAGCGGCGGGGTGCCGACCCATCCCAGCGAGGGGATATCGCTCCTCGAGTACGAGGTGAACCTCGCGGTCGCCTATCGGCTCGTTCCGCTGCTCGAGGCGGAAGGTGCGCTGGTCTGCGTCACCCGGAATGCTGGTGGCGCGTTACAGATCGAACCGTATGACTACACCGGCGACGGTCTCGTCCGCCCTGCGGGCGTGGCGGAGGAGGACGTCGGTGAGCGCGTGCAGCCGCGCATCGACTGGGCCAACCAGTTCGGCGCCGAGATCTTGCTGTCGATTCACTTCAACGGCAGTGAGGACCCGAGCGTCTCGGGCACCGAGGTGTACTACTCCGACACGAGCCCGCGCGCCGAGGAATCGCTTCGTCTCGCTACTGGAGTCATGAATGCGCTCCTGGCCGAGTTCGCGTCAGTGGGCTACCCGGCGCACAGTCGCGGGGTCGGCAATGACCGGTACGAACGTCGTCCGCCGGAAATCCGCTCCCTGCTCGTGCGCCACTACGACGCCATCATCCGCTCTCACGGCGTCGACCCGGACAACTGCCCTGCGTGCGACGGTCTGCTGCCGCTCGGCAACAATCCGTTCTCGTTGCACCTCGGGACCTATGTCGCTGCACTGGTCGAGGTCGAGTACATGACGAACGCCGACGTCGTCGAGCAGCTGCTTCTGCGGCCAGATGTCGTCGACGTCGTGGCGCGAGGGCTCGCCGACGGGATCCTGGCGTTCTATGGCGCCACGTAGCTGTCTCAGAACATTGGTCGGGACCGCGGCGCTGGGCCTCGTCGTCGCGTGTGGTGGAAGTGGGGCCGAACACGCCGCCAGCCCGTCGACGACCGCGACGGTGGTCACGACCACGGCGACGACCGCTCCGACGACGACTCCGAGGACCATCCCGCCTACGACGACATCAGCGCCGCTGACGTTCCCACCTCAGGAGTTCGCGCGCGGCAACGTGAATCGGCCGGCCTCGTCGATCACGTTCGATTGCGGTGCGTCTGCAGCTCCGACTCCGGCAATCCTCGAGGTGCTTCGGCGCGAGGGGATCCGTACCACCTTCTTCATGACCGGTGCATGGGCCGAACAGAACCCCGACCTCGCACGGCAGATCGCGAACGAGCACGAGATCGCCAATCACACCTTCTCGCACCGAGACCTGCTCACCATGAGTGACGCCGAGATCGTGGACGAGATGGAACACGCGGAGGCGGCGCTCGTGGCGGCGAGCGGACGACCGACCAAGCCGCTATGGCGCGCGCCGTACGGCTCACGCAATGCCCATTTGCTGCAGGTCGTCGCCGACGCCGGGTGGCCGTACCACATCTTCTGGACCGCGGACGCGCTCGACTGGCAGCAGATCTCGCCCGGCGAGGTGCGCGCCAACATGAACCGGGGCGCGGTGAACGGCGGCATCGTGCTGGGGCACTGTGGCAGCCCCCAGACAGCGGAGATCCTGCCCCAGGTCGTCGCCGATTTCCGCGCCGCCGGCCTCACCCTCACCACGGTTACCGAAGTGCTACGGCAGTAGCTTCCGCCTTGTCGGCTGTGCAGGCGCCCTCCCCGCCGCAGCCTGATGCGCCGACGGGGAGGAGCTCAGCTTGGTTAGAACGTCCGGTTTGGAGGCGGGGCAGGAGACCTCCTGCCCCTAACTTGCTGCACAAGGGGCAGTAGCTCAGCTTGGTTAGAGCACCTGCTTTGGGGCTACCAAGGGCTTCGCGCTATGCGTCTGACCGCTCTACCTGATCTGTTGTCATGTTGTGCTGAGCGTTAGACGCCGAGTTATCGGCGCTTCGACAATGGAGCCGAGAAACGTGCCAGGGGAGCTGAGGCCCCGCTCCTTCATCGCATCAACTATGTGGGCCGCAAGCGTCGCACTGCATCCACGAGATCCGTCCGCCTCATTGCTCGACCGTGATCGTTGCGACCATGCCTTGGGCCGCGTGGCCGGTGACCGTGCAGTGTTCACGGCCAGATGAGGGGTCTCACCGTCAAGCGCACTCAGCACCTCGACGATGAAGACATCGACGTCGAAACGAACGGGACTCACCGCGTCGCGGGTCTGCTCCGTACCTGACCGCGCTCCAGAAATCCTCGGCCCCAGAGAGCTCGTGCGTGACAAGCGCCGTGATGCGTCTCGCTCCGACCGATGGCAGCCGACCCTCGGCCCTCGAGGACAAGCGATCCGGCGGCACCGCGACGACGATGACCCGGCAGCACCGCCAAACCGGTACATGATCCCTCGCCACCGGTCGACCGTGGCGATAAGCGCGCCCGCGAGCCGCCTCTCGTACTCGGCTATCAGGAGTGCGTCGCGATCTGCTGCGAGCAAGAGAGTCCATCGGGGTCGTCGGTGGCGCTCTGAGCAGTCTCGGCATCACGCCAGAGCTTGACAACATCCGGGATGACCACAAGTGTCTGAACTGACACTGGAAGGAACCGACGACTCGCTGACGAGCACTGCGAGCACGACGACAACGCGGTTGCGGGTGTGGACGACCCTCACACGAGGGTAGACGACGAACAGGACAGCATTGGCCGAAGCGACCCGGAGGGAGAGAATCATGAAACGAATGCTCTTGCTGGTCGTGGCAGCGCTCGGTCTCAGCGCAGCGCCCGCGGGCGCGATCAACGATCCGTTTGTACCGGGAGACAACTGCGCTCCCGCTCAAGCACAGGCGGTTGGACATCCCGCGGCGCCGGTGCTCGCGGGGACTCCTGCCGGGGTCCCGGGACCCGGCAACGCGAGCCAAGCGCTGCCGCAGCACAACAACGCCGAGCCCAACTGCGTGGGGTTTACGCCGATCGACGACCCGTAACCGAGCATTTTTTAGCCGATCGGGTTCGCAGCACGCGTTCGAGACGGTCCGCGAGCCGGCCGGGCAGGGCACCCCTCCACCGCAACGGCGCGCCGATGCCGTCACGCACGAAGATGGGTTCGATCGTGAAGTCGGCGCGCAGCGCCGGGACCAGTGCCGCAATCTCCATGACCTGCTGCCGGATCGCGTCGGCGTCGACGCTGACGACATCGTCGCGGTCGAGGTGCACCACGACGTCAAGCGATTCCGAGAACACCTTCCACACGATCCGCACGGTGCCCTTCTCACCCCCCACGAGCGCAGCGTCACCAGCGCGTCGAGCGCTTCCGACGCGCTGTTGGCATGCACGGTACAAACGAAGCCGAAGCCTGTGTTGACAGCGCGGCTCAACCCGAACGCCTCCGCGCCCCGGACTTCGCCCACCACGATCCGATCGGGCCGCACATTGCCAACACGAACCTCCCGAATCCGCGTCAGCGCCGAAGGAACCACGGCATGACGCGACGGCCGTACCGACTGCTCTTCGAGGAAGGGGCACGGCTCGGCGGGGTTCCAGAGAGCGGCGTTGAACGGGGCGGGGCGTCCTCAGGACGCGTACGGCCCGGGGACACTCTCGCGATGCCCTTTGACAATGAGGTCGGCCTAGGCGTGCGTACGTCCTTCGATAGCCGTCGACTTGGTGGCCGCGTCCACCAATGCGTCGTAACGAGGCTTGAGCGCGTGACGAGCTACGACACCACCGGACTGGAGTGTGGCTCGCGCGTCCTTCAAGAGTTGCGTGCGGGGTTCCTCGGAGTTCACGCGTAACCTTCGTGCGCGCGAGAGCGTTCTATAGCACAACCCAGTATTTCCACGGACTGCAACGCACCAGCTTCGAGAGCCGGAATCCCCTTCCAAGACCACACACCCGCTCGGAGTACCGCCCCACCGACAAAGGCCTCGACCTGTGGCACGTCATCACCGCGATACGCCATGGGCTGCGCCGAGCGGCACCTGACGGCCGCCCGTTGAAGATCCGGCACACGAGCTGCGCGCTTCTCTGCGGCCGCCGCTTACCAACTCCCCGCTCGGAAAGGAGTAGCAACTACTGAGTACTGATCGCCTCCATTGTGGTCGGCTGCGTCTCGAATGAACGCGGTCCCCACCCTGGTCAAAGACCCGCGCCGCATCGCTCGGTTCGGCTTACGCGCCATGACCTTGTCCTGTAACCGCGGGAGCAGCTCTTCCTGGTAGAAGCCCATGCTGGTACCCCTCTACGTCGAGGCGTTGGGCCGGCGAACCAGTCGGGACGCCGCCGGTCTGCGGGCACAGGATGCCCGATTTGTGGGGGCCAACCGACTGCTATTTGCCGGTCCAGCAACCCAATACCGTGACCGCGATGTTGGCCGCGGCATCGGACGCGTTCTCTGGTGGTACGCCGAGTCCGGCCATCAGGTGAGAGGTGTCGACGAGCAGCACTTTGGTGTCTTTGCGGACAACGACTGAGCCATTGGTGG
>JBKPCV010000058.1:0-4171 GCA_046727575.1 Actinomycetota bacterium
GTCTTGGGCTGTCGCAGCCGGCGAGACCGACCTAGCCATGCGGATCGCGGGCGCGCTGGTGACCCAAGCGGTGGAGCGACCGGCCTGGGCCACCGCCTCCATCGCCGAGCAGGCCCTGTCCGCTCCCGGTGCCGATGCCCATCCCTGGCGGGCCATCGCGACGGGCGAGGCGGCCTGGGCGGCGCAGCGGCGAGGCGACACCGACCGGGCGCGGGTGCTGCTGGAAGACGCCATCGAAGCCCAACGCCACGGGGCTCGCTTCACCGCCCCGGTGTGGACCTATGCGGCAATGCTGTCCGACCCAGATTGGTGGAGTTCGATTGCCGTGGAGCGCGCGGAGGAGGCTCTAGCGCGCGCCGAAGCAGCCGGCGACGTCGCCGGGACGGTCGCGCTGCGCGCGGCGCGCGCCGCAACCCTCATCGGATTGTCAGGGACCGACCGTGCCGATGAAGCTCGCGCCAGCGCCGAGCGCGCCCTTACCGACGCCCGGGCGTTAGGACAACCTGCGCTCATCGCCATGGGCCTGCTCGCCTTCGGTGCCGCGCTCGTGTTCACGGGTGAGGTCGAACGCGGCCTCACCATGGTCCGCGAGTCGCGCCAACTCTCGACGGAGATCAACTCCACTTGGCAGTCGCTCAACGCGCTCGCGTACCTGACTGGCATCGAAGCCATATACGGTGACCCGCGGCGCGCCGCCACCGACATGAGGGAACTCCTCGAATCGTTTCAAGACAGCGACGACAGCAGTGGGCTCACCGCGCTCCACGGGACGCTCGCCGTCTTCAGCCGCTGGGGCCGTCCCGACCTCGTAGCACGCGTCGAGGGACACCTCACGTCGCTGGGCGGCACCTGGGGCGGCTATGTCGCCTGGTACGACCGCGCGATTGCGGAGGCACGCGCCATGCTCGGCGACCAGCAGTACGAGGATCTCGCCGCCCAAGGAGCCGACATCCCATGGCACACCTTCACCTCAGAGACCATCGCCAACCTCAGTGAGTTCCTCGACGAAGCCGAGCCAGACCCACAGCCATAACGTCTGCGCAACACGCACGCCAAGCCGTCCCGATTGCCCGCGCTGCGCTCGTCGCGCAGATGCCGCGCGAATACAGAACGCCACCCTTGCCTCAATCAGGCAGCTCGGCATCAGTGTCCGAGCGGTGCTCACGTCGCGTCGCTCGAATCGCGGACGCTTGTCGTCTGGTATGAGCACCGTCGATATGTAGGGTCTACGTTGACATCTCCGCCCGCAGGACGCGCACGTAATGCCCGATGCGCGTGCCGCAGGCCAGCAGATTCACCGCGCCAGAACGTCACCCGCACAGTGCGCCCAACTAATACACGGCCGATCTTTGGGACATCGGCGACTCGTTGCTGCCGTGCTCCCGCTTCAGCGTCATCGTACCGGCGGCCGAACCGGTAGCCCGGGGCTCATGTGCTGCTCGCTGACCGTGATGCTCCCAGTGATGAGACGAAGGCGACGCAGCCGACAGCCCACAGCCAGGCGGCGACGACATCCGATGGGTAGTGCACCGTGAGCACCAGGAGGGAGAACGCCACGATCGCGAGGAAGGCAGCGTCGATGATCACGACGAGGCTGCGCGGCCGGCGCCCATGCACTACGAACAGGAGGGCACCTGCGAGCGCGGCCGTCCCCGCCGCGTGCCCGCTCGGGAAGCTCAAGGGTGAGAGCTCCTGCGGCGGGGGTCGGACGTCCGGGCGCGGACGACCCACCACTTCCTTGAGCAGCGGGTTGGCAGCCAACACGACAGCCACGGTGGCCACGAACAGTGCCGCGTCACGCCATCGTGCCCGCAGCAGGAGGACACCCGAGACGACCACCACGACCCCGATCAGCGCCACGTTGTCTGTCAGGTCGCTGACAACTCTCATCGGCTGGTCTATCGACGTGCCGAAGTGAGCGTGGAGTTCGATCAGCACCCGCCGGTCGCCCGGTAACTGTCCTTGGGCGGCGACACAGGCCGCGATGGCCGCGAACGCGATCCAGCAGAGCGCGGCGACCCACCTGAGGGCCGAACGAGTTGCCAGCAACAACGACAGATTCATCATGGAACGGCCGGCTCCGCAAGCCCGCATCTGCGTGGATCGTCCACCATGCGGGTGACGGAGCCACATACGGGAAGAGGGGAGCCGGCCGTGTCCAATGTGTCGCATCGTGGTTCACGCATCTCGGTCTGGATGTTGCGAAGGATTCGATCGCGGTGGCGGTGTTTGCGCCCGATCGGGATCGGGCGACGGTGCAGAAGGTTTTCCACGACGAGGTGTCGGTCCGGGCGGCTGGTCGGCCGGTTCGATGACCGCTCGAGGGTGTGGGCGTGTTACGAAGCGGGCCCGACCGGCTATGACCAGTACCGGCTGTTGGTCTCGCTGGGCCTGGGCGGCGATGTGATCGCACCGTCGCTGGTGCCCGAGCGGCGCGGCGATCACATCAAGACCGACAAGCGCGACGCCCGGCAGCTGGCCGGGCTGCACCGGACGGGTCAGCTGAACCGATCGGTGTTCCGTCTCCGGCCCACGAGGCGGTGCGGGACTTGTGCCGCACCCGGGGCGACATCGTCATCGATCACGCGAGCGCGTGACCGGCTGACGAAGTTCTTGTTACGGCATTCGTTGGTGTGGCGCGACGGTGCGAACTCGACGCGCAGACATTGGCAGTGACTCACCAGCCTGCGCTTCGAGGAGTGTGCGCTACGTAACCTGTGTTAGCGGCCACATCGGGCGCCCGACCTCGCTGGCCAATGCAGGCTGCGATTCGGCAGCGACACCGAGCGGAAGATCGGTCCTACCTTGAATCCCACGGCGTTGGTCGTTCGCGACGATCAGCCTCCACATTGTTGGCCCGCAGCACCGCGACTTCGTCGAGCCAAGACGCCGCCTCATCCTCACCGCCCTCCCACGGGTCGAGCCAGTACGTCGAGCCCGTGTACCAAGATCGCAGGCGAAGGACGCGTCCGTTGTGGGCGTTTCCATCTGCGATCTGTCTAACGTTGACGCGACTGTGAAAGGAGGGATCCGATGACTCGCCGCGATCCCGAGCAGCAGAAGAACCTCGATGGCTACAACGCGCCACCGATCTCATGGGAGCGAGTGCGTGACCACCTCGACAGCGGTATCACGCAAGCGCCGGACACAGGTGGTCCGAATCGGCACACGATCTGGCTCGCGACGGTCGACCCCGACGGCGCGCCGCATGTCGTGCCCGTAGGCGCGTTCTGGGACAACGGGTCGTTCTACTTCAGGTCGGGTCCGGGCACACGCAAGTCCAAGAACCTCGCCACGAATCCCGAATGCGTGATGAGTGTCGCGACGGAACCGTTCGACATCACCGTCGAAGGTCGCGCCGATCGCGTCACCGATCCTGACGATCTCGAGCGCATCGCTGCCATCGCCCGCGACGGTGGTTGGCCGGCACGCGTGGAGAACGACGCCTTTACCGCAGAATTCAGCGCGCCGTCAGCCGGTCCGCCGCCGTGGTACCTGTACCGCGTGACGGCCGAGCGGGTCTACGCGTTCGGAACGGCCGAACCCTACGGCGCAACGCGCTTCTCGTTCTGAGGCGTGTCACATCTCAGGTCGCGGTGGGGTACAGCGGTTTGGAGCCGCACCTCGAGTCCTCCGGGAGTTGCATCATCGTCGCAATGCCGTAGCCGTGGTTCGCGGGAGGATGACGACGCTGTCGGCAGCAATCTCTTCCCCCGTACCACGTAGGACTCTCGCCACACAAGGGACAGCGATCGGGAATTCCCCTCGTCGCGCGCGCCGCCTGACCGATGCGACTGCGCGCGGCCAGCAGCTTCATCGCGCGAGAGCCGCGGTTAGTGCTTTGGAATCCGGTCCTTGTCGATGATGTCGTTGCACAGACCGACGCACTCGTTGCAGATGTAGACGGCGGGCCCAGCGATCAACGTTTCAACCTCCGCCTTCGGCTTCCCACAGAACGAGCACCCCCAGCGAACCGTCCAACCACTTCAGTAGGCGACGGCTCCTGAACACGCCGTGAGAACAAAGCCACGATCCGCCGTCAGACCGCCCCGATTGCCGAGGTGGGTCGCACCGGCCAGCGACCTCGTCGCACAGACATCACCCGCACACAGCACGGCAGATCGGTGCGCCCCTCGGATCGGCTTGGCAGGTTGACGGAGCGGGATCAACC
>JBKPCV010000059.1:0-11103 GCA_046727575.1 Actinomycetota bacterium
TTGCAGAAGCGACCGCAGCGGCTGGGTGTAGGTATCGCTCACCGCGAATGGCGGCAGGACGAGGACGGTGTGGCCATCGCCTCGGGGAGTGAGCGAGAGCAGCGGCCAGCTAGCCAGGAATGCGGCGAACTCGGGTGCCGACCTGACCTCCAGGGCGAGAAGAGCCGCCGAGGGGGCCTCGATCGGCTCCCGCGGCACCGTGCTTTCGCGCACAGTTCACCATATCGTCAAAATCAGAAGAACCTGGTGATACTACGCAGAGGCGTTGAGCATGGCCCCGTGGCTGCGTTGCACGCACGCCGCATAGAACGCCGGGTCCGGCACCATCTTTGGACACGAATTGAACGACAGGTAGATGTCCCCGCAGTAGCTGCCGATGTTGTGGAAGAGCCCGGCGTTGTTCGTGATGGGTCCGAAGCCCCACTGCCCCACGCAGCGTGCGCCGGCCCAGTAGAGCGGTTGTTGCGGCCCCGGCACGTTCGTGACCACCGTGTTGAACACGGGCTGCGCGGTGTTGGCGATCTCCACCTCCGCCGCGAGCCGGGAGGCGGCGCCGACGAGCCCACCGGGCATGAACTGCGAGAACTCGGTGAGCGTCCGGGCGTCGACGGCATCGAGCTGCACCTTCGACTCAGTGGTCGCTTGGCGGACGGCCGCGATTCGCTCGATCGGATCGGCGATGTGGGTGCCGATGGGCACGAACATCGCCGCCACCCTGTTGGCGAGGTGGTCATCCCCCTCGCGGCGGACCGACACCGGAACCATCGCGACCAGCGATTCAGTGGGCAACTCGTCCTTGGCCTCGAGATACTCACGCAGGGCGCCGCCGACCATCGCGAGAAGGGTGTCGTTCACTGTCGCGCCCTCGACGCACGCCTTCATCTGCTTGACGTCGTCGAGCGGGAACTGGCGCCCATCGAGCACGCGATGTGCGGTGACATTCGCGTTGAAGCGGGTACGTGGCGGTGCGATGGTCGGCAGTGGTTCAGTGGGAAATGGCCCGGCACCGAGCGGAGCGAACGGGTTGGCGAACGACGTCGCGAACGGGTTCGGGAACGGCGTCGCGAACGGGTTCGGGAACGGCGTCGCGAACGGGTTCGGGAACACAGACTGCGGCGCGGCGGGCGCCGTCCGCCCGACGGTCTCCGCGAAGCGCCACGGCATCATTGCGTGATTCAGCTGTGCGCGGGCCAGGAGATCCCACGGGGTGGGCTCCGGTTCGGGCTTCCACTCGTGCTCCGGCGGCGGGGGCGGGCCCGCGTCGGGCGCCTCCGCATGTAACGCGGTGATGAGCTGCGTGCCGGAGTGGCCGTCCATGGCCGCGTGGTGCATCTTGAGGAGGACGGCGAACGCACCCTCGGGAACCCCTTCGACGTTGTCGAGTCCCTCGATCACGTACAGCTCCCACGGCGGGCGGGCGAGGTCGAGCGGGCGGGCGATCAGCCGCGCGCACTGGATGCACAGTTGCCGCCAGTCGCCAGGTTTCGGAAGCGCCAAGTGGCGAACATGGAACTCCAGGTCGAAGTCGCGGTCATCGACCCAGTACGGGTGATCGATGTCCATCGGCACGCGCACCAACCGCTCGCGCAACGGGCCTGCTACGTGCAACCGCTCTTCGATGTTCGCGAGGATCTGCTTGAACGTGACCTTCCGCCCCGGCGCGGTGGACTGGTCGTAGATGTTGAGGCTGATCCCGTGCGACGGCGTGTTCGGCGTCTCGACATAGAGGAAGGACGCGTCTTGTCCCGTCAGCTGACGCATCGCAGCCGGTCACTCGCTCTTTTTCGTCATCGGGGCCATGCTCTCGAGCAATGTGCGCTCCGCCTCGAGACCTCGTTCCGCTGCGGCGACCATCGCCTGGCCGACTGGCTTGAACGGATCCGGCCACGACGACGTCAGCTTGCGCAAGGCGTCG
The DNA here is from genome assembly GCA_046727575.1 of Actinomycetota bacterium. Classification (GTDB taxonomy): domain Bacteria; phylum Actinomycetota; class Acidimicrobiia; order IMCC26256; family DASPTH01; genus DASPTH01. The sequence goes on from JBKPCV010000059.1 coordinate 1,916, forward strand.
ATCATTTCTTCCTGGTACGGCTTGGCCTTCGTTGCATAGTCGTCGATGACGGCTCGCCAACGTGCCTGCCATTCGGACGGCTCGGTACCGGCAGCGCGTTTCCAGAAGTTCGTGACCTGCTGCGTGGACGTCGTGGCCAGCGCTTGGAAGCTCTCTTGCCAGTCCTTGATCGCAGCCTGCCACTGGGCCATGAGGTCGGTGGGCGATCCTGTCGAGGCTTCGTCATGCTCCGTCACGAACCCTCCTCCCGAGGGTGAGGCACCGGGAAGTAAACCACGAGGGATCCAGGCGGTCTACGGGGAGAGATAACGGCAGTCCCTGCTTGATACAGTACACAGCAGCGTGGTATCGTAATCGCCAAGTTCGCGATCCGAGGAGTTCCTCATGCCCACTTCCCCCAGAAGCAAAGCCCCCGAGGCCGACACTGAGAAGCTCGAGAACGCCCAGCGTGATGTCGCCGAGGCCGCACAGAACCAGTTCATCGCCGCGGTCAAGGCGCAACAGAAGATGGCACTCGACGCCGCAACGATCTGGGCGGAGCAGGTCGGCAGGATGTACCCGAAGGCGCCCGCCACGCTCGCCAGCCAGCTTCGCGAGCAGGTGCAGAAGTCGAACGAGGTCTACGAGCAGCTGCTCGAAGCCAACCGCGAGTTCACGAGCAATCTGCTCGACGTCCTCGTGCCGATCGACAAGGACTGACGTCACTCAGCTCGATCGCCCGATCGAGCGACGATCCACTCCGCCATTGCGGGCATGTTGTCGCGCACTGCGGTGCGTCCCACGATGAGCCCGACATGGCCGGCGCGGAAGCGCAGCTCGGTCGTGTCGCAGGAGCCGACGAGGTCGAGCAGTGGCCCGACCGCGTCGGGCGGCGTGATGTGGTCCTGCTCTGACAGGACACACAGCACTGGGACATGGATGGCGCGGAGACTCACGGGCCGCGTCAAGCGCACCCTGTCCTCGATGATCGCGTTGTCGCGGACGAACATGCGGACGACCTGCCTCATCGTGGCGCCCGGGAAGGGGATCTGATCCCGCGCCCACCCGAAGATCGCCTGGTACGAATCGATGAAGTCGTCGTCCCAGAGGTTGTGCAGTAGGTCGGCGTAGGTCGCGAGGTCACCGAGCGGCTTCAACATTCGGAAGCCGTTGGTGATGCTCTCGGCGGGAACGTTGCCGGTTTCGTCGAGAAGGTCGTCCGCGTCGAGGCGGCCTTCGGCGAGCAGCGTGCTCATCGGTCCGAGCTTGTTGAAATCGATGGGGGTCGCGACGAACGCGAAATTTCGCACCGGCGCGTCCGGGTGCCCCGCGGCGTACAGCAGGGCGAGGGTTCCGCCGAAGCAGTAGCCGAGCATCGTCAGGTCATCCACGCTGGCGGCGGCACACGTTGCCGACACCGCCTCCGGGAGGTACTCGTCGCAGTATGTCTGCAGCGTGTTCTGCGCATCCCGTGCATCGGGGATGCCCCAATCCAGCATGAACACGTCGAGTCCGTGCCCGAGCAGCACCTCGACGAAGCTGCTCCCTGGTCGAAGATCGAAGATGTACGCCTTGCTGATCAGGCTCATGACGAGGAGCACCGGCGTACGGTGCGCACGCTGGTCGCTGCGGTAGCGATACACCGTGGCACGGTCACGGCACCACACGGGGTCTCGGGGTGTCTGCGCGACGGGAGGGCCGTCGCGGTGAGGGAGCGGCTTGATGCCGTTGCGCACTGTGAGGATCGACCATTCGGCTTGTGCTTGGACGCGCGACGCCAGATCGTTGGGCGACACCAGAGCGGCCGGCACGCCGATGCTCTTCAGCGCGCGTTGCGCACGGGTGGTCGTCGCGGCGATCCGAGCGAACTCACGGCTGCGCGTCACTTGTTCGAGTCGCGGCCCGACAGTGTGCTCGAAGGTGTCGAACATCACCTTCCATGGCGGGCGGTGATCCGGCTTCTTGTCCGGCATCGCGCGGAGTATACGGGTTGACTACATTCCACTTCGCGTGCGCGTTCGCGGTTTGGCCATCGATCTCGACGGCACCTTGCTCGACGCCAACGAGCGCGTCAGCGAACGCAACCGTGCCGCACTGACAGCGGCGCAACAGGCCGGCATCTCGGTGATCGTCGCGACCGCTCGATGGTCCCAGCTTGCCGAGGACACCGCGCGTGAGGTCGGTTGGGCTGGCCGTGCAATCGACGGTCCGATCATCGCCTGTTCCGGTGCGCAGGTACGACGGCTGCGCGACCATGTCGACCTGCTCGATCTGCGCCTCCCCGGCGCGTTCGTCGCCGAGCTCTACGAGATCTGTGACCGTGCGCGCTGCATCGCCTGGGTCGCGCTCGACGACGACGTCGTGCTGAAGATGGATGGCCGGCCCCACACGCTTCCTCGCGGGCTGCGCCAGGTGTCGTCGCTCGTTGATGGTGTGGGCGACCAGCCCGCCCGCATGGTGCTCATCCAGGGCCGCGAGGTAGGTGCCACGGTCGAGACCGAACTCGGCGCGGACTGGAGCGCTGCCGTGCGGTTCGTGGAATCGATCTCGAGCGCCGGAAAGCGGCTACTGACGCTCACGGCTACGGGCGCGGACAAGGGCGCCGCGCTCGAGGTCGCGTGCGGCGACCTTGGCATCGCACCTCGCGATGTCGTGGCGTTCGGAGACGCCGAGAACGACATCGAGATGTTCCGCGTCGCGGGAGCAAGCGTCGCGATGGGGCAGGCATCGGAGGCGCTGAAGGCAGCGGCCACCACGGTGACCGCCACCAATCTCGACGACGGCGTAGCGGTCGTGGTCGAAGCGCTGCTCGCTCAGCGAGAGGACGCGTTCAGGTAGCGCTCAATGCGGGCTCACGCCGGACGACGCCCCGAACCGGTTGGTGGATCTCGGCCCGCAGTGCGGTCATGGTCTTGTACATCGCGTGAGTGGCGTCATGAGGATCGGCAGCGGCATCGAAGAAGAGTGGCGCGCTGATGCGGGTTGTAACAGGCCCCGGCTGCATCGTGCGCGAACCCTTTGGTCGAATGGCACCGACTCCTTCGACGTAGATCGGCACCACGGGCACGCGCTTGTTGATCGCCACGATCGCGGGTCCGACCCGGAACCGAGCGAACTTGCCGCCAGTGGAGCGGCCGCCCTCGGGAAAGATCACGATCGACCAACCCCGGTCGATCAGCCATTCGGCGTACTCCAACGCGGCGCGTCCGCCTCCACGTTGGATCGGGAACATGTTGTAGGCCAGCGAGTTCCACGACGCCTTCTTGGTGATCCCCTTTCGGTCCTTCACGAAGAACCGATCGGCCGCCGCCCCGATCGCGACCCGGCTGCGGTACCGGCGGGGGAGCGAGCAGTACACAACTGGCCCGTCGAGGTGACTGCTGTGGTTCGCGATGAAGATGGCCGGACCGCGCAACTCATCGAGGTTCTCGGAGCCGAGGACCGTGAAGGGCCGACACCAGCGCTTCACCGGATGCGAGTACGCGTGGCTGCGGAGCACGCGCCGCGCCGCGCGTGCCGGCAGCGACACCTGCCAACGGTGCGGCCCGGCGGTCTCGGTGCTCTGACTGAGCAACCGCTTGAACAGGCTGATGTCGATAGCCGGGAGAAGCACCCGTTCGGAGTCGCCGACCACGGTGAGCAGATGCGCAACCTCGGCCTCGGGAATGTCCACGATCGTGCACACGTCGAACGTGCCCAACAGCGCGTGCTGCTCCACGACGCGACCGCCCAGCTGTTCGACGTCCGCCGGGAGACAGGTGAGATCCGGATGACTGGCCGGTTGCCGTACGCCGTCCGCCACGGACTTGGACAGCACGACGAAGCGCGGCATCGTCATCAGCCTCCGGAGTCAAACCTGCCCATTACGAAGCATCTCGGTGAACGCCCCAACCGAGATCGCGGGGAACGTCGTGACGTTCAAGGTGCCTCGGGAGCCGAGCTCGACCGAGATGCGGGCGATGACTTCGTTGCTCGCTGCTTCGACCACACTCATGAAGTCGTAGCTGCCGAGCATCGCGTACTGCGCGGTGACGCGCCCGCCCATGGACTCGACTTCCTTGTTGACCTCGTCGAGCCGCTCGGGTCGTTGCTTGAGGGTTTTCCGCCCTTCGTCGGTAAGAGTGCTCAACATGATGTAGGTGGCCATTGGCACCCCCCGGTCGAGCAACTTTGAGCGAGACTATATCGATGCAGGCTGCGGTCTGGAACGCCGACGGTGCACTCGATGTCGTCGAACGTCCGGTGCCGGAACCACGGCCGGGATGGGTCCGGATCCGGACCGTCACGGCCGGGATCTGTGGAACCGATCTCCAGTTCTCTCGCGGCGGGTTCCCACCACCAGTCGGGCTCGTGCCCGGCCATGAGATCGGCGGCTTGGTCGACGCCGTGGGTGATGACGTCGCGCTTTCGCTTGGGACGCCAATCGCGGTGGAGCCGTTGCTCGGCTGTGGGGCGTGCGTCCACTGCGCGACCGGACACGAGAACCGCTGCGCCCAGCGAACAGTGTTCGGCCTCACGTCGCGAGGTGGCATGGCGCAGTTCATGACCGTCCCGGCGTCACGTGCCTGGCGCCTGCCAGTAGGGCTCGACGCCGACGACGGTGCGCTCGTCGAGCCGCTCGCGGTGTGCACACGCGGGCTACGTCTCGGGGACGTCCGCCTCGGTGACCGGGTGTGCGTCATCGGCGCCGGCACGGTCGGCTTGCTGAGCATCGTGGTGGCGCAGGCCGCAGGTGCGGCCGAGGTGCGGTTTGCGGCTCGCTATCCCGCCCAGCGGGAGCGCGCGCTCGCACTCGGTGGTCTACCGACCGATTCCGAGGAGTTCGACGTGGTCGTCGAGACCGTTGGCGGCCACTCGCACGCCCTCGCGGAAGCGGTCGAGCGTGCGCGACCCGGCGGCACGGTGGTGATGCTCGGCATCTACGACAGCCCGACGCCGTTGCCGGCCTACGAGCTCTCGTTGAAAGAGCTCCGGGTGGTCGGGTCGAACTGCTACGCGCACGTCGACGGACGCCGGGATTTCGCGGTGGCGCTCGACCTCCTCGTCGACCGGCGCGACGACCTCCGGACACTCGTGACCCACGAGTACCGCCTGGAGGACGTCAACGATGCGTTCGCGACCGCGGCCGACAAGTCGACAGGGTCGGTCAAGGTCACGGTTCGGCCGTGACACCCGCGGCACGCTGAGGGCGTCGTGATGCCCGCGGGCGTTCGAGGAGGTGCGAGCGGGGAGACTCGAACTCCCACACCTTTCGGTACCGGGACCTAAACCCGGCGCGTCTGCCAGTTCCGCCACGCTCGCGCGGTTCCATAGTGGCGGCAGCGTTGCACCGGCGGCGACTCTTTCGATACCCTAATCATGTGGGGGTCGAACTATGAGCGCTCGGAAGGGGTCGCGCGCAGACGCGACGCTTGCAATGCACGTCCCCCCGGGCGCGGCGCGCGCGCTGGCTCGTCTCGCCCGCCACGTCGAGCACGCACTCGATCCGCTCGGGCTATCGCTGCCTCAGTACCGGGTGCTGTCGCTGCTCGGTGACGGCTCGACCGCGTCGTCGGCGCTGGCGCACCGGCTTGCGGTGAGCCCGCCGAGCGTCACCGCGGTCGTCGACGGCCTCGTCGCGCGCGCGCTCGTCGAACGGCAGGCCGATCCGGAGGATCGGCGCCGGCTCACCTTGCTCCTCACGCCGGGCGGCGTCGATCTCCTGCGGGCGGCCGAGGCGGCGGTCGACGCGCGGCTCGGCGAGGTCGCCGAGTACCTCGAGGACCCGACCGGCGCGGCCGCCGCGATCGAAGCATTGCAACAGTGGAACCACGCGCTCGACGCGTTCCGCGAGGAGAAGCGAGCAGCCGGCTCCGTGCCCGAACGGCGGGCCGGCTCCGTGCCTGAACGGCGGGCCGGCTCCGTGCCTGAACGGCGGAGCCAGTGACCGCGGTCTCGACGAACGGTCAGCAGCGCGACCAGTCCGCGTTCGGCGACGACTACACGTCCCCGTTCGTGCCCATCGGCGTCACGCCGCGGTACCCACCACCGAAGCGCAACATCGACCCCGACCGACGGAAGTCGTGGCTGAAGCGTGCGATCCCAATCGTCCTCGCGCACAAGACGATCTTCATCACGTCGTTGGTGATCTCCTTCATCGGCTTGTTCTTCCAGGTGCTGATCCCGAACGTGATCGGGGAAGCAATCGACAAGGGCCTCAAGCCGAACGGCACGCCGCTCAGCCATTTCCTCGTGATCCTCACCATCCTGGGGCTGTTGCGCGGGCTGTCGATCTACTTCTCGCGTCGCTTCCTGCTCAACACCGCATACCGCATCGAGTACGACCTTCGGAACATCATCTACGAGCACCTCACTCGAATGTCGTTCTCGTTCTACGACCGAGTGCAGTCGGGTCAGCTGATCTCGCGCGCCAATTCCGACATCCGCGCGGTGCAGATGTACCTGTCGCAGGCCCCCTTCATTCTCGTGCAATGCGGTGTGGTCGTCCTCGCGTTCGTCGAGATCGCGCTCATCAACGTGTCGTTGGCGTTCGTCGCGCTCGCGACCATGCCGTTCGTGTTCATTGCCGGTGTGAGCATGCGCAGGCGCATGTTCCCCGTTTCGTGGCTCATCCAGGCGCGCCTGGCCGAGGTTGCGACCGTGGTCGACGAGAACATCCAGGGTGTGCGCGTGGTGAAATCGTTCGCGGCTGAGGAGAACCAGCTCAACCTCTTGACCGCAACGTCCAAGCGGACCGAGTGGGCGAACGTCCAGCAGGCCGACATCCGATCGCGCTTCGCGCCCTTGATGGAGAACCTCCCGCGTCTGGGCCAGGCGCTCGTGCTGCTCTACGGCGGCTACCTCGCGATCAACGGTCAGGCCACCGTCGGTGACATCGCGGCCGTCCTTGCCTACGTACTGCTGATGGTGCCACCGTTCCGCCAGCTCGGCTTCGTGATGATGATGGCCCAACGGGCAGCGGCATCGGCCCAGCGCATCTACGAGGTGCTCGACGAGCGTCCGGACATCGTCGACCGTCCCGGCGCGATCGACTTGGTGGAATGTCGCGGCGAGGTCGACTTCGACGACGTGAGGTTCGAGTACGCAAACGGCACGACCGTGCTCGAGCACTTCGATCTACGTCTGCAGCCGGGCGAGACCGTCGCGCTCGTGGGACGTACCGGAACCGGCAAGTCGACCGTGGCGCGCCTGCTCGCGCGTTTCTACGACGTCACTGACGGCGCAGTACGCATCGATGGTCACGACGTGCGCGACGTCACGTTGCCGAGCCTGCGCCATCACATCGGGATGGTGCTCGACGATCCCTTCCTCTTCTCGGTCTCGATTCGCGACAACATCGCCTACGGGAGGCCGGACGCCCCGTTCGCAGACGTCGAGGCGGCGGCGATCGCGGCCGGCGCGGACGACTTCATCCGCGAGCTGCCCGACGGCTACGACACGGTGGTAGGAGAGCGAGGCTTCACGCTCTCGGGCGGCCAGCGCCAGCGGATCTCGATCGCCCGGACGCTCCTCGTCAACCCGCCGATCCTCGTCCTCGACGACGCGACGTCCGCCATCGACGTGCAGGTCGAGCAGCAGATCCACGCCGCGCTGACGCGGCTCATGAGCGGGCGTACCACGCTGATCATCGCCCACCGGCTCTCGACCATCAGCCTCGCCGACCGGGTGGCGGTGATCGAGGGTGGGCGCATCATCGCCCAGGGAACCCATACCGAACTCCTGGCGACGGAGCCGCGATATGTCGAGATCCTGGCACAAGCCGAAGAGGACGAGCGCCGCGCGCGCGAAGGACGCGAGGAAGAGACCGACGCCGAGCAACGACTGATCGAGCACGAGGTCGACGTCGATGTAGCCGACAGCAGGCTGCTCGACGAGGAGGTCAGCCTCGAGAGCTCGCGCCCGGCCGGCGGGGGGGTTGGCTGATGGCCTGGGGCGGCGGGATGTTCGGCGGGGGTCCCGTGGCGGGCGGCCCCCAACCCGGCAACCCGGGCAACGGCCTTCCGTTCGCCGGGATCCCGGAAGAGCTGCAGGCGGGCGTCGAGAAACTGCTCGGCACTGAACCGGACTGGCCCGCACCGGAGGAGAAGTTCTCGCCGCGCGCGAAGGAACGCGGCGTCACGATGCGCCGCATGCTCGGCGCGCACCGTGGTTCGCTCATCCTGGCGGGCATCCTCGTCGCCATCGAAGCGGTCGGCCTCCAGGCCGGCCCGTTCCTCAGCCAGGTCGGCATCGACGACGGCATCAGCCCTGGCAACTGGACCGTGGTCGTCACCGTCGCGGTCATCGCCATTGTCGCTGTCGTCGTCACCGCGCTCGCGAGTGGTTGGCGGGTCGCAGTGACGGGGCGACTCTCGGCGCGTGTGATGTTCGAGCTGCGCGTACGCGTGTTCGCGCACTTGCAACGGCTGTCGCTCGACCACTACACCGACGAGAAGGCGGGCGTCATCATGACCCGCATGACGAGCGACGTCGAAGCGCTGCAACAGTTTCTCCAGGAAGGACTCGTGCCCTTCGCGGTGCAGGGCCTCACGATGGTCGTCGTGACCGTCGTCCTCTTCTTCTACAGCGTGAAGCTTGCACTCATCACGCTGCTGCTGATCGTTCCCCTCCTCACGGCACTGTCGCTCTGGTTCCGGAACGCTTCCGACCGCGGGTACAACCGAGTGCGCGACGGCATCGCCGGCGTGCTGAGCGACCTGTCCGAGAGCTTGTCGGGCGTGCGCGTCGTCGCCGGCTTCAATCGTGCCCGCAACAACGTGCTGCACCACCGCAACGTCGTCGGTGAGTACCGCGACGCCAACGACTACACGGCCGATGTCAGCGCCATCTACGGAGCGGGCAGCGAGATGATCGGTGTACTGGGTCAGGCCGCGTTGCTGTTCATCGGGGGCACGATGGTGCAGAACGGCACGCTCTCTGTCGGCGAGCTCGTCGCGTTCATCTTCTACCTGACCTCGTTCTTCCTCCCGATTCAGCAGCTCGTCCAGCAGTACAACCTGTACCAGCAGGGCCGCGCTGCGATCGTCAAGCTCAACGACTTGCTGTCGACGACCCCGAGTGTCGAAGAGGCCGAGCACGCGGAGACGCTGCCGCCGATCGAAGGCGACATCGTGCTCGAAGACGTGACGTTCGGCTACGACCCCGCTGTGCCCGTGCTGCGCAACGTCAACCTGCACATCACGGCCGGCGAGACGATGTCGTTCGTCGGC
>JBKPCV010000060.1:0-16606 GCA_046727575.1 Actinomycetota bacterium
TCGACGGTCTGCGTCGTTGCGATCGTGTTGACCCCGAACGAGTCGCTCGGGCTCTGCACTCTTCCGGCGTCGGTGCCCGCGGTGACCTGTTGCGACCGAAGCCACGTGTCGGGGCTCGCGTACGGCGAGCCCGCCAGCGACGGCGCGACCGAGTTGCGCCAACAGGGCGACGTGACGTCGTAACCCGCAGCGGTGACCGCGATGATCGCCATCGCGGTGGAGTTGGGGTCGTCGGCGCCGAACGACTGCCACGCGCCGCTCGGCTGATGGTTCTCGGCGAGCAGCAAGAGCGCGCCGCGCACCGCGGGATCGCTGGGGAGGGCGCCGCTCCCCGCCAGCCCTTCGACGGCCAGTGCTGTCGTGTCGACATCGATGTCGCCGGCAGTCGGGTCGCCGAGGAACCCCCAGCCCCCGTTCGCCTGTTGTGCGGCGCGCACCGCCGCGATCGAGTCGGACGTCGCACTCCCGCACAACAGCTGCTGCGCGAGTACGAGGTACAGCAGCCCGTTGAACGTCGGTGCGGACGTGCCGGTGCAGCCGCCGATCTTGGCGAGCAGATCCACCGGGCCGAACGTGGTGGCGTCGATACCGAGCGGTTCGCTCACGAGCACCACCGTCTTCGCGGCCACGCCCGGATCGTTGCTCCCGGCGACGAGACCTTCGAGGTAGTCGAGCGGCGTCGAGCCCGAGCCGCCGAACCGCAACGCCTCGACCGCGGCGCGCGCGAGCGCGGGGTTCCAGGTCGTCGAGGTCTGCGCGGCCTCTGCGATGGCGAGCACCGCGTCGCGCGTCTCGAACCCCGGGAAGCCGGCAACCTCGAAGCTGCCGTCGGCTTGCTGCTGGGTCTTCAGCCACGCGACAGCAGCACTCGCGGCCGACTCGGATGCCGGATCGGCCGCGCCCACGGGTGCGACCGACGAAGCGAACAGGATGACGAGTGCGAGCGCGCTGGTACCGGCGAGCACGCGACGGGTGCGCGTCATCGGTTGATCCTCCACTGGCCCCTGGTCCACGAGGGCCGTCTGTCGACCGCTCGACGGCGGTCTCCCAACGGGAGCACCGGTGGCCCGGTGGACAGTGGCGGGTAGCCTGGCTCGCGGAGTGCAGTCATCGACCGCAGAGCCGCTCACAGTTGCGGGTCAGCGTCGGTCTCGCACCGACTTCCCCCGTCCCGGCACGCCGTCCGGGACCGCACGCAACATCCGGGTTGCGCACGACCTCTGTCGAGGAAGCAGGCTAGAGATCGCATGAGCCTCGCGCAAACTCCGGCCGCGTCCTCCGACATCGACGTCGGTGCGAGTCGCACATCGCTCGCGACGTGGCACGCCGGCGTGTGGCTCGTCTGGGCGCTGGCCGCAGGCGCCTGCGTGCAACTCGCGCCGAGCCCGGTCTACGTCGCGCTGGTCGTCGGCGTGTCGGCCATCGCCGTCTCGGCCCATGCCCGTTCCGGACCGTATGCGCGTGCGTTCCCGATTCTGGTCGGGGTCGGCGTGTTCTTCGCCGTTCTCCGCATGGTGCTCACGGTCGCGACGACCCACGGCGTCGGCACCGTGCTGTTCGCGACGCCGCACGTCGCGCTGCCCGAGCTCCTCGGCGGCTTCACCGTCGGCGGCACGGTCGAGCTCCCGGTGCTGCTGCAGTCGCTCTCGGAAGGCTTCGCGATCGTCGGCGTGATGGCGGTGTTCGGCGCATTCAACGGCGTCGTGACGCATTCGGAGCTCGTACAGTCGACACCCCGGGCGTTCTACGAAGTCGGCCTGGTCGTAGTCGTCGCGTTGGCATTCGTGCCGTCGACGCTCGGCGCGATCAGCGACGTACGAGAGGCGGACCGCGCGCGTACTGGTGGTCGCGTCGTGCGCCGCGGTCGCCTGTTGCGTCAGGTCGTGCCGGTGCTGGAGCTCGGCCTCGAACGGGCCGTCACGCTCGCCGAGTCGATGGACGCGCGCGGCTTCGCCCGAGCCGGCGCGGGCCCGCGCGACCGCGCCGCGGGTTGGTGGGGGGTGTCGTCGCTGCTCGCGCTCGGCGGCGCGTTCGTGGCGCTGATCGGCGAACGCCGCACGCTCGCTGCAGTGCTCGGCGCTTCTGGTGGAATCGGTCTAATTCTCGCGGTCGTGCTCGCGTCGTCGGGCACACAACGAGTGCGATACCGGCCGCGCCGCATGATGCGTGCGGACTGGGTTGCGTGCGGCGCCGCACTGCTCGCTCCCGCAGGTCTGGCGCTGTGCTCGATCGCCGGTGACAGCAGCCTGTTCTGGTATGCCGACCCGCTGCGCTGGCCGGCGTTGCATGTGGCACCGGCGGTCACTCTGTTGCCGTTGCTCGTGCCGGTCGTCGGGCGCAACCGAGGGCTGACATGAGCGCGATCTCCCTCCGACGAGTCTCATTCGCCTATCCCGACGCGCCGCGCGCCGCGCTCACCGGCGTCGACCTCGACGTCGAACCCGGCGAGCTGCTGCTCGTGGTCGGCACGTCGGGATCCGGGAAGAGCACGCTGCTCCGGTGCGGGAACAGTCTGGTGCCACACGCGAGCGGCGGCCGATTCGCGGGGGACGTCATCGTCTTCGGTCGTTCGACGCGGTCGCACCATCCGCGCGAGCTGGCGGACATCGTCGGCTTCGTTGCGCAGGATCCTGAAGCGCAATTCGTCGTCGATCACGTCGAACGCGACCTCGCGTTCGTGCTCGAGAATCTCGGATTCACAGCGGACGCGATGCGCCGCCGTGTCGAGGAGACGCTCGACGCGCTCGGTATCGCGCACCTGCGTGATCGGGATCCGACGTCGCTCTCGGGCGGGGAGCGGCAACGTTGCGCGATCGCAGGGGCGTTGGCCGCGGCGCCGTCGGCGCTCGTGCTCGACGAGCCGACCTCGCAGCTCGATCCGCAGGGCGCCGACGACGTGCTCGCCGCGCTCACGCGGCTGAACGCCGACCTCGGCACGACGGTGCTCCTCGCAGAGCACCGGCTGGAGCGCGCGGCGCCGCTCGCCCACCGCGCGGTGATCGTCGAAGACGGGCGCCTCGGCCAGCCCGGAACGCCGGGCTGGGTGCTCGCCGGCTACGCGGGCGCGCCGAGTGTCACGCGCCTCGGTCGGTTGCTCGGGTGGGACCCGCCGCCGCTCACCGTGCGCGACGCGCGCGCGTGGGCGGCGGGCGCGCCCATCGAACTGCCCGACCCGTCCGATCACGACGCGCCGGTGCCAGGTGATGTCCTGCTCTCGGCACGTTCGGTACGAGTCGACTTCGACGGCCGCGTCGCGCTCCGGGACGTCACCCTCGACCTGCACCGCGGCGACGTCGTCGCGTTGCTCGGTCGGAACGGCTCGGGCAAGACCACGCTCCTGCGGGTGCTCGCCGGCCTGCTCACACCGCACGCCGGGTCCGTCGGCTCGCGCGCGCCGGACGCGCGCGCGGGGTATGTGCCGCAGAACCCCAACACGCTGCTCTTCGAGCCGACCGTGCGGCGTGAAGTCGAGGCAACGCTACGCCTCCTCGGACGCCACGACCGCGGCGAGGTCGAGCACTGGCTCGACGCGCTCGGCCTGTCGTCGCTCGCGGATCGGCACCCGCGCAGCCTGTCGGGCGGCGAACGCCAGCGAATCGCGATCGCCGCGGTCGCGGTGGGCGGCGCGCCCGCTCTGTTGCTGGACGAGCCCACCCGGGGGATGGACGCGGCGTCTCGACTGGCGCTCGAGCGCGCGATGCGCAGGCACGCCGCCGAGGGCGGCGCAGTGGTGCTCGCGACCCACGACGTCGAGCTCGCGGCGCGGAGCGCGACGCGCGCGGTGGTGCTCGGCGACGGCGAGGTCGTCGCCGACGGCGATGCCCGGCACGTTCTCGCGGGCTCGCTGTTCGCGCCCCAGGTGCTGCGGGTGCTGCCGCCGTTCCTCACCGTCGAGGAGATCGAACGAGAGCTGGTCGAGCGCGGGAGCAGCCGATGACGCGTTACGCGCGTCCGCTGCTCGTCTACGTCCTGATGGTCGTGCTCGGCGTCGCCGCGTTCCTCTACCCGTTCTGGCTGCCTTCCACCGCCGTCTCGAGCCAGGCACACAACGGTGACGCACCGTTGGTCGCCGCGCTGGTCGGTGGGCTCGTGATCGTCGCCGTCGCACTCGAGGTGCGCCGCGGCACGATGAACGGCGCCACCGTTGCGATCCTCGGGATGCTCTCGGCGAGCGCCGGGCTGTTGCGTCTGCTCGACCTGCCCGGCGGCGGGAGCGGCATCTTCTTCCTCGTCGTGCTCGCGGGCGCGGCCTTTGGTCCGCGTTTCGGGCTGCTCCTGGGGCTCTGCTCGATGGCGGTGTCGGCCATCGTCACCGGCGGCATCGGGCCGTGGTTGCCGTTCCAGATGCTCGGACTCGGATGGATGGGCGCGGCCGCCGGGCTGCTCGGGCTCTGGACCGCGCGCCTGCTTCCGCGGGTCGAGGTCGTCGTGCTCGCCGCCTACGGCTGGGTCTGGGGGTTCGTCTACGGCGCGATCATGAACCTCTGGTTCTGGCCGTTCGCGCGCGGCGGCGCGCTCGACTGGCATCCCGGCCTCGGCCTCGGCGCCACCCTCCACCGCTACTGGTCCTTCTATGTCGCCACGTCGCTCGGATGGGACGCCGCTGCCGCGCTCACGAACGCGCTGCTCATCCTCCTCACCGGCGTCGCGGTGCTGCGCACGTTGCGTCGCTTCGCGCACCGCCTGGAACCTGCGGTCGAATTCGACGCTCCCCCCAGCGAACTTGCGTCACTTCGCCGCGTATAGCGCGGTGAAGTGACGCAAGTTGGAGGTGGTCAGCCGCTGGAGATGCGGAGGTAGGTACCGCGGAAGAAGAGCAGCGGTTTGGCGTCTTCGCGCATGTCGAGGTCGAGCACCCGTCCGACGATGATCTTGTGGTCGCCACCGGGATACTCGGCTTCGAAGTCACAGTCGAGGTAGGCGATCGCGGCGTCGAGCACCGGTGAACCCGAGATTCCCGAATGCCACGCGGTCTTGCCGAAGCGGTCGGCACCTTTGATCGCGAACAGCCGCGACAGCTCTTCGTCTTCCTCGCCGAGGATGTTGACCGCGAACTTGCCCGCCCGTTCGATGCGCGGCCACGTGCTCGACGCGTGGGCCACGCAGAACAGCACGAGCGGCGGGTCGAGCGACAGCGACGTGAACGAGTTGGCCGCCATGCCGACAGGCTCGTCGCCGTCCATCGAGGTGATGATGGTGACGCCAGTCGCGAAGTGGCCGAACACGTCGCGAAACCGTCGATCGTCGGGCGTGACGACCTCGTCAGGCATGGGATGCCGAGCGCGGCCGCACGAACCGCCGCATGCCGTCGGCGGCCGCGAACACCTCGGGGCCGCCGATGCTCGCCACCATGTCACGCGCGTCGCGCAGGATCGCGTCGACCTTGTCGTCGCCGTGTGAGGGACAGTGGTGGAAAAGTGCGAGCTCACGTGCGCCTGCCTCACGGGCGACGTGGATGGCGTACTCGATCGTGCAGTGTCCCCAGTTGCGTTTCAGCTCGTACTCGTCGACTGTGTGCTGCGCATCGTGGATGAGGAGGTCGACGCCGTCACACAACTCGAGGACGTCTTCGGGCACGAAGTCGTCGGGGTCGTCGGGCACCGTGCCCGGCCCGTGGTCCGGCAGGTACGCGATCGACACGCCTTCGATGTTGACACGAAAGCCGAGCGTCGGATCCGTGTGCCGCACCCACCGCGTGCGCACCTTGGCGCCGTTGAGTGCGAAGTCGTCGGCGCCGACACCCTCGAACGACACGGTGCCGCGCAGCTCCCGGGCCTGGATCGGGAAGTACGGCTTCGTCATCACGCCGTCCCACACGACGTCGAGAGGACCCGCGGCCTGTTCGGGTCCGTACACCTCGACGGTGCCGCCCCCCGCGGAGAGCGGCGCGAAGAACGGCAGGCCCTGGATGTGGTCCCAGTGGAGGTGGGTCAACAGGACGTACGCGTGGTAGCCGTCGAGGCGACCCTCGTTGTAGAGGTACTCGCCGTAGTTCCGCAGGCCGGTGCCGAGGTCGAAGATGACGGGGTCGTGGCCGGCCGCCGTGATTTCGACGCACGACGTGTTGCCGCCGTAGCGGTCGAACTGGTGACCGTCACACGGAGTCGATCCGCGTACGCCCCAGAACGTCACGTGCGTCGGCGACGCCACGATCCAACAATACCCAGCTACTTAGCTCCGCAAATCACGCCCGCGCAGCACACGTCGAGCCGTGCTGCCGGACGCCGAGGCCGGCTCCGCCGGCCCGGACCCGGCTGTGGACACAGCAAGTAGCGCCTGGGGGGAGCCGACGAGGGGGGCCTGCCCCCCTCGTCAGGTCAAGACACGCCTCTTGAAACCTCCGATGCCAAGCCAGGTGAAGAGCGCGGAAAAGCCGAGCATCGCGGGGTACACCGCCCACAGGCTCATGTGCGAGCTCGTCGTGAGCGCGGCGCGGAGGCCCTCGCACATGTAAACAAGCGGATTCGCGAGGACGGCGATCTGGAGCCACCGCACCGGCTCGAGCGTCGACCAGCTGTAGTACACCGCGCCGAGGAATGTGATCGGGAGCACGAAGATCCCGAACAGGATCGGCACCGTGCGCGGCTCGAACCGCGTCCCGAAGGTGAGCCCGAGCGCGCCGCACATGTAGCAGCCGATCGGCACGATCGTGAGCAGCTCGAGCCAGTTGATGTCGAGGTTCACGGGCGTCGCTGGCACGATCGCCGCGATCGGGAAGACGAGCACCGCAGCGAAGAACCCGTTCAACGCGCCGGCGACGGCCTTCTCGACGGCCACCATCGACACCGGTAGCGGTGCCTGCACCCGATCCTCTATCTCGCGCGTATAGCCGAACTCCTGCACCATCGGGATCGCCACCGACTGGATGCCCTGGAACATGATCGCCAGCCCGACGACACCGGCGACGAGAAGCGTCGAGAAGTGGGTGGCGCCTGCTGAACCACCGATGCCCTGGCCGATCTTCGGGAAGACGTAGGCGAACACGAACACGAGGAGGAACGGCTGGATCAGCGTGCGCGGCAGCACTTCCTTCCACGTCTTGCGGACGACCACGAGATCGCGCAGCAGGAGCGCGCTGAAGGCGGTGCGCGCCGCTCGGGCCGGACTCGTCGCGGGAACGAGCGGCGTTGCGGTCGTGGTTGCGGTGCCGGCTGTCATTCGCGCAAGTCCTTTCCGGTGAGATTGATGAAGGCCGTCTCGAGCGAAGGCTCGGCCACCGACAGGTCTGTGACGTCGAACCCACGGCGCTCGACGGCGTTGAACACCGCCGGAAGCACGCTCTCCGCACCGCGCAGCGATACGCGCACGGAGCTGTCGATGCGATCGACCCGTTGCACGCCGCGCAGGTCGGTGGCGAGCGCCGCCGCCAGCTCGTCGAGGTCTCCCGACGCCGAGATCGTGACGACGGTGTCGGCCCCGACGGTGTGCTTCAGCTCGGTGGGGCTGCCCAGCGCGAGGAGTCGCCCACGGTCGATGATCGCGACGCGGTCGCACAACCGATCGGCTTCTTCCATGTAGTGCGTGTTCATCATGATGGTCTGACCACCACCGTGCAGCTCCGTGAGGATCTCCCAGAGCGCCAGGCGGCTCTGCGGATCGAGGCCGGCCGTGGGTTCGTCGAGGAACAATGTCGCGGGCCGGTGCATGATCGCCCGCGCCACCATCAGTCGTTGCGCCATGCCGCCGGAGAGCGCCGCGATCTGTTCCTTCGCGCGGTCGCCGAGCCGGAACTGATCGAGCAGACGCGTTGCTTCTTCCTTGGCGGTGGCCGCCGGCATTCCGAAGAAGCGTCCGTGGAAGTAGAGGTTCTCCCACACGCTCAGTGAACGATCGAGCGTGTTCGTCTGCGGAACGACGCCGATCACCTGTTTGGCGGCAGTGGGATGCGCGACGACGTCGACGTCGCCGACGAACGCTCGTCCGCCGGTCGGAATCACGCGTGTGGTCAGCATGCCGACGGTGGTCGTCTTTCCCGCTCCGTTCGGCCCGAGGAGGCCGAAGATCTCACCGTGGTAAATCTCGAGGTCAAGCTCGTCGACCGCCCGGACACCATTCGGGTACACCTTGGTGAGCGCGTCGGTCCGGATGACGACCTGGTCCACGCACGCCATCATGCGTGCGGGGCGAGAGAGGTGCCCAACCGGGCGGCGTTCAGCCCGAGGCGGCGGCCCGGGCGACGAGCAGCAGTCCACTACCGGTCACGACGATCGCCGTGACGATCGGAACGAGTGCCGCCACGCGCAACGCCCCCTCGCTCCGTGCCTTCAGGTCGAATCGATGACGCGCCCGGGCGAGGAGCAGGCCGGCGGCCACTAGCGTGGCGGCCAACCCCACGCCGTAGGCCAGCACGAGGAGCGCGCCGAACCAGGCCCGGCCGATTGCGGTCGCTCCGAGCAGCACGACGACCGCCGTCGGGGTCGGCACCAGCCCGCCCGCGAACCCGAGCGCCACCAGGCTGCGCCGTGACGGGCGTGCGTCCCGCTCGTGGTGGTGGTCGTGCGCGTGCGAGTGCTCGTGGTCATGGTCACGGTCATGGTCATGGTCGTGCTCGTGGTGGTGCGCGGCGTGGTGCCAGGAATGATGGTGGTGCAGCAGGCCGAGACCCGAGGTGCGACGGCGGACAGCGCGCACGAGCAGCATGCCGCCGAGCAGCACGAACGAGACGCCGCTCGCGAGCGTGAGGTACGGGTAGACCTCCTCCGGCGCGAACTCCTGGGACGCGGTGAGCGCGCCGCCGAGGACGAGCACGCCCACGGTGTGCGTGGCCGCGACCGTCAACCCGATCAGCAGGCCGTCGCGTATCGTTCCGCGCTCCCCCACCAGGTAGGCGGCCATCACGGTCTTGCCGTGACCGGGCGCGAACGCGTGGATGGCGCCGAGCGCCACACCGATCGCCAGCGCGACCAGGGCGAGCCCCACCGTCAGGTCGCGCGCTGCCACCGAGGAGGTGAACGACTGGGTCAGGTCGTCGAAACCGCGGACGACCGATCCCGCAGGGGTGTGGATTGCAGGTTCCCGTGTGCTGACGGGCGCCTCCGCGCCTCCGGGGATGAAGGTGACCCGCGCCGCCCGCACGTCGAGCGGCGACTGCAGCCGGTCGGACGGATAGGTCGACAGTCGGGCGCTGACCGAGCGGGCCGGCACCGTGCTGTCGCGCAGTCGGGCGCGGTCGCCGACCGCGGTCACCTCGCGCCAGCCGACCCGATCCTCGAGATTCCGGTCGGCGAACCCGAGCGTGTGCTGCGCGGCTGCTGGCACCGCGACCATGTACGGACACTCGATCCGCAAGGTCGGGAGTCCCGCTTGGCCTGCGAGGAGCGATCCCGTCGCGCCGCTGCCGCGCACCGACAGCCGCGTGCCGTCCACGACCACGCGCAGTCCTTCGGCGAAGGCTCGACACCGCGAACGCGCGTACGCGGAGGTCTCGCCGGCGCTGATCATGTCGTCACCATTGCGATCCATGCGTGATCGGGCCTGGAAGGTCGGGATCTCCGCCATGTCGACGACGTAGTCGACGTCGACGCGATCGGGACCGACCCGCAGACCTGCATAGGAGTTGACCGTGAAGTTCCCGAGCGGATGCGCCGACGCCAGCGCGGGCGTCAGCACGACGATCGCCACGGCACCGCCGAGAACCCCGATCAGTCGTCGGAGCGACCGCCTGTTCACCGCTTCACTCCGAGCTCGTCGGCGAGCGTGTGCGCGTCGCGGTCGTACCGGAACGAGAACGCGGGGTTCCCCGCGAGCACGGCACCGATCTCGTGACGCGCACGGTCGCGTTGGCCGTCGGCAGTGAAGATCTTGGCCGCGTGGTAGTGCAACAGCGTGTCGGGTGTACCGAGCCGCAGCGCTTGTTCGACGAACTGCGTCGCGCCGGCTGCGTCACCCGATCGGTACAGCGACCAGGCGAGCGCGTCGTTCACGAAGACGTTGTCAGGACGCGCGCCGTAGGCGCGGCGAGCCAGATCGACAGCGTACGCGGCCGATGACGGGTCGGTCGCGTGGTCCGCTTCGAAGATCGCCATCTCGAGGTCGGTGACCTGGCCCGATGCCTGCGCGAGCCGGCCGATCGTGCGCACGAGGTCGAACGACCGCTCGGCGGTCCGCATCCGTCCCTCGCGTTGTTGGAGATCGCCGAGCAGCGCGACCGCCGCCGGTACGGGGACACTGCCGGTGAGCCGGCGGAGCTCGTTGATCGCCCGGGCGCGGTTCCCGCGTGCCGCGGCGACGCGGGCGGCGCCGAGGCGCGCAAGTACGAGGTCGGGCTGCAGGTCCAGCGCCCTGCGGTACTGCTCATCCGCGGCGGCGATCCGACGTCGCGCGAGCTCGAGATCGCCGAGGAAGGTCGCCACCGTGGCGCGGTCGTAGGCGACGCCGTTCGCCGCGGTGTCGGCTTGTCGCATGGCCCGCAGCGCACCGACGGTGTCGCCGTTCAGCTCCCGCACGTACGAGAGCCGCGCGTACGCGGGGAGGCCAGGGTGCCGGTCGAGGAGCTCCTGCAGCGCGGACGCGGCAGCGTCGTAGTGCCCGAGCTCGACCTCGGCGTCGACGATCACCGCGAGTGCGTCAGGGCTGTCGGGATTGTCGTCGTGCACACGCGTGCCGAGCTCGGCCGCGAGCGAGAAGTCGTGACGCGACAGCGCAAGCAGTCCGCGGCCGAGATTCGTGTCGTCGAGCCCGGGCCGCACCGCGTCAGCGCGATCGAAGGCCCGCTGCGCGAGGTCGTAGAACGACGGGTCGGCGACCTGCGCGGCGCGGCGTACATACGCGTTGCCCAGCGTCTGGAGCGCGCGCACGTCAGTGGGCGCGTCCTGCACACGCTGTTCGAGCGCAGTGATCGTGGCTCGTGGCGTCGTGCTGGGGGTGATGACGGCAGCGACGTCGTCGGCGGTGTTGCGGGCCGGACTGAACAACACGAACCGACCGACCGACGCGCCGACGATCACCGCGCACGCGAGCCACGCGACGAGCGTGGTCGAGATGCGGCGGGACGCGACGGAGGGACGGGGCGCACCAGCCCCGTCCCCCGTCGCTTGTGAACCGGCGCGTCCCGCGAATCGAGGGAGGGAGCGCTCGACGGGTGCGCCGGAGATGCTCATCCGACCGGAGCCGGGTTCGCGGTGTTGTGCGGGTACGTGCCGTAACCCTGGTGCGGCTTACCGAGGTACGGGAACTCAGTCAGGAAGGGCACGTCGTTCTGGTTCACACCGTCGGTCAACGCGTTGTTCGGCGCGCTGTTGAAGTCCGGGGTGAACGGTGTCCCGCCCGCTAGGGCTCGCAGCTCGATGTCGGTGACGTCGTCGACGAGGCGCCGACCGTTCGGGAAGCCGTCCATCTGTCCGGCAAGGAGCCCGAGACGGTTCTGCGACGCGGCCGGGGTCGTCGGGACCGACGTGTTCAGGCGGATCATCTCGCCGCCCTTCACGTGCTTCGGCATGTTCACGTCGGCGATACCGGTCACGAAGATCGAGACCAGGTCCTTGCGCGGCGCCGGCGGGACCTTCACGCCCGGGTACAGCTGGGGGATCAGCCGCGCGGGTTCGGGGTCCTGCACGAACGGCAGGAACTGCGCGTCACCCGTCGGCTTCGAGGCGTTGAACGCGTCCTTCTTGCCGAGCGGGATCACGACCTCGTTGACGAGCGGCATGCCGAGGCGCGAGACCTGCACCCACGGCCCATTGTGCTTCAGCGTCCCGTCGTTGCCCGCGATCCGGTCCTTGCGCCGGTACGTCTCCGACCACGCGCCGATCACCGGGTCGCCGTTCGTCACGAGCGAGGCGGTCGGCACCTGGAGCACGACCGAGTGCACGTTGTAGCCCTTCAGGCCGTCGACGCCATTCGGATCGTTGGTCAGCGGGATCGCGTGTGCCTGGTTCAGCGGCCGTAGGCCGAGCAGATCGAACACGGAACCGAGGTCCACGAAGAACGGGTCGTCGCGCGGCCCGGCGAAGACCTGGCCGCCGCCCGGAAGTGGCTTGATCGCCTGCGCGGCGAGCTGGTCGTAGTTGGGAGTGGAACGGAACCCGATGTTCGCCGGTGCGACCGGGACATCGGACACGACGACGCTCGACTTGCCGTCCTTCACCTGCGTGACGGTGTAAGTCTGCTTCACGTTCAGGTTCTTGCTGTCGATCGACTCGATCGGACCGGTGTTGTAGAGGAACGAGTTACCGTTGCCCACGGTCGTCTTGAACGTGAACTGGTAGACGATGTCTGGAACGTTGTCGCCGTTGTTGTCGACGTCGAGGTCGTACCGAACGTCGTCACCGAAGTGCGCGAAGTTGGGGCCACCTGCCGGCTCCTCCA
The DNA here is from genome assembly GCA_046727575.1 of Actinomycetota bacterium. Lineage (GTDB taxonomy): Bacteria > Actinomycetota > Acidimicrobiia > IMCC26256 > DASPTH01 > DASPTH01. The sequence goes on from JBKPCV010000060.1 coordinate 12,307, forward strand.
ACGGCACCCAGTTGCCGACCAGTGTCACCGTGTCGGGCTTGTCGGGACTGACGAATGCGTATGTGTCGGTGGCGTCGGCGACCGGATCGTCGGCGATCAGCGGCGCCTCGCGGTGACTCGACGCGTCGCCGACCTCCAGGGTCGCCGTGACCCCGAGGGCAAGAGCTGCGACCAGCACTGGGACCGCCACTAGCAGCCGTCTACGTGTCCTCATACATGGACTCCTTCGTGAGGGGGAGCGGGATCGCCGGGGAGCTCATGACCGCTCCGACGGCGCTTGGAGCACCCCGACGACGAGCCAGCGCTCGCCGAGCGGGGCCACGACCACGTCCATGCGGACGGGGCCGACGACCGGTACGACGCGCGCCCAGTCGTGGACCTCGCTGCCGAATGCAGCGAGGAACGGTTGGTCCTGCGCGGTCTCGGGGAGGTCGCGCACGCGACCCGTGCGGATCGGACCATGGGTGCCGCAGAGCGCGTCGGCGCGCGCGGCCGCCCCGACCAGTCCCGCGACGTACTCGGGTGCGGTTCTGCACGCGCGACGCTCACGCGCCCACTCCTGCACCGCGGCGGGAGCGCTCGCCGGAGGCGGATACTGCGGGACGACGGTGGTGTCGCCGAAGGCGACGCGCCATCCGCCGTCCTCCGCGACCGTGGCGAACGTGGCGCTCGCTCGCGACGGGACGAGCGCCCGGCCGGGTGTCAACTCGGCGCGCAACGTGAGGCGTGCGCTGACGTCGGCACGATTGCCGTCGACGTGCACACCATCGATCTGCGAACCGGTTACAACCGGGAGGTCAGCATGGTCTGTCGTCCACGTCGCGCGTGAGGACTCGCGGATACGGTCGGGCGCGCTCAGCAGGCCGTACGAACCGCCGAAGTCGCGCGCGATCTCGAGCTCGAGGAATCGGCGGACCGCCTCGTCAGGCGCGGGAGCCGGAGGCGACGGCGTCTCGGCGGCTGGCAGCGCGGCCACGGGCGCGGCGCTCTCGGCGGCTTCGCTCACGCCACCCTGGTTCGCGAGCGCGCGCGCAAGCGAGCCACGCACGTTCGCGCGCGCCGTCGACGGGGTGTCGTCGTGATCAGTGACGAGGTGCGCGCCGAACGCAATCGCCAGTCCGAACGCGAGCGCGCCGACCACCAGGACGGTGTTCACGAGCAGTCGGCGCACGTCGATTCCTCCGGTCACGAACTTCGACGAGAGGTTCGACGCGGTGGCGCGCGCGGATCAGAACAAATTCACATGGAGCGGAGTCATCCGACAGCTTGCGCAGTGACGAAGTACGAGGCGCGGTGCGCGCGCACTAGGTGGGGTTGGGTCCCTCCTCGCGTACCTCCCGCACCGTGACGAGCGCGTCGCGCAGTTGCGCGATCCACTCGCCTTCGTGGTCGTGTACGAGGCGCACACACCATGCGAGTGCGTGGCTGCGACTGCGCGCGACCCCTGCGTCGACGAGCGTGTCGAGCACCTGGCGGTCGGACATACGGAGCCGCGTCATCACCGGCACGCTCAGGTTCGTGAAGAGTTGCTCCTCGTCACCGCACCGCGCGGCCCAGGCAACCTTGCGATCGAACCGCGCTTCGGCTTCGGCGGCGATCCGCATGCGCGCCTGCCGGGTGTCTTCGCGGAAACCCTGGATGCGCGCGACGCAGGCCGCCGCACGCGTGGCGTCGTCGGCACCTTCTCCCGTGTCGGGCTCGGGGAGCACACCGGTCACGATGATCTCGTCGCGGTCGTGGACGACCTCCGGCGGTCCGCGGAACCAACCGTCGGGAAGCCGCCCCGCGAACCAACCCTGGAGCTTCGCGTCCGGCCCGCCGCCGCTCTCCGCCGTGCTCTCACTCTGTGCCGCCATATGATTACAGTATTACACCGTTGCGCGTTTGGCAAGCTCCTCACGGATCGCGGCGGCGGTCGCGGCCATCGCCTCCTCGCTCGCGTACCGGTGGCGGGGCCAGAAGAAGCCGCGGAGCCCGTCCTTCCGGTTCCGCGGCACCACGTGCACGTGCAGGTGGGGGACGCTCTGGCTCACGACGTTGTTGATGGCGACAAATGACCCCTGCGCCGACATCGCATCCTGCACCGCGGCCGCGACGGCCTGCGTGCTCGCAAAGAGCTCGTCGCGCAATCGGGTCGGCAGGTCTCGGAGTGTCTCGATGTGCTCGCGCGGCATCACGAGGGTGTGGCCCTCGAACAGCGGGCGGTGATCGAGAAACGCCACGACGTCCCCGGTGTCGAGCACGACGTGCGCCTCGACGTCACCCGCGATGATCGAGCAGAAGGCGCAGCCCGCCAGCATCGCGGTCGCTCACTCGGCGGACGCGTAGGGCCGCGTGCGCGGGGGCGCGGCGTCGCGCATCGGCACCATGACCTTCCGGCGGAAGTAGCAGACCTCTTCCCCTCGTTGGTTGTAGCCGCGCGATTCCACGGTGACGACGCCGCGATCCGGCCGGCTCTCCGACACGCGCTTCTCGAGCACCGTCGTCTCCGCATAGATGGTGTCGCCGTGGAACGTCGGACGCTGGTGCCGGAGCTCCTCCACTTCGAGGTTCGCGATCGCGGCACCGCTCACGTCGGGCACGCTCATACCGAGCACCAGGGAGTACACCAGGTTGCCCACCACGACGTTCTTCCCGAACTGCGTCTGCGTCTCCGCGTACCACGCGTCGAGGTGCAGCGGGTGGTGGTTCATCGTGATGAGGCAGAACAGATGGTCGTCGGCCTCGGTGATGGTCTTGCCCGGCCAGTGCTTGTAGACGTCACCGGGCTCGAAGTCTTCGAAGCACCGTCCGAACGGCCGTTCGTAACTTGGCATTTCTTCCGCTCTCGGCCTGCGGCCAGGCCGCTCGGGCCACGCACCCACACCATTGCTCGCTCGCTACGAGCCGGGATACCCGGCTCGCTCACGCTTGTTCACGTGCGCCGCAGGGTACCTGCGGCGCGGACGTTGGCTTCGGGCGCGACGCTCGAGCACGTGCCCTGACGACGACGCAGTCGCCGGTTACCATCACCGACCGTTGCCGGCCTGCCGATCCCGGTGACGTCTTCCGATGCCCGATCCCGCTCTCGGCAGTGCCGCGCAGCCTTCAGCGACTCGCCGCGATCGGCGCGCGGGCCGGCGGAGAGACCGCCGTCGTCGTGTCGTCGCGTTCGGCGCGGCGATCGTGATCCTCGTGGCCTTGGGCCTGGTCGCTACCGAAACCGTCCGGTTCGGCGGCGGCGACCGACCGACGCTCGCGGGCGCGGCGCATGCGGGCGGGCGGACCGCGGGGTCGACGACATCGAGCGTGACGACGGTGCCCAGTCGGCCGTGCCGGACACCGCTCACCGACGCGGACCCGCTCCGGCTCTGGATCGGGGGCGACTCGCTCGCGGGGTCCCTCGGGCCGTCGCTCGGGTTGATCGCGGGGGCGACCGGCGTCGTCCAGCCTCAATTCGACTCGCGCGTCTCGAGCGGGCTCAGCAACCCGACGTTCTTCGACTGGCCGAAGCAGGCGGAGAAGGAGATGGCGCGGCTCAACCCCGAGATCGCGGTCTTCATCATCGGCGCGAACGACTACGCGGCGACCCAGATGCCGCCCACGACCTCGGTCGGTCAGCAGGAGCCGCAAACGTGGAAGGTCGACTACGCGAACCGCGTCGAGAGAATGATCGACCTCCTCGATGCGACGGATCGCACGGTGATCTGGGTCGGGCCACCACCATTCAAGAACGAGAAGGACAACGCGAGCATCGAGCAGATCAGCGAGGTCTCCAAAGAAGTCGTCGCCCGCCATCCCGACGCCGTGTTCGTCGACGACTACAGGATGTTCCTCGACGAGAACGGGAAGTACACCGACAAGCGCCTCGACGAGAACGGCAATCTGGTGACAGTGCGAAGCGGCGACGGTGTCCACTTCACGACCGAGGGCGGCAGGCAACTCGCGCGCGCGGTCTACGCGCTCATCGACGCGCAGTGCAGGGTGAGCGCTCAGGCCGTGCCCGGAGTCACCAAGGCGACGATCCAGACCGAGGGCAGCACGCTCGTCGCGCCGGGCAGCAACAACCGTCAGGGAGGTACGGTCGCAACCACGCCGCCCGCGACCGCGCCGGCGACCACTGCCCCTCGCGCGCCGGCGACCACCGCCGCTCCGCCTCCCGCGACCACGAGCGCGCCGCCGCCGACCACCGCGGCACCAGCACCACCGCCACCACCGCCACCACCGCCTGCGTCACCACCGACGACTGCGTCACCGCCGACGAGCACCACCTGAGCGTCTCGAGAGTCGAGGCGAGGCGGCGCGCGGCGCGTCGGTAGGC
>JBKPCV010000061.1:0-9222 GCA_046727575.1 Actinomycetota bacterium
GCGAGCTCCATCGCCGTCGCACGAGACTGTAGCGAAGCCGCGCTGGCTACCCGCGGGTCGACGCACGCCTGCGCGCCCTTGGAATGAAGGCACCAGCGCTCGGTGTCACGCGCCGGGGTCGTCGATCGTCAGGCGCGCGAAGGGTTCGCAGCGACGATTGGAGGACGACATGAAAGTACTTGTCGATGGAGGCATCGGGGTGATCGGCCGTCAGCTGGTACCGCTGCTCCGGGAGGTCGGCCACGACGTGATCGTGATCGTGCTCGCGCGACCCGGCAGAGAGATCGTGATCCCGGGATCCTCAATCCCGACAAGCTGTCGTATCTCGACCGCCAACTCGCAGGCGCGGTTCGCTAGGCGGCGAGGCTCAGGCTGCGACCGATTGCGCGGCGCTCGTGATCAGGTTGGCGACTTCCTCCGGGTGCGACACCATCCCGACGTGACCCGATGCGAGTTCGGTGACCGTCGCCCCCATGCGCTGGGCGAGGAGACGCTCCACGTCGGCCGGAATCGCCTCGTCGTTCTGGGCGACTGCATACCAGGTCGGCAGATTCTTCCAGGCGGGTATGGCCATGACGTCGCCGAGGGCCGCTGCCGAGACCGGCTGCTGCACGGCGTACATGACCTTGGCTTCCACCGGATCGACATCCGCCGCGAAGTGGTTCACGAAGTCCTCTTCGGGCAGCCAGGCGAAGCCTTGTTCGTCGATGCGAAGGTGCGCCAGCGCCGGAGTGGGCTCACCTTGGGCGAGCAGCGCAGCGATGGATTCGCCTTCGTCGAGGCCGAACGCCGCGACGTAGACCAACCCGACGACACTCGGCGCGTCGGTGCCGAGCGCGGTCATGATCTGACCACCGTACGAATGTCCCGCAACAATCGTCGGGCCCGTCTGGACGGCCAGTACCTGCCGGAGCCCAGCGACGTTGTCCGCCAGCGAGGTCAACGGGAATTGTGGCGCGGTCAGTCGTGACTAGTCGCGCACCGGAACCGCTTGGCGGAGCACAGGACCGAACATGAACTCGAACAGTTCGTCGCTCGCGTAGAGGCGCTCGCCGGCGAGCTTCCGGTCGGCGCCGAAGACCAGAATCCCGATGATGTGCTGCCACCGGTTCGTACCGGCGGCGTTGTCGATGTTGAGGACATACTCCTGTAGCACGCCCTCGTCGCTGGTCCACTCCGATCGCAGTTCGTAGCTAGTGATGCGCGGCCGACACTCGGCAAAGAAGTGCTCGTAGTACTGCCTCGCGGCGTCATGGCCCCGAAGAATGCAGCCCCTGGGTTGCAACTCGTAGACCGGATCGTCGACGAGTGTCGCCATCGTCGCCTCGATGTCGCCCTCGGCCTCCGCGTCGGCGTGCGCGCGAGCGACGGCGATCATCGCTTCCCTCTCGGTCTCGTTCATGACGCAGCCTCCGGCGTTGCGGCCGTGCGCGCGCCGACCTTACAGTGCCGCGCATGGCCACGGTCCGGATCGGGACGCTCGGCGCGGCCCGCATCACGCCTGCGGCGCTCGTCAGGCCGGCGCGCAACCTGCGCGAAGCGCAAGTCGTCGCCGTGGCGGCTCGTGACCGCGGCCGCGCTGAGGCGTTCGCGTCGAAGCACGGCATCCCGAGAGTGCGCGATTCCTATGCGGCACTCGTAGCTGATCCCGACATCGATGCCATCTACAACCCGCTTCCCAACGGGTTGCACGCCGAATGGACGATCGCGGCGCTCGAGGCGGGAAAGCACGTCTTGTGCGAGAAGCCGTTCGCCGCCAACGCTAAGGAGGCCGAGGACGTCGCCGCCGTCGCGACGCGTACAGGCCTCGTCGTGATGGAGGCGTTCCACTATCGGTACCACCCACTCGCCCACCGCATGCGCGCAATCGTCGACAGCGGCGAGCTGGGCACGATCCGTCACGTCGAGGTCGCGCTGTGCTTCCCCTTGCCGAAGTTCTCCGACATCCGATATCAGTACGAGCTCGCCGGTGGCGCGACGATGGATGTCGGTGCCTACACCGTGCACATGGCGCGGCTGCTCGGGCGCGACGAGCCGGATGTCGTCTCGGCTGAGCCGAAGCTGCACACGCCCGACGTCGATCGGGCGATGCGCGCAGAGCTGTCGTTCCCCGGTGGACACACCGGGCGTATCACTTGTTCGATGTGGTCGACGTGGGTCCTCCAGGCGTACGCCCGCGCGACCGGTGATCGTGGCCAACTGCGCGTCATCAACCCGACGTCACCTCAGCTGTGGCACCGCCTGCGGGTGGAGAGCGACGGGAACCGGCGCATCGAGAAGTTCACGCACCGACCCACCTACGAGTTCCAATTGGAAGCATTCTGCGCAGCGGTGCTGACCGGCGAGCCGACGCTCACTCCCCCAGCCGACTCAATCGCCAACATGCGCGTCCTGGACGCGATCTACGTCGCGGCGGGAATGACGCCTCGCGGCACGTAAGTCAGTCTTCCTGGGGTTCGCGACGAGACGACTGTCGTCCCATGATCGGTTCGACGTACGTTCACCGGTATGAAGTCGGGCTTCGTCCTCCCTGGGGGTACCCCGCGCCAGCTCGTCGAGCACGCGGTGCTGGCCGACGAGGCCGGATGGGACGCGGTGTTCGTGTTCGAGGTCGCGTACGGACCGGACGCCTGGACCGTGCTCGCCGCGATGGCAGAGCGGACATCGGGGGTGCGCCTCGGCAGCATGCTCACACCGCTCCCGTGGCGCCGACCGTGGAAGGTCGCCAGTCAGGTCGCCACGCTCGACCAGCTCTCCGGCGGCCGCGCGATCCTGGCCGTCGGACTCGGCGCCATCGAGACCGGGTGGGGCGGTCGCGGCGACGAACGGGATCGCGCCGCGCGCGCCGTGCTCCTCGACGAGGGCATCGATCTCATCGCCGCGCTGTGGTCAGGCGAGCTCCACTTCGAGGGCGAGCACTACCGCTTCGACGTCACCAACGGACCGATGGGGCCGTTCCGACCGGTGCAGCAGCCTCGTCCACCGATCTGGGTTGTCGGCGCATGGCCGCGGCCGAAGTCGATGCGTCGCGTGCTGGGTGCCGACGGGATCCTCCCGAATGTCATGGATCCCACGTTCCGGATCGCGACACCCGACGACGTCCGCGCGATCCGGGCGTGGCTCGCCGAGCACGGCGCGCCGCCTGAGTTCGACCTGATTGTCGAGGGTGAGACACCCCCAGACCCGGCTGGCGCGGCCGAGCGCGTCCGTCCCTGGGACGAAGCGGGAGCGACGTGGTGGATCGAGACGCGGTGGGTGGTCGCCGACGGGCGCGATCCTGCCGAGGTCGTGCGTGAGCGAATCGCCGCGGGGCCACCCCTTCGGTGAAGCTTCGCCACCGCGGCCGTCCTTCTGCGGACGCGACGGTTACGCGGGTGCAGTTGCCTGCTCGACGACGCGGGTGACGGCGGCAGCTTCGTCTCGACTGAGCCGCCACTCCCCCGCTGCGGCATTCGCCGCTGCCTGCCCCGGCTTCGCCGCGCCGGCGATCACGGTTGCAACCGCGGGTTGCGCGAGCAACCATGCGAATGCGAGCTCGAGGATCGTCCGCCCCTGTGCGGCGGCGTACGCCTCGAGCGCTTCGAGGCGGTCGAACGTGCGGTCCGAGAAGAGTCGCTGCCGAGCCTGGTCGCTCACCTGGTCGGTGAGGCGGGTCCCAGACGACGGCATGTCGCCCCGTCGGTACTTGCCGGTCAGCATCCCGCTCGCGAGCGGGTAGTAGGGGATGAATGCCAACCCGAGGCGCTCACACGTCGGGAGCAGGTCTTCCACCGCACCGCGCTGGAACAGGTTGAGCGCGCTCTGCAGACTCACGAAGCGGCGATGACCGGGCGCGACCGCGTCCGCTTCCTCGAGCTGGTCGGCGGAGAAGTTGCAGCAGCCGATCTCGCGCACCTTGCCGTCCGCGACGAGCTCGTCGAGCGCGACAAGCGTCTCGTCGATCGGGACAGTGGTGTCGGGAAAGTGGAGCTGGTAGAGGTCGATGCGGTCGGTCGCGAGCCGCCGCAGGCTGTCGTCCACGGCCTGCTTCGCCCAGCGCGCGCTGGCTCCTCCGTGCTCCTCGTCACCGTGGGGATGGACTCCGAACTTCGTCGCAATCACGACCTCGTCGCGGCGAGACCGCAACGCTCGACCGAGGATCTCCTCCGAGCGGCCCCACCCCGACGGGTCGTCGGGGTCGAAGTAGTTCGACCCGTACTCGTCCGCGGTGTCGAAGTACGTGATCCCCGCGTCGAGCGCCTCGCCAATCACGCGCGAGCTCGTCGCCGCGTCGCACCCCTGGGTGCCGAACTGGTTGCAACCCAACCCGACAACGGACGCCTCCAAGGTGCCGATGGCACGTCGCTCCATCATGACCTCCTTGTCACCGCTGGCCCCGCGGGCAGCCGGTGCATTGCCGCCACGACCCTACGTCAACGACGCGCGCAAGAGCCGTGGCTTCGGCTCGACCGACGGGCGGTGCTGATCGCTTGTGCGAGGAGGGCAGCTGCGAGCGTGATGAGCGCGTAGAGCGAGCGCCAGCCGGATTGCGCCAGCGCAACAGCAAGGACGATCAGCAGTGCAACGTTGGGCACTGAGCGGGCGGTGAAGCCGCGTGCCCGGACGTACGACACGATGCTGAGCATGTAGAGAACCGCGAAGATCCCGCCCGCGGCTCCGATCGCGTCCAGGACGATGCCAGGAAAAGCAGCGAGCACCGTCGTGCCGACCGCCAACAAGAAGGCAAGGACGATGAGAGCACGTCGGGGCACAGCGGCTGCGTTGGTCGTCGCAAGTTGGCGCGGAAGGCTATCGGTGTCCGCGGCCCTCACCATGAGCCGCGAGATGCCCCACAACCAGGCGACCGCGTTGATGGCCATCGCGCTGAAGGCAATCACCGCCACTGCGCTGACCACCAGCAGGCGCGATCGAACCGTATCGGCCAGCTGCAACAGCCCGGTGACCTCGTTGACTCGGCCCTGAGGGATCCGCGCGGCCACAGCGACGGCGAGCAGGATCGTCAACACGCCGTAGGTCGTGAGCGCGGTTGCACTGACCGGCAGGAAGTCTCGCTGCGGATTGCGGAATTCGCGACTGAGGAACGTGAGATTCTCGAATCCCGCGAACGCCCAGAAGGCGAGCATTGCAGTGGGCAGGACGGTGTCGAGGTCACCGACGCGAGGTTCGACGGCGTGGAGATCGGTCGAGCCACCAAAGGCCGCCACGCCGATCAGGACGAGGGCCATCGCGAGCAACGCCATCGTGCCGCCGTGTTGGATCCTGGTACTGGCGCGCGCCCCAAAGGCATTGGCGAGGAGCGCCACGACGAGCAGTGATATCGCGCAGACAACGACGAGCGCGTCGCCGCCGCCGAACGCTTGCGCCACGTAGCGACCCGCGACCATCGCGCCCGCAGGCAGGCCGACGACGACGAGCGAGACGAACAGCACCGGTACGCATCGGGCGGCGGCGTCCCCGAGTCCAAGGCGGACGAACGACTCGATCCCGTCGCTCTCTGGGTTCGCACGCACGATGTCCTCGAACATGAGCAGCATGGGTAGGCACATCGCGGCGGCCAGGAGCCACACGAGCAGGCTGGCACTCCCCGACTCGGCAAACACCGCCGACGGGAGGAACAGAATTCCTGACCCGGCAATCGAGCCGATGGCAACCGGGATCGCTTGGCGTCGGCTCAGTTTCTGAGGCGCGCGGAGACCCCGGATCCTGGTGCGGTTTGACAGCATGCTGTTATTATGCCATCATGCTGTCGTCTCGAACCGACAGTGCGCTGTTATTCTGACAACGTGCTGACAGCTCGAGAGTCCGACGCGGACGTCCTGGATGCGTACCGGTTGTTGATCGCGGACGTCTACGAGCTTGCGGGCACCTCACGCGCCACAAGTGACCGCCTGGCCGCAATCGTCGGCCAGACGGCGGCACGCTGGCACGTCATGAGCGCGGTCTCCGACGGCCCCGAGACCGTCCCCGCGATCGCACACCGCTTGGGCCAAGCCCGCCAGAGCGTGCAGCGTGTCGTACACGACCTCGACGAGGCCGGGCTCGTCGAGATGCGTCGCAATCCCATCCACGCGCGGTCACCACTCGTCGCGCTCACCCCAGCCGGCGCAGCCACCCTCGAGCAGATCTTCGTTGCGTCAGAACAGAACCGCAGCGAGCTGTTGGAACGGTCTGGCGTCTCGAGTGCGCGACTCCATGCCGCACGTCGGACCATTCGTGCTCTGCTCGAGGCCTTTGCCGAGATGGCCGACGACCATTGAGCGTCGAGCGCCTCACGTAGCATGGATCTCGCCCACGAGCACGCGACGGCCTGACGAGGCTTGATCGTTGTCGATTGGCTCGATCGTGACGGTGATGGTCGGGAAGTCCTTCGGCGAGACGCCCGACCACAGTGTGACGCGTTCATCACTCGAGCTGAACGTTCCGATCGGCACAAGTGTGCCCCCCGCGTTCTTCAACCAAGCCTGGTAGTACTCGTCCGATTGGAGCGGCGGCAGGCGGCGAGCGTCGAGCGTGATACGAAAGCCGGCGGCGTTGCGCGTGATGTCGGCAGAAGCGTGCGCGCCCGGCGCCAAGCCGGTCGCGCCGAGCTGGGCGGAGTAGTCGGGGCTCGAAGCACCTCGGGTCACGAGGAGCGTCGTGACGACGATTGCAATCACCGCCGCTGCCGCCAGCGCCAACACGACCACTCGCCCCCGCTTCGAGGTAACGGCACGGCGCGGCTGGGTTGCGCCTGGCGTGACCCGAGGGATGGCCGTCGGCTGAGCATCGGCGACCGCGCGCACGACGGCGTCCTCGAGTCCGGCGCTCGGCTCCGCCCACGTCGACGGGCTGGCGAGGAGATCCGCCAAGAGCGCGAGCTCATCTGCTTCATGAGGTTCGAGCGCGCCGGCTCGGTCGCCGGCGATCAACGCCTCGCGTTCTTCGTTCGTCGGGCGGTCAGTCATGCGGCCGGCTCCGGAGATGGCCGAGAAGCGCCGCCAGCTTTCGGTGAGCGCGGTGAGACCTCGACTTCACCGTTCCCACCGCGATGTCGAGCTTCTCGGAGATCTCGCTGTGCGTCATGCCATCAAGATGTTGCAAACGGACAACGGTTGCTTCCTCGGGCGGGAGCGAGTCGATCGCGCGGCGCACATGCCACACCGCGTCGAGAGTATCGAGGTCGGGAGGCAGGCTCACCAAGGAACGGTCGTTCGCGGCGACATCACTGAGCGCACTGGTCGGCCTGCGGGCTTCGCGGCGATGAATGTCGATGGCTGCGCGTTTCGCGATCGTCGCCAGCCACGCGGCCGGGTCGCGGTCGACATCGATGCGATCGGCGGCCTGCCAGGCGCGAACGAACGTCTGCTGGGCAGCCTCTTCAGCGAGATCGTGCTGTCCGAGCACGCGGTACGCCACCGCATAGACGAGCCGCCCGTACTCACGATACAGCGCCCGCACTCCGCTTGCTTCGCGACGCCGAAAGGCGGCGAGCAGCACCGGATCCACAAGTCGAGACGCTACGGGGAACCGGCCGCACGGCGCGGCCGCAGAGCCGGGTGAAGGCCTCGCAATCATGCGCTGTAGGTCGGAGAGCTGTTGGGCATCGGGGATTCTCGGCTGGTCAACGAGCCAAAGCGTGGACTTCTTCTCGGTACGCCAGATCCCTTGAAACGGTTCGCGATGCCCGAGCGAAGAGGAGACAACAGTCGAGAACCGAATCGGCGACCTCCGGCGTACCGACAGCCAACCCGCGCTTGCGGGCTCGTCGATCCGGTCCAGGAGTCACTGATGTTCGCAGTTTCGTCGCATCCCCATCGAACGTACGGGCGTCGGCTCGCCCAAGTCTTGATCGCACTCGCGACCGCGGTTTTGATCGGGCTCTTCGTCGGTGCCGCGCCGGTAGGCGCGTACGGATCGACGCGGGGAGTCGTATCCAAGCCAGTGAGAGTCAGCGTCGTGTCGCCCAGCACGCACGACATCGCGGGCAAAGACGGCGCCGGATTCGTCGTGGATCTCGCGCTGACGGCGCGCGACAAGCGCTCCAACACGCTCCTCTCGCCCGAGGCCGGCTACCAGCCGTTCTTCAACAACCCGGGCGCGCCCACGTTCCACCCCGGGCCTGATCCTGGTGCTCCAGGCCTGGTCGTCATGCTGTCGACCACTCCCAACACGCCGGGTACCGCATTCCAAGGCCCGCGCACCAACCTCGCCGGTCTCTTCCAGATCAACGGCGTGGCCTCGGTCGAGAACGGACTGACTCGGATCCGGAGCACCTGGCAGATCGGAAAGGCCGGCTTCGGATCCGGACGGTCGGTCCTCACGGTGTTCGCGGTCGTCGGCACAGCTCCGGCGGTCGTCCCCAGGACCGGGCTCACCGTCATGTCCAACCGGGTGCACGTGCCCTTCACCATCACATCGCCGGCGGTGCACGGCAACTCGAGCGAACAGCCGGCCGGGGCTGCAAGCGCCCGGTGAACTGCGGCGAAGCGCGATGAGAATCGCGATGAGAATATGGTGGCGCGGCAGTCTCAACTCCTGACGAACCTCAGAGCCCTCGCGGGAGGCAACAAGTGAAGACCATCGTCGTGCGCTACGAAACCAAGCCAGAGCGGGCGGACGAGAACCAGCGGCTCGCCGAGAAGGTGTTCGCCGCGCTGCACGAGCTGGCGCCCGAGGGCTTCGGCTACGCGACGTTCCGGTTGGAAGACGGCGTCAGCTTCATCCACGTGGTACGCGAGATGGCCGACGCTGACATCGCGCTGAACGACGTCCCTGCGTTCCAGGCCTTCCTCGACGGGATCGCCGACCGCTGCGTGCAGCCGCCCGTGGCCAAGGAAGCGACGATTGTCGGTTCCTATCACTTCTTCGACGATTGAGCGTGAGCGATCATGGACCGGTGAACCACGCGACGTCCTCACTGTGGTCGATTCGCTCCGAAGGCTCACTCCTGTCGATCGGGTCCAAAGGATCGATCCTCAGCATCGGGAGTGTCGGTTCGGTCCTGTCCGTCGCGAGTGTCGGCTCGGTCGCCTCGGTTTTGTCGATCGGATTCGCAGCGTCAGTCGGTTCAGCGCTCTCTGCACGCTCCCTCTGGTCACTGCTGTCCTACCGTGCCCGTCGAGGCGTCCTGTCGCGTCGAGCGCCAGAAGCGCCTCGGGGACTATGACGTCGTTGGCCGACCACGACCGAAGCTTGCGCTTGCGAGCTGGGCACGACTCGGTCGAGACGCCAGCCCGTCGGTGG
>JBKPCV010000062.1:0-7647 GCA_046727575.1 Actinomycetota bacterium
GTCCACACCGTCGTGCGGTTGCTGGGGACCCCGATCGAGTCGAGACCATCGCTGACAACGGCGTCGATCGTGCCGCGGGCCGCCTCTTCGTCACCGTCGAGGGCGTACACCAGGGCCAGCAGCGCGCGGTAGCTGACGTCACGATGGCGAAGGGTCGACGAGTCGATCACGGATACGACCAGGTCGCGCATCTCGTTGAGGCGACCCTGCAGCCACCTGATGGCGACGAGATGACCGCCGTAGTAGGCGAGGACGTCAGTGTCGCCGACCGTCTCACCGAATCTCGAGGCTTCGGCCGCGAGCGCCTCCGCGGTGTCCAGTTCGCCCCGGCGGATCGCCCGCATCACATCGAGCACCGTGACGATGTAACCGATCGAACGGCAGCGGAGCGCATCGGTGCGGTCGCGCAACTCGACCAACGCCCGCTCCGCGTCCACGGATCCGATCAGGTACAGATCGACGGTCCTCCAACACAATCCGAACAATGGGTAGATCGTCCCGCGGGCCGAGGCAGCGGCCTCCAGCAGCTCGTTCGCCACCTCGAGCCGTTCGGTGGTGTACTCGGGAGCGAGCAACGTGTGGTGCAGCAGCGACAGCGCCCCCGCGGTCGCAGCGCCGTCGCCCAGCTGCCGAACCGCCGCCACCGCTTCACGGACCTGTTGCACCGAGCCGCTGTCGTAGGCGAGCTCGGCCGCGAGCCGCACCCGCAGCCGTGCCGCCAGCACCACCTCGCCCTCAGGCAGCTCAACCAATGCCCGACGACAGAGAGCCAGGAGCCGTCGACGGGACAGCTCGTCACGCTGCTCTTCGACCCACACCCCGCCGACCCCCAGCGTCGCCGCCGCGAGCCATCGCGCATTCCCCGAACGCTCAGCCGCGTCAACAGCACGATCGAAGAGCCCGCGTGCCTCGACCAGACGACCGGACGCCAGCACCGCCCCAGCGTGAGCCAGCAACAGCTCAGCCTGCACACCCGGGGGAGAGCCGGTCGCCAGGTGGCAACCAGTTTCTGCCCACTCGACGGCTTGCTCGAAGGCCAGTTCCTCTTGCAATACAGCCGCCGCCATCGCGCACGCGGCGACCGCGGTCGCCGTGTGCCGGGCAGACAGGGATGCCGCCTCGACAGCGTGACGCGCACGCCACACGACCCGCTCCGCATCGACGCCCCACCCGGCGTCGATTGCGGCGACGTGCAGCGCGAGCCGATCCGCCCTCGGCAGCGACGCTGCGAACGCCTCGCGCAACAACTCGTGCGAGAAACGGATCCGGCCGTCGACAATGTCGGCGGCGGCGCAACTCCGGCCGACTGCAGTCACCACCTCATCCGCCGCGCATCCGAGGATCCCGGCGACCTCGACCACCCGAACTCCGTCACCGAGAACCGCCGCCGCCCCCAACAGCGCCCGATCGCCGTCGCGGACGCTGCCAACCCGACGCTCAACGGCGAACGCCAGCCCACGCGCACCCGGATCACCCGACTCCGTCGGTCCGTCACGAACCAGCTCGGCGACCAGCATCGGGTTCCCCCCGCTGAGCGCCAGCAAGCGCGCAGAGTCGGCGGTCGACACGTCGTCACGGCCACGGCGCGCCAGGTACTCGGCGAGCTCCGCCTCGCCGAACGGGTCCAGCTCCATCACCGTCGCCTCTCGGGCGACCGACTCGAAACGGGCCACCGAGACACCCTCGTCCGCCCGCTCCACCCGCCACGTCGCGACCAACAGCAACGGCACGCGATGCAACGCACGTGCAACGAAGCGGGTCAGCGTCACCACGTCCTGGTTGGCCACATGCAGATCATCCAGGATGATGACGACCGGGTGCCTCGAGCAGACTGCCCGGAGATCGTCCAACAACGACTGGAACAACCCGAACCGCTCATCGGCCGGCGCCGCGAGCGAGCCGGTCGCCGACCCAATCACCCGATCGCGCAGTTCCCGAATGAGATCAGGCCAGGGCCACAGCGGTGGGCCGCCGCCGGCATCCCAGCACCGGGACCACACCGACACGTGCCCCCGGGCAACCAGCCTGCGGTCGAGCTCGGCGCACAGACGCGTCTTGCCCCCACCGGCCTCCCCGGTGACCAAGGCGAAACGGCCGACCCCCGTCGCACCGGCCTCGTCAACCCAGCCAGTCAGACTGGCCAGCTCTCGAGCTCGCCCGACAAACGGCTCGTCACCCATCCGCTCGACCCCTGCGTCTCGCATGAAGTCTCCCACCGCACCACCCGCAGATGCGCGGAAATGGGTTGCTCATCCCGCTCGGGCACGCGTTCTGTCACGGAGGTGCAGGCGTTTCTGACTTCGTGCGACGGATCTGGGATGTTTCAGACCGCATCATGAGGGGGTCTGCGGGCGGCGGGTTCGGTGGTAGCGGTGGGAGACGCGTCGCTCAAGCTGGCCGCGCGAGTCGACCACCCTGAGGAAGGCAATGCAGCCGAACGCCGCTACCTCTCCGAAGGCTCTTCGAACAAGCTCGACCAACGAGCCGACCAACCGCGCTGAACGGCGCTCGGGGCTCGCAGCTCGTTCGAACCCCGTTCGCGGCGGCCCTCCCCGTGAGCGAAGCACGGCCCGTCAGGCCGGGCAGGTTCGGTGGTAGTCGCGACCGGGCAGGTACTGGTTCCATTCCACCCGGGTCAGGTTCCGCCCCGCGATGCGGCAGGCGAGCGTCTCCCAGCGTTCAGGGTCAAGCTCCCAGAGGACGGCGCCGCTGCCCGTGCCGGTGATGAGCTTGGTGCCGTCGGGGCTCGCGTCACCCTCGCCGACCCCATAGCCGCGCGCGCTCATGGTGATGCGTTCGCCGAACGAGTCCAGCGTGGCCGCGTCCCAGAGCTCCAGCGCCGTCGGACCGGGCGAGGCCGAGCTGGGAGTGCTCAGAATTGCGATGCGTCGGCCTCCGTGTACGAACGCCCACTGGCCGGGCCAGCCGGTGACCTGTCGCGTGGCACGGACCTTGCCGGTCGCCGCGTCGAGGAGCGTCAGCACGCCCTCCATGTAGCGCATGGTGGCCATGGTGTTGCCGTCAGGGCTGTTGAGGAGGGGGCCGAGCTGACCACCTGGTGCGACCGTTCGGAGCACGCGACCGCGCGCGACATCGACGAAGGTGACCTGACCGAGTTCGGGGTAGTCGTTCACGGCGACGACCCGACCGTCGGGGCTGAACGTGGGGCTTCGGAACTTGTGCTCGACGACGTCGGCGTTGGCGAGGCGATGTAGCTCCTTCGGGTCGCGGGGGTCGGAGACATCCCACAGCACGAGGGCGCGGTCGAAGCCCGAGACGGTGGCGACGATCGATCCGGCCGGGCTCCATGCTGCGCTGATCGGCCCGGTCTGGCCGGAGCGCAGGACCGACTGCCGATTGCCGGTGCGACGGTCCCAGAGGCTCACGGTGCCGTCTGCGTCGGGAACTGCGACGGTCGACCCGTCGGGGCTGAAGGCGACGCGCGAGCTCGGAGCCGCGCCCACGTCGAGCACGCGACCGAGTGGCCGGCCATCGCGGGTCCGGGCGCGGAGCAATTGATGGTCCTCCGTGATCACGATCTCGTTGCCGTCGGGCGTGAACCGCGCATCGAAGTTGCCGGCCTTGCCAGGCAGGAGCGTGGCGAACGCGGGCGCGGCGTCGAGGTAGCGCCACACTGCGGCCTCGTTCGGACCACCGACGAGTAGGCGGTCGCCGGCGAGGAACGCCATTGGGCTCGAGGGATTGGTGAACAACGTGAGGGACTGCCCGATCGCCTGACCGGTGGCGACGTCGAAGACACGCATTTGCCCGCCGGCGAGGCCCGACACGGCGAGGCGCCGCCCGTCCCGACTCATGATGTAGTTAGGAGAGGGCGCGAAGCCGACGTCGAGCGTGCCGCGGTCCGCACCGGTGACGGCGTCGACGAACGCGATCTCGTTGTCGGACCGACGGAGCGTGAGCTGGGTGCCGTCGGGTGTGAACGGCCCCGGCCGGCCGGGTAGGGGCCCGAGCAGGCGCGAACCGGACTCGAGGTCCCACACGAACGTCGAGCCGCCGGGACCCAGGTCGTTGACGCCGGCCGCGCTGGTGAGGGCGGTGCGCCCGTCGGGACTGATCGTGAACAGGGTCAGCGGTTGCCGATGCGAGTTCTCGGGGAGCGGGAAGGGAGCGCCAATCCGGCGCGGGCGCTCCGTGTCGGACAGGTCCCAGCGGATGAGTTCGTTCGGGCTGACCGTGACGAGGCGGGTCGGGTCGTTCGGGAGGAACCGGGCGAGGACGATGCCAGAGCCGGCTTGCAGCCTCGGGCCTGCCGGCCTGCCGGTCTGGGCATCGAACACCCGGATGATTCGCGTTTCGTCGGTGAAGATTCTGGCAACGGCCACGAGGCGCCCGTCGGGACTGAAGTTCGGGACAGTTGCGCCGATGTCGCCGGGGCCCAGGTCCAACGTGCGTACGATCCGCCCGGACGCCACGTCGACGATGCGCGCCTTGCCGTCACGGCCCCCGGTGACGAGGCGCCGCCGGTCCTGGCTCACGTCCGCGTATCCGACTCCGCCGGGGACCGTGATGAGGCGCTCGAGGCCGGCCGGCGCGTGGGCGAGCGCGGCTTCGAGCGCGCTCTCCGACCGGTCGAGCCGTCGGACCTCGATGCCGAGGAGGAGTGCGCGACCGAGCTGGTCGACGGGGAGCGTCGCGGCCTGCGTCGCGAGGCGCGTCAATTCCGCGGCCCGGGCCCGGTCGCGGGCCTCACCCCGCTGGACGAGGGCCAGGCTCCCGGCCGCGATCGCGACCACCAACACCAACGCGGTCGCCGTCAGGAGCGCTCGCAGCCGACGAGCGCTGCGGCGGGCCTTGCGGGACTCGGCGTCGTGAGCGGCGCCCGCCGCCTCCAGGAAGTCCCGCTCGACAAGGTTGGCTTCTCCCGGGTGAGCGCTCGACCACTCGAGGGCGGAAGCGAGCCGGGCGCCGCGGTACAGCTCGGCCGAGTCCCGACCCGCGGCCTCCCAGCCGGCAGCGCTGGCCGCGAGGTGATGGTGGAGGCGCCGGCCCTCGCGATCGTCCTCCAGCCAGGCGCGGGCACGCGGCCACTCCCGGAGCAGCGCCTCGTGGGCGACCTCGACGCCGTCGGCGCCCGCGGTGACGAGTCGCCGGTCGGTGAGCGTGGCGAGCACGGTGGTGGCGTTCGGATCGTCGGGTGCGACGAGCTCGGCCGCGGGAGCCCGGCGGCGTACGTCGTCGTCGCCCTCGCCCGGCTCGGCGAGCCGCAACAGGATCCGTCGGCACGCCTCCCGCTCGCCGGGGCTGAAGCGTTCGTAGACGCTCTCCGCGAGATTGGTCAGGGCGCCCGACACGCCGCCGGCATCGGCATAGCCCGCGACCGTGAGCACCGAGTCGTCGCGGCGCACCCAGGTCTCGAGCAGCGCAGTGGAGAGCAGCGGCAGTCCGCCGGGCTCGTCCCCCACGTCGGTGAGGATGACGTCGGTGAGCCCGGGCTCGAGCCGAAGCCCCGCTCGCCGGGCCGGCTCCTCGATCACTCGCCGGAGCTCGCGGTTCGTCATCGTCCCGACGAGCAGGGTTGCCCCGAGCAGCGGGGCCAACTCCGGCAGCGCCGCGCAGCGCGCGTAGTAGTCGGCGCGCACCGAGATGATCACCGACACCGACGTTCGTGGATCATCCACCGGGCGGGTCAACGTGTCGACGAACCGTCTGCGCTGTTCGTCGTCCCGGCACATGGTGAAGAGCTCTTCGAACTGATCGACGACCACCACCAGCCGCGACCCGGGCAACTTGGTGGCCATTGCCGCGCGCGCGATGCGCTCGAGCGCGTCGGGGTCGTCGCGCAGGCGCGCCCGCACCAGGTCGAGCAAGAGCCCCGGTACGCCGCCGGCGAGCGCGTGAGCGAGACGCTCGATCGGCTCTGCCCCGGGGGTCAAGAGCACCGTGAACCACTGCTCGCTGCCGGGGAGCGCGCCCGCTCTCAGCGCGGGGCAGAGGCCGGCGAGGAGCAGCGACGACTTCCCGCTGCCTGATACGCCGACGACCCCCACGAAACGCTCGACCGCAACCTGTGCCACCAGCTCGGCGACCAGGCGTTCGCGCCCGAAGAAGTAGTCGACGTCGGTGGACTCGAAGTAGGCGAGCCCTTTGTACGGGCAACGCGCGAACCCGGGCGTGGCCGCGGCGTCCGGCACGTCAGGCGCATGGTCACCGTGTCGACGATGGAGAGCCAGCACGTTGTCGGCGATCTCGTCCTCCAAGAGGTCGAGGTCGATCCGGGTCGCGGTCGCGTGCGTGATTCGGTCGTCGAATGCGCGCGAGACCTCGGCCTCGGCAAGCGCGACCGGCACCGATGGCGGCGGGAACGACGTGACCCCGTTACCAGACCTGGGGGTCTCCTCGGGGAGTGGAGATCGCTCGTAGTCCAACTCGGGTGCTTGGACGACCATCGCGGCTTCGAGCGCGCGCAGAGCCGTCGACGGCTCGATCCCCAGCTCGTCGATGAGGTAACGCCTGTGGTCGTGGTATGCGCGCAGAGCCTCCACGTGACGTCCAGCGCGATAGAGCGCCAGCATGAGCTGCCCGCGCGAGCGCTCCCGGAGCGGGTGCGCGTCGACGGTCCGCTCGAGCTCGCCGATGACCTGTTCGTGGTGCCCGAGCGTGAGCTTGGCATCGACGCGGTCCTCGACGGCGGTGACGCGAAGCTCCTCGAGTCGGGCGGCCTCCGCGCGGGCGAAGTCGTCGTACGCGAACTCTGCGAACGCCGGGCCGCGCCACAGTCCCAGTGCCTCGTCCAGGGTCGCCACCGCCGAGGACGCCGGGCCCTGGGCCGCCTGGGCGCGCGCGGTGCGCATCCGATCTTCGAACCGTGCCGCGTCGTACTCCTCCGCACCGACCCGCAGCACATAGCCGGGGGCGCGGGTGACGAGTAGGTGGTCCGCGCCTCGGTCGGGCTCCACCAGCAGGCGGAGCCGGTAGACGAGCTTCTGCAACGTGGCGCGCGCGCTCACCGGCGGGTCGTCACCCCAGAGGATGTCGATGAGCCGGTCCGACGACATCACCGAGTTGGCGTCGACCAGCAACGCCGCCAACACCGTCCGCAGCTTCGGGCTCCCGAGCGTGACCGGCTGCCCCTCGACGATCACACCCACCGGACCCAGGGCACAGAACTCGACCCGGGGCGGGAACCCCTCCATGCGAGGCGATTGTCCCACGCATTCCGTGTCCGAAACAGGGCGAGGTGCGCCCTCCGCCCGTGAGGTGAAGTCGGGAGCCATGGTCTCGTGGCCGTCAGCCGCGGGCGGCTGCGAGAGCGCTACGACTCGTGAAGCGCTTCATCGCCCGCTCCTTCCCGCGTTCCTGCCGCGATCGCCGTAGGAACGGTGGAGCAGCACGTTCGCGGCTCGTTCGCGGCTCGTTCGCACCCACCAGTGCTCCGCCTCACGATCGAGGGCGCTCATTGCGCCGATCGAACCGCGAGCCCGCGATCCAGCCACGTCAGCACGGAGTCCGACATGGCCCGGCCATAGCGATGGGCACCGCTGGACCACACGGCTGTTTGCTCCTTGTTGGTCCTGCGCGCTTCGGACTCAGCTGGCTCGGTGGGGCTGCGCGTGCGGCGCGTCGAGATAGCAGCGCATCGGCAAGCTCGCTGGCGGGAAGCTCGACGCGGCGTTCGCCGACCACACC
>JBKPCV010000063.1:0-7476 GCA_046727575.1 Actinomycetota bacterium
AAGCGTGCGAGCGGTTCGACCGGCGGACGAAGCGACGCGAATACGCCAACGAGGCGGTCGCGCGCCCGGCCGCGACGGTTTCGTAGTGCCCCGCTACGGCCGCTTGACTGAACGTGGACAGTGCCCAACGGGAGAATGTCGAGCCACCTTCGACGCGAGTTCGCCACGAGAAGGTGACGTGCGGTGCTGCAATCGAGCCGGTACCGACGGCGGTCATTCCACGCGATGGGACGGAAGGCGTTGGCAAGTCGCCTCCGATCGCATGGAACACGACCCCGGGTAGCAGTCGCGCTCGACGAGGCGGGGTCGGTCGCCGGAGAATACACGGACCGCGTGGCGCTCGCGCCGCCGACGACCCCAGGCTTATCTTCCAAGCTCAGCCGCGTCGCGGCGCTTCTCGTTCTTCGCGGCCCGCTTTTCCTTCATGGATTTCGCCGGCTTCTTCGCGTTGTTCTTCTTCGGCGATTTGTCGCCCATCTCTTGCTCCCTTCCATTCCCTGGCACTCATGACGCAGTATTCTAGTAACGATATTCTATAAGCGGCGATGAGCGTGGTGAAGATGGCGGAGTGGAGCTTCCTGACGAATCATGCCAAGGCGTTGTTGTGCATCGCCAACGATCCTGGCGTGCGCTTGCGCGACATCGCCGCGATGTTGGGCATCACCGAACGCAGTGCGTTTGCGATTGTCAATGACCTGGCCGCTGCCAGATATGTCGTCAAGGAGCGGGAGGGTCGTCGAAACCGATACGAGATCCAACATCATCTACCGCTGCGCGAAGAGACCGGCCGGGAGCGAACCATCGGTGACGTGCTCGACGTCCTCGTGGGCGCGACCGGCGCCGACCGTGATCGAGTCCGCCCTAGCCGCCGAAGGACCGGCACGGCCAAACGCCGAGCCAGGTCGCGGTGACAGTCAAGGGCAATGCACGTATCCAAGTGAGAAGCTGAGCCCGCGCCTCCTTGTCCGCACGGGACGATCTGTCCGAGCGGCAGCTCGGCAGCACATTTCATGAAATAAAGTGCTAGTATTCGGTCTGTCCGATCGTCGAGCACGGGAGGATCGTGATGCGATCAGGGAAACCAGGGCCGTCCGATGGGTTGAAGTACCAGGACGAGCCACTCATCGTTGCGGTCCTCGCCGAACGCGCACGCGTCGAAAGCGAACTGGGGCACGTGATCTGCGGCCGCTATCTCGGAGATCGAGACGGCCACCCCAACGTGTGCTGGCAGTCGCGGGCACACGCGGGCAGCCACCTCTAACCCAGGCCGGCACGCACCGCTGCCGAGGCTGGAACCTCGGTCCAATGATCACGACTTCCCGCTCGACGTGGGGTGGGCGGTTTGCGGTCCAGAGTCAGAATCGCGGCGGTGCCGAAACGGTTCTCCGACAAGTCAAGATCTCGTCATGACCAGATGGGAATACCTGATGCTCGCGCTTCCGCGGTTCGAGGCGCCCACAGCCGGACGAGGGGAATCGGCGGCGGTGCGCGCGCTGGATGAGGTCGGCGAGCAGGGCTGGGAGGCCGTCAGCATGACCCAGCTCTCAGACCAAAGCGTCGTGGTGCTGCTCAAGAGGTCAAAGACGGGATAACTCTGCGACGGTCGCTAGTCCGTGCCGCCCCTCGACGGTAGCTGAGCAAGCCCTCGATGCCGCGTGCCTGCCATGCGGAAATGGCCGTGGTCTGTGATGGCCTGCTCGTCGAGTCCACCGAAGGCGTCGGCGAGTGCGACCAAGGCGATGCGTGCCAAGCGCTCGCATTGCGGGAGGACTACGGGTCCTATCGCGCCGCGCACGGCCGGTCATTGCAGGTGGTCAGGCCGAGACCGAAGACGAATACGGCGGCGAGGGCTGATCCCGCGAGAAATAGTCAAGACTTGTGGATCGGGTTTGTTGGTCACGCGGCGACCTGGTTCGGGTTCTCGATGAGTGCTCCTTTGTTGAAGGTGGCGCCGGCGCGGACGAGCGCGACGAGGTGTGGTCCGTTGATGGCGCGCCAGCGGTCTTGGGCGGCGATGATGTGCTTGTAGCCCATCGCGAGCCCCGCCGCGCGCGACCCGGGACCTTTGGTGACGTTGGTGCGCAGCCGCACGGTCGCGAACGTCGACTCGATCGGGTTCGTCGTCTTGAGGTGGATCCAGTGCTCGGCGGGGAAGTCGTAGAACGTCAACAGCACGCCGAGGTCGTCGGTGATCTTCGCGACCGCCTTCGGGAACTTGGCGCTGAACTCGTCGGCGAAGGACTTGGCGGCGGCGGTAGCGTGGTCGCGGTCCTCGGCGTCGCGGATCTCGGCCAGCATCTGCTTGGCGGTGGGCTGGGCTGACTTCGGTAACGCGTGGAGCACGTTCGCGACCTTGTGGAACCAGTCGCGTTGATGACGTGTGTCGGGCCAGACATCGCGCACCGCGGCCCCCAACCCGAGCGCGCCGTCACCGACGGCGAGGACCGGAGCGGTCATGCCGCGGCGTTTCAGGTCGCGCAGCAGATCCGCCCAGCTCTCTTTCGATTCGCGATATCCGTCGCGGATCGCGACGAGCTCCTTGGTCCCGTCCAGGCGCACACCCACCATCACCAGCACCCAGAGGCGGTCTTCTTCCAGGCGGACGTTGAAGTGCACGCCATCGACCCAGACGTAAACGAAGTCGGACCCCTTCAACGAACGGCTCGAGAAGCTGCGGTGCTCGTCTTGCCACTCGGTCGTGAGCCGGGTGATCACCGACGAGCCCCTCGATCCCGGGCCGCGAGGTAGCGCCGTCGATACCGGTAATACGTCTCTCGCGAGATCTTGTAGCTGCGGCAGAACTCTGTCGCCGACTCGTCCGACTGCTCGGGCCTCCAACAAGACCTCGAGTCGCAACTCCGCCATGGTCACCGTCCTCAGGGCCATGCCCACCTCCAGCGCTCCGGCTGCAAGCAGGCTCGGGCCTCACTCGGGCGGTGTCAGGGATCTCCCCGGAACGTCACACATCTCTCCGGAACGTCACACATGAGCCCGGAACGATCGGTCACGCATCACACCCGGACGCACACCCTGGCGCGTCGATCGCGCGGGAGCGGCGCGTCGATCGGTCGCTCCTAGAGCGCCACCTGTCACATGGTCGATACTGCTCCCGTGGAGCTTGTTGGGCGGGATGGGGAGGTGTCGGCCCTCGTCGAGTCCGCCGTGAAAGTCACGTTTGCTGGTCGGCGACTCGGTGTCGGAAGTCGTCAGTGCTCGCTGCAGCTCAAGCGAAGCGCGCGGATGCGGTTGCGCCGGAGCCCGTTAAGCGATCAGGGGTCTGGAAACTCGCCGATGGGTGCTTGGGACACTTGTCCGGTCGTATTGACGTACAGCAATTGCGCGCAGCCGGGACACACCTCATCTCCCGGCCATTCGATGAACACGATCAGCGAGCCGCACGTGGGACACGCCCGAGACCTGCCGGCTGCACCACCTTCGCCGATGTCCGGGCGATCCATGACCTACCGTACACCGCGGCGATCCGTCGCGGCGGGTGACGCGCGGGTCGGGCAACATCGGCGCCTCCGTCAGCCGCTCGGGCTCCTCCGGGATAAGAACGTCAGAGAAGCCTGTGGATGGGCGGAGAGAGTGCGGGGATGATGGTTCGTCGTTCTCGCCAGGGGCTCTGTTGCGTTGGCCGAGGCCCGTGTGGGTAGGTGAGAGTCGCGGGATGAGCGCTCGTCGTTCGCGTCGTGTCCCGGCCGTGCCGGAGTCGTCGTTTGCGGGATTCCTGCCCAGCGTCGTCCGACTTGGATCTGCCTGTTGGCGAAGGTGAGCTTGCCTGCCTCCGAGACGGCGCGCACGGTCGCCTTGGGCGGGTAGATCGGTTCGCCGTGTTGATCGAACCCGATGCTCATCGCGCGTCCGTCCACGATTGGCGCGGGCGGCTGGTAGCGCTCGGCGGGAGTGAGGTTCCCGATCGCCTGATGCGGTCGCTCGCGGTTGTAGTGGAACCGGAACCCGTCGAGCAGCTCTTGGAGGTGCGCGAGGTCACAGGCGGGACCTTCGCCGGTGAGCCACTCCTTGAGGGTGCGATGGAACCGCTCGAGCTTCCCCAACGTCTCCGGAAGATACGCGGTCGAGTTGATCAACTCCACGTCGAGCTCGGTGAGTGACCGTTCGAACTCGACCGTCACGCCGTGGAGCCGGCCGGTGAAGCACAGCCCGTTGTCCGACAGGACCTGACGCGGCAACCCGTAGCGCGACGCGGCTTCTTCGAAGCAGTCGCACGCCGCCTCCCCGGTCGGGCTATCGGCGGCGATCGCCGCGAGCAGGTACCTGGAGTGGTCGTCGATCACATCCAGCACGTACGCCTTGTGCTGATCAGCCAGGCGCACCTCGGTCGCGTCGATCTGCCACAAGTCGTTGGTGACCTCGCGTTCGAACCGCGTCAACGCCTTCGGCCGTCGCGGCGGCTGATTCGCCACCAAATGAATTCCGGCGCAGCGCCTGATGGATCGTGGAGACCGCCGGCGGCACGCTGCCCACGCGCGCCAGCTCGCCATGGATACGACGCGCACCCCAACGCGGATGCTCGCGCCGCATCCGACACATCTCGGCCTCCAACCCGGCGTCGATCTGGCCCGGTGAGACCTTGGGGCGACGCGAGCGACCCTCGAGGCCCTCGATCCCCGCCGCCAGATACCGACGTCGATACCGGTAATACGTCTCGCGCGAGCTCCGGTCGCGGCGAACTGGTCGACGGCACGGTAGACATAACGCCACCGTCCCGCGACCTTCACATAGGTCTCGTCGACGAACCAGCGCTTGCCAGCGGCGTGCCGGCACGGACGGGCGGCATCAGCCAAGAGTGGGTGAAGCGCTGCACCCACCGGTACACGGTCACGTGGTCGACCTCGATTCCACGCTCGATCAGCAGCTCCTCCGCATCGCGATATGAGAGGCCGAACCGCAGATACCAGCGCACCGCAAGCAGACTCACCTCGGGAGGGAACTGGAAACCCTGCGAACGACCGCGGCACCAGAACACACCTGGCGAGAACGACGAGCCATCATCCCGCCACTCTCACGGCCGGCGCCGCCACGCGCCAACGCAACAGTGCCATTTCAAGCAGTATTCGGAGGTCGTCACCGCGGCCACCTGACCAGCGACGCGTCGACCTGCCAATCCGCGACCGATTTCGATTCGGTGGTGACTACGCCGTCTCTGAGCGCATCCGTCGGGACTACCCGACTGCCTAGCGGCGTTCGAGCGCACGCGCCACGATGTGGCGATGAAGAGCACTCTGGTCGTCGGGCTCACGAACGAGGTACGGCACACAGTCACGACAGAGATGTCGGCGCCGCACCTGTGTCGCGTCGTGCTGTCCACGCCGACCATGGTCGGGCTCGTGGAGGCGCGTGCCTGGGTCTCGCGCAAGTACACCTCGACCAAGGCGAAACCACCGTCGGCACGCACATCTGTGTCAGCCACGAGGCGGCAGTCACCGAGGGCGAAGAGTTCGTGATTCGCTGCCACCTCGCGTCGATCGAACGCAGGCGCCTCAACTTCGACGTGGAGGTCGACGGTGCTCGCGGCGTCGTGAGCAGGGGAACCCACCAGCGCGCGGTCCTGAGCTTGGGGTAGGCGAGCGTCGCCTCTGTTGCGTTGACGCCGACGGGCGCGCGCTAGACCGCTCTTGTGCGCGGATTCCGATCAGATCACGCGCAACCCGTCGGCGCACGGTGGGAGCGTTCTGCTGCACGGTCGGTATGCAGGTGCCCGTGTCACCGGTCTGGCTGACCGATGAGCGAACCCCGGTAGGTTCGGCGCATGCCGAGCGACTTCGCGTTGAAAACAGTGAACACCTTCCACCCGCAGCCTGCTCAAGATCAGTGGTGGCCGCCTGGGATGGAATGCCGGCGGCACATGCCTGTGCTGGGAGCTCACGACCACAGGCCGCAAGACAGGTCAGCCCCGCTCGTGATCCTGACCTCACCGTTGTAGGATGGTTCGACCATCGTTGTGGTGGCATCACGCGGTGGCGACGACGAGCATCCCGCGTGGTTTCTCAACCTGCGTCCCGTCCCCGCGCGCGGGCTACTTGAGCGCCCGACCGACCGAGTGGTGGCGCGTGCGGCATAGTCGGGTGCAGATGTGGGAGCCGTCGTTCGTCACCAGCGACGAGGTCGAGTTGGTCGGGCGCCACTGGCTGGCGGGGGGAGAGCCGCGGGCGGCAGTCGTCGTCGCGCACGGGTTCACCGGGTCGGCGAACGATGGCGATCTGGTCGCGGTCGCCGAGGCACTGCACCGCCGAGACTTCGACGTCACGACCTACGACGCTCGAGGCCATGGGCGTTCCGGCGGCCGGTGCACATTGGGTGATCTCGAGCGTCATGACGTCGCCGCAGCGGTCGCAGTCGCGCGCGAGCGGTCGTCGAAGGTCGTGCTGGTGGGGGTGTCGATGGGAGCGATCGCGGTACTGCGCTATGCGGCGACCGATTCAGCGATCGCAGGTCTCGTGACCGTAAACTGTCCGGCCCGATGGAGGCTGCCGCGCAACGCCCGCGCCGTCCTCGCCGCCCTGCTGACCCGCACGCCACTGGGACGGGCAGTGGCGGGGCGTTACCTGGGGGTCGCCGTGGCCCCACGCTGGGGGACCCCTGAGCCACCCGTTGCGCTTGCACCGCGCGTCCGCGCGCCATTCGCGGTTGTGCACGGCGCCGACGACAACTTCATATCTGCTGTGGCAGCACGCGAGCTGCACGACCGCGCTCGCGACCCGCGTCGCCTCGTCGTCGTGCCCGGGCTCCGCCACCCGCCCGAGTCCGCTGCGATCGCGCCGATCGTCGATGCGGTCGAGTGGACCCTCGATCCCGCGGTGCTGCCACGTTGCGGGCCCGAGTGACTCTCGAGCCAAATGTGAGACACGACACCGCGGACACAGAACACGGGTCAGGCGCGACGTTTTCAGTGTCTCAGAGCGGCGGCACGCGATCAGCGGCGACCCGGGACGGTCCTCGCCGGGTGATGGATCGTCGCCGCACGCGTCCTTGCTCCCCAGTCTCGACGGTCGTCGCGCCGACCTCGAACTCAACTGGCTCTCGCCGTGGCCCGCTCGCGCTCGTCGTGCTACCCGGAACGCAGCCCGAACCCGACCGCGGCGCCATCGACGGCGGAGCGTTCGAGCCGCTCGATCTTACGGTCGCGCCGATGTCACGCGCTATCGCGCCCCGCTCCTCGAGGCCGGTATCGCGAGCGGCCGGCTCGCCCTCGCCGCGTTCACACTCGGGTACGGGGCGACCGGCCTCACGTTCTACGACGACGAACCGTGGATGATGCCGCAGGTCGGTGCACCAACTGAGCGCGAGGAGAACCCATGTCCGACGATGTCGAGAACCGCGCAAACGTTGAGGCGTTCTGGCGGGCGTGGAACGAAGAGCGGCTTGACCAGGCGATCGAAATGTACGCACCGGACGCTCGTCTTCGTCACCTCAACCAAGGCATCGACGTGACTGGCCGCAACAACATTCACG
>JBKPCV010000064.1:0-21388 GCA_046727575.1 Actinomycetota bacterium
ACGGGGCCGCCCACGCCAGCAGCTGCGCGACCTGCGCGTGCGACGCGCGCACCTCGATCGCGGCGAGCTCCACGTCGTCGCCGTCGATCGCCACCGCGGTGTGGGACCGCTTGTGCGGATCGACACCGATCATCACCATCACTCGTTGTTCCTTCCCGATCGTCGTTCTACCAGGACCACGGTGGGCACTCCCGATTTCGGAGGATCGTGCGCTCTCACCTCTTTCGAGCCACACCGCAGTGAGATCCGGTGGGCGGGCAGCTTCGTTCCTAAGCCAGACGCCAACCCGCGACGGCAGGCAGTTCGAGAGCCAACCCACCAGGACCTCGACACAACGGAAACCCGCAGCACCCCCCCCGGCGGATACTCAATCAGGCAGATCTGGGCGCGTGCGGAGTGCGGGCATCTTTGTCCGATCAGGAGCGGGTTCGACGAGCGCCAAATGCCAGTTCATTGGGCCTGGAAGCGCCTCCTGTTCTCGAGCCGTTCTTACTTGAGCCGCACGCGCAGACGATCGGTGCCGCTCACAATCGTCCGATGCGACGTTGTTCGTAGGCAACATGCAGAACGAACCACGCGAGCGCCACTGGCACACCGACGGCGATCGCCGCAGTAACGCCTGTACCGACGTGCCAGAGAAGCAATGCCGCGCCCACACCGCCCAGCATCGCGTTGACGGCGGCGATCATGCTCGCTCCCGTGAACAGCGCCTGCGCGGGTGCACTTCGCAGCCCGATCGTCGCGACCGCTGCCCCAAACACAGAATCGGCGTGTGGAGCATCGAACACCTTGTGGTCGTCGGGTGCCAAGGCTCGGTAGAACGAGCGGATGTCTTGCATGTGACGGAGTAACACCACGTTCTCCACCGTGTTGCGAAGCAAGGCAGCAAACGTGAGCTCCCCGAAAACAAGCAAGGCCGGCAGCACGCCGGCAACAAAGGGCGCCACGTCACCGGTCGGAACGACGAATCCAAACGCGATCAGCGCGCTAGAGACCGCGCCCATATAGATCATCGCTCGCCCCGTCATCTCACTGACGATCGCACCACGAGCCGCCTGCGCGACGAAGTGTTCGGTCGCGACCGCATTCACAAACGCCTGCTCACGCGCCTGGTCGTCCATTCACCCTCCAGCTAGTCAGGACACGCAATCGAGAGAACACCGCCCAGGTTGGCGGCTATGCGCTCCCGTCAAGCATGCACCGGAGGAGCTACCCGAGCGCAGAACGCCAGCCACGCATCACGGCAGTTCGGGCGCGCCCCGAGGCTCGCGCGCGCGCGCCTGTGATCGTCTCGGCGTGAGAGCCGGACGCTTGTGATTTCGCCTTTGCATCGGGCGTCGGCACGCCCCGCAGCCACATCCGGGCGTATTGGTGCATGACGTGCCACGTCGGTACAGCGAGGTCCTTGATCGGGGTGCCTCTGTGGTGGAAGATGCGTGATCGGCGACAGTCGGGGATTGTCCGCAAGATCGTTCGCGGGATCGTTCGCTTCCCGGGTGTCTCGGTCGACCGGAGGGCTGAATTCGATGAGACGGCTCATTGGCGCGAGCGTTGGATTGCTGGTGGCCGCGTCGATGGTCGTGATCGTGGCCTTCCCGCCCGCCGCGGGCGCCGTAGACATCACCGCGATATGTGCGGGCGATCTAGTGGGAGCCACGTTCACGTTGACCGCGGACTGCGGACCGACGAGTGAGCCGATCACGGTTCCCGCCAGTATCACCACCGTCAACGGTGACGGCTTCACCATCTCGGCCGACGACGCCGGCTTTCCTCAGTTCAACGGCGGGGTCCTGACCAATGCGGCTCCGGCGCAGACGATGAACATCGAGAACGGCGTGAATATGCGGGCTGACTTGCGGTAACGCTCGGAGCGGACGACGGGACTCGAACCCGCGACCCTCACCTTGGCAAGGTTCCCGGAATCGTTCAGCGAGTGTTCTGCAGTGCCGTCACCTGCGGTTGCCTTCACGGGTTCGTCCATCGCGTGCACCCCGTTCATGGAGATGGTCGAGCTCTCAACTACGACAACTATCACGTTGCGCTGCTTGTCTCGGCATGCGCCACTCGGGTTCCTGTGAACGGCACCCGCGCACCTCATGAGAGATCGCGAACTGTGAACTCAACGCGCCGACTTACCGATGGCACCCTTCAGGTGCTACGTATCGTGCGCCGTTCCCGGCCGCTGAGCGCGCCCTGTCGCTTGCGTGCTCAAAGACGACGGTCTCGGTGTTCGTCGTTGATGTGGGATTCGAACTCGTTCTTGGATGCGAACCGCAATTCGCAGAAAGGGCACTGGTAGGTACTCATGCCCACACGCCCCTCTTCGCGCTGAGCGTGCGCGGGAAAGTCTCGCGACCCAAGTATCGCACCGCGCGCACTTGCCGCTCTTCTGGCGCGCCTGATCCGGCGATTTGTCGGCTTTCCCGGATCGGGCGCGGGCGTCCTCTCTAGCCCGCGAAGCGAAGAAGCGCCGTCACCTCGCGTTGTGGTCTGAAGACTGTCCATCAGGACTGCCGCGCCGCGCCGGCAGATCGGTCCGTGGAGCGACACGCGCTTACTGCGCCGACGTAGCTGTAGTGGTCGTCGCCTCGGTGAAGGAGCGACCGATGAGCTCGCCGGTCCAGAAGGGTTTGTTGCTGTTCTTGGGCTTGAGGAGTAGGAACTTGCCGTCCTTGACGTACATCGCGTATTGACAGTTCTGCCGTGGCGGCTTGCCGTAGGTGTCGAGACCGAAGTGGAGGGGCTGGCATCCGAGCCCCGCGGGGTTGACTTGCTTGAGGTTGCGGATGGCGTCGGTGTAGGTGGCACGGTCGAGGTTGTGGCCCTGTTGCTTCAGCCCGGTGATGGCGAGGTCGCAGTCGGTGTAGCCCGTGTAGATACCGAAGTCGGGCACCCCGGTGAAGTCTGCGTATTTCTTGAGGTCGGCTTGGAACTGCTTCGTCTCTTTGGATTTCAGCTCGATGGGCTTCCACCCCTGGGTGAAGACTACGGTCGGTCCGAGCTGGTTGGCGACGGGCTGGTCGAGCAGCTGCTGGCCGTACCCCGTAGCCATGATGTTGGCCTTCATGTTTACGCCGTTCTGCTTGAGACCCTGCACGATCGCAAGGTTCGTGTTCGCGACCATGGCGTAGTACGCGGCATCGGCACCGGCATTCTTGATTCCCAGCACCAACGGACCGACGTCTGTGGTGCCGAAGTCGACGGTCGTGTTCGTGTAGACGGCCTTCAGGCCGACCGAGGGTACGGCATACTGGTTGAACGCCTTGGCGGCGTTGGACGACGACGGCGAGATGCCGTAGCCGAGTGCAGCGACTTTCGTTGCGCCTAGCTGTTTCATGATCTTCGCGGTGAGGTCTGTGGTCACCCCGGTGACGGGTGCTTGATTCCCGAACCCGGAGATCACCTTCTCGTTGCCCGGCGTCCCGTAGTACGTGCCGTCGTAGCCGCCGCCGATCACTGGGATCTGGTTGTCGAGGAGCCACCGGTAGGTCAAGAACGCGAACGCCGAGTTGTTGACGATCATGTACACATGCCGGTTTTGGACGAGGTCCTGCGCGCCGGTCAGGTTGGCACCCGACGACTGGTCGTCGAAGTACTCGACCTGGATCTTGCGGCCGTTGACCCCGCCGTTGGCGTTCTCGCGCGCCACCCGGGCCTTGCAGCCGAGATCGGACGTCGCCGTGGTCGCGGACGCAACGCCAGTCTTGGAGAAGATGAACCCGATCTTGACGGACTTGTCCGTGACACCCTGATCGGACCCTGCGGTCGCTGCGCTACTCATCCCGGAGAGCGCGAGCACGCTGGCGACCCCGGAAGCGAGGATGGCCACCAGGGCTCGGATTTGAAGCTTGGTCAAGTCGTCCTCCCTTATCGCGTCGTGGTGGGGACCGTCGGACATTCCGGCGATTCGGGAGCTGATCGAACTCGGCTGCGGTGTCGATCGCCTTGACCGGTTGCATTCCGCGTGTTGATCAGTGCGCGAGGGGCAGCGGAAGTTCGGTGAGCCGTCGGACCGTTGAAGTCAGCAGTGAGCGCCAACCGTGTGACCACGCGCGGGTCGAGAAGCAGATCGACAGCTGGCACCGACGTACTCCCCCCTGAAAATGGATCCAGCCCGAATTGTCGTACACCTTAGCAGAATATCGGCGGGCGTGACAAGATCACACGGGTGCGGCGCTCGTCGGGTGTTCGAGATGCTGGGAATCGGGGCGGTCGCAAAGGGCGATGTTGTGGTGGCGCGACCGCGGCGACACGTTCGGGATGACGTCGAGCGACGCGTACTCCATCGGAGATCGGGCACCTGGACACAAGGTGGAGCCGGAGACGATCACCAAGATCGGGGCGGTTCAGGTGTGATGGACAGGTGTGATGGAGAGGTGGAGTTCTTGTAGCCGACGGATCATGAGATTGGGGATGTATTCGGGTGGCGCTGTTTGCGGGTCGAGTTGAACCCAGGAGGAGTGTGCAAGGAGGGTCTCGATGGCCACGCGTGCTTCTGCGCGCGCAAGGTGCGCTCCAACACAGAGGTGAATCCCCCAACCGAATCCGACGTGGGTCCGTGGGTTTGGCCGATCGAGTCTGAGTGCGTCTGGTTGCGGGAACGCGCCGGGATCACGGTTGGCAGCGGGCCAGGTGAGGGCAACGTGGGCGCCGCGTGGGATCGGAATGCCGGCGATTTCCGTGTCGCGTGTGACGAGGCGGTAGTGGTTGCGGAACGACGGTTCCAGGCGGAGGGCTTCTTCGACGAAAGCGGGGATCAGGGCCGGTGCGTCTCGGAGTTGCCGCTGGATGTCGGGGGAGCGGGCAAGGAGCAGGGTCGCAGAGCCGATCAGGCTTGTCGTCGATTCACCGCCTGCGATGACGACGAGCGCCAAGAGCGCGAGGGCTTCTGTCTCGTTGATCTCGCCCTGGTCGACTGCGGCCACTACGTCGCCGATGAGCGACGCACTCTGTCCACGAGTTCGGGCCGCTTCGTAGGCCTCGAGGACGAACATCGCGGACTCGCTGAACTGGAGCTGGTCGAGTTCCTCCAGACGTTCGAGGCTGGCGAGTCCTCCGATGCGTTCGCCGCTCGCGTATCCGAATTCGAGCATGCGCGGAATCGCGGACTCCGCAAGCTCGAGAAGCTGAGCGACGACGCGCATCGGGAGGAGTTCGGCGCAGCTCTTCATCCACTCGATACGGCCGTCGCGTACGCCACTCGTGAACAGCTCGGTCGCGAACTGTCGCATGGTGGGTACGAGGGTCTCCACCGCGTTGGCGGACAGATGCGTCTGGAGCACGCGCCGGTGCCGCCCGTGATCGGGCGGGTCGGCGGTGGCCAGCACCCACTGAGCAGGAGCGTCATCGTCGGTCTGAGCTGCGATCGGCCGAATGTACGGTGGGCCCTCTTCGCCACGTTGGAGAAAGCCGAGGTAGTGGTTGGAGAAGGTATCGGTGTCGGCGACGATCTGTTTCACGAGGTCTATGCGCGTGACGAGGTAGAGGTCCGTGCCGTCGACGCGGTGCACGGGGTCGTCGTGGCGCAACTGGGCGAAGTACGGATGCGGATCGGCCACCGTCTCGGGATCGAACACACATTGGTCACTCATGCAAACGCCCTTCCTGGCCCAGAGGTCAGCGGCCGAGGTCAGCTAGACGGGTCGGGCGAGCCGCGGAGATGAGGGGAGCTGGCAGCGCCGCCTGGCACAGCTCGTCGTCTTCGGCTGGATCGTGGGCAGCGTCGTGCTCGAGCGCTGAGTTGCAGGTTGGAAGTGTCACAATGACTCCACCGCGTTGCGGATGAGTGAAGCGATCTCAGCCAGTGCTTCGTTCGCTGCAGGGATCACAGCGGGGATGAACGCGAAGCCGTGGATCTGGCCCGGATAGTGGCGCGCGACGACCGAGACATCGGCGTCTCTCAGTCGACGGATGTACTCGACGCCCTCGTCACGCAGCGGGTCGTATTCTGCAGTGATGACGATCGCCGGCGGGAGTTCTCGCAGGTCCGCTGTGGCCGAGGGAGCCGTGTAGGGCTCCGTGTTGTGCGTGTCCAGGTAGACGTGCCAGCCGAGTTTGAGGAGCGCCGTAGTGGTCAGATAGCCCTCGGTGAACTCGCGGGCGGAGTCAGTAGTCAGGGCGGGGTCAACCATCGGATAGATGAGGACCTGCAGCTTGAGTTGAGGACCGCCTTCATCGCGAGCCCGAATGGCAGCGACGGCGGCGAGCGAACCGCCAGCACTGTCACCCATGACCACGGCTCGTGATGCGTCAGCGCCGAGGTCGGAGGCGTGCGTGGCCGCCCAGACCAAGGCGGCGAATGCATCATCCACGGCGGCCGGGAATGGATGCTTCGGAGCGAGGCGATAGTCAACCGAGACGATCACTGCGGGGATCGCGTTTGCGAGGCGTCGGAGTACCGGGTCGTGCATCTCGAGGTCGCCGAGCACGAAGACGCCCCCATGGAAGAAGACGATGAGGGGGAGCGAGGTGCCGTCAGGTCGATAGATGCGGACAGGGATTTCACCATCGGGGCCGGGGATAGCGCGATCTTCGACGTGCGCGACCGGCGGTGCATCGCCCTCGAGCGCGTTGCTTGCACCGGCCGTCCCGAGCCTGTCGAAGAACTGAGCCATGGCGGATTCGTCATCGACGCTCGGCGCGGCAGGTGCCAGATTCCCGAGCTGTTGCAGGAAGGTGGCGGTGTCGGGATGAAGCGTCATGTGCACGGCCTAAGACACGATGACTTGGCGAGCAAGCTCGCCAGCCGCCATGGCGGCGAAGGCGTCGTTGACTTCGTCCAGCCGGATTGTCCGGCTTACGAGCGTGTCGAGGTCGAGCCGGCCCGCGAGGTACTGGTTTGCGTACCGGGGGATGTCGATACGGAAGCGGTTGGAGCCCATCTGTGAGCCTTGGATGCGCTTCTCGAACAACAGGTCAAGCGGGTCGATCTCGATCTTCCTTCCGAAACCGATGAGGCCGCACACCGTGGCAGTGCCCCCAGGTCGCAGCATCCGGAAGGCAGCTTCCATCGTCGCCTTGGACCCTGCCGCTTCGATCGAGTGGTCCACGCCGCCAGATGTGAGGTCGACGACAGTGGCGCCCGCATCGCCAGAGCTCCCGTCGACGAAGTCGGTTGCGCCCATACGTTCGGCGAGCGTCGCTTTGCTCGCGACTCGATCAACCGCGATCACGCGGTCGGCGCCGGAGATGGCGGCGGCCTGTATCGCAGCCAAGCCGACACCGCCACAGCCGACCACTGCGACGATGTCACCGGGACGAACCCGAGCGGTGTTGAAGACGGCACCCAGGCCGGTGGTGACGGCGCAACCGAGCAGCGCGCCGCGTTCCAGGGGCATTTCAGACGGGATCTGCGCGAGGGCGCGCTCGTGTACGACCATCTCTTCGGCGAAGGATCCGAGCTCGCAGAAGGCAAGGATTGCCTCGCCGTCGAGATGAAGCATCGGAGCCTCGGCGCCTCGCGCGACGACACCGCCTCGTGTGCAGAGGTAAGGCCTCCCGGACAGGCAGTAGCCGCACGTCCCACAAAAGAGACTCATACATCCGACAACGTGATCACCGACCGCGACCTCGGTCACGGCCTCGCCAACCTCCTCGACGATCCCTGCGCCTTCATGACCGAGGATGGTCGGCAGAGGAAACGGAACGTCGCCAACCGCAGCATGCAGATCCGAATGGCAGACCCCAGACGCGACAACGCGAACACGCACCGAGTGCGGGCCAAGTTCGCCGAGCAGGACGTTCTCGATGCGCAACGGCTCGCCGTAGGCGCGAAGGATCGCTGCCTTCATCCGCGCGTCTCGACGACAAGGGGCAACTCGACAAGTCTGCGAATCATGAGGCTCAGGTGGTGTCGCAACGGAGGGCTCGACGGTTCGATGGAAAAGGAGGTCGTCCGGGCAAGCAGCTGTTCGAACGCGACCTTCGCCTCGACCCGTGCGAGCGGCGCCCCCACGCACAGGTGGATCCCCCATCCGAAGCCGACGTGCCGGCGCGGGTTCGGCCGCTCGAGGTCGATGTCGTCGGGGTTCGGAAAGGCCACAGGATCACGGTTGGCAGCGGTCCACGCCAAGACAACCGTCGAGCCAGCCGGAACATGCACACCGCCCAGCACGGTGTCGGCGAGGACGTGCCGGTAGTGGCCACGGAAGGGCGGGTCGATGCGGCAAGCCTCCTCAACGAAGGCGGGGATGAGTTCCGGTTCGTCCCTCAAGCGGCTTTGAAGGTCCGGGCGCTCCGCCAAGATTCTCACGCCCGTGCCCGTCAGGCTCGTGGTCGATTCACCACCTGCGGCGATCAGGAGGAAGAGGATGGCGAGGGCTTCTTCATCAGTGAGTTCGCCGTCCTCGACCGCCTGGCCACAGACGCCAATCATCGTGGAAGGGTCGTAATGCCGTCCGGCGCGCGCCGCGAGGTACGCCTCCACGACCGGTCCGACATCCATCATCGGCTGACCGAGTTCAGCAAGCCTTTCCTCGGATACGAAACCGCTAATCGCTTCGACCGACGAGTAACCCTGTTCCTTCAAGCGCGGAGCTGCGTCGTCGTCCACACCAAGGATCCGCGCCACCATGACCATCGGCAGTGGCTCGGCGACCTGACTCATCCATTCGATACGCCCGCCGTGGAGAGCACCATCGAGAGCGTGGTCGACGAGCTCCCGGAAATCAGGCTCCATCTCCTGCATCACCGTCGTGGAAAGCCGCCGGGCGACAACCCTCCGCTGGCGGGTGTGATCAGGCGGGTCCGCGGTGGCCAACACGGTGCCCGTTCCATCATCGAGTTCGACGCCCGGGTAAGGACTACGGAGGCCCGGCGCCCCGCCGTTCGCGCTGTAGTGGAGGAACTGCGCGTTCACACTGGAGAACACCGTTGGCTTGGCGACGACCTCATGGATCAGGTCCATGCGCGTCACCAGAAAGGTTCCCGTGCTCCGTAGCTCGTGCACCGGATCCATGGCACGGAGCTGCGCGTAATACGTATGCGGATCCTCGACGACCTCAGGATCGAAGAGCGGATCGATCACCGCATCTGTCGTCACGCGCTACCCCAACCCGTATTCCATGAATTTCCGTACAGATTAGTGAAAATCCTGGTACGTCGTCAAGATGCCCAGACGACCACAGTGTCGCTCTCCTCCTCCGACGAGTAGTGGTCCCGGCGCCGGGCGCCCGCAAGGCTCACGGTGAACGCGAAGCGTCGTCGTCGTGCCGATTGCTCGAAGAGAAGCGGTTATCGCGTGGCGCGTCGACGGCGCTTCGTCGCTCGCGACGGCTGAGACGCGAGCTTCGCCTTCAGCCCCTCGATCACAGCATCAAAACCGAACTCAAAGACCTCGTCACGCGAAAGGTTCGTCACACTCGTCACGGACCGAATCGCTGCCGCCAGCGGGCCACCCACCTCGGTGACATCAATGTCGACATCGATCTGGCCGACCATGAACGTGAACAGCGCCGCAAAGGCCAGCAACGCTGCCGTGTCATCGAACCCGGCACTCGCCAAGATCGACATCACACCCTCGGCCAACCGCGCGCCCTCCGCTGACCCGGTCCCGCGCCTATCGAAAGACAATCCCGGAAACTTGCCCATCACGAAACGGGCATCCCTCTCGAGCCGCTTCAGCCGCTCCTCCCACGTACCCTCGTCCGGCGAAGGCACCCGGACGGAACGCAGTACAGCGTTCAGAACAAGCTCATACAACGCGTCCTTGTTCGGGACGTAGTTGTAGATGGTCATCACCGGGACACCGAGTTGCTGCGCCAACGCACGCATCGAGACACTCTCCAGGCGCGCCGAACCCGCAAGACTCAACGCCGCCTCGACGATCTGATCCTCAGTCAACGACCGAGGACGCCCCCGCCTCCCGACGGCTTCCTTCGGCTCCTGTGCAGCCTCGATCCAACAAAGGGTAGGGCACCGTCTCAATGGCCGTGCCGCTCGGACGTCCCGAGACGCCTCTCGAGCGGTGTAGCGGGTCCACCGTTTGATGGCCACCGGGGTGATGTGGCGTGTCCGCAGCCGGGATCACGAACGAGACAACGCTGGTGACCGTCCCTGTCGCAGCCTGACCTCTTGGCGACGCGCTGCGCGCGGGCGCCATCGGCGCCGATGCTTGCCGGGTCAAC
The DNA here is from genome assembly GCA_046727575.1 of Actinomycetota bacterium. GTDB lineage: Bacteria > Actinomycetota > Acidimicrobiia > IMCC26256 > DASPTH01 > DASPTH01. The sequence goes on from JBKPCV010000064.1 coordinate 10,125, forward strand.
GCCCGAGGACCGACATGACAGCCCGTCGCCCTGGTTCGAGTAACCGCGGAAGGGTTGGTCAGCGGTGGCGTCATGCTCATTGCCTGAGCAGCGAGCGACCACGAGCGTTCCATGCGATACGCGGGCGTCAGTGCCAGCCTCCTTTGAGGAGGCGTCATACAGGAGCTTCGCGAGCGCTGCCGACTTCGTCACGAAGTCCCGTGAACTCGTAGTGATCGATCGGCAAAGCCCTCCGAGCGCGTGGGACCCACAACCTTGAACCGACCGGCGAGTGCCTGGCTGTCAGCGAGTCCCTTGCACACATGCGAACCAAGGAACTAGCGGATGTCGTCGTCGAGGTCGATCGGGGCGGTCGACTGGCGTAGGACGTTCCTCCGGGGCGCGACGACGTGGACGGCGGCCCGGCTGACCGCGATGTTCGTGTACCGGCGCATTGCATCATTCGCAAGAGCCGACCAATCGGACACGAGCTTACGAACGACCTCTGACAAGCGTCGGGGACGGCCGCGCGCGCGTCGCCCGGCCTCCCGCTGTCGCCCGACCTCCGGCACCGACGCGGTTCACCGCCTGGGCACAATCCCGGCACAAAATGGGGTGGTACAGGTCGCCACGGGAACGAACTACCTGGGACGGCTCGGTAGAGCGATGAGGACCTCTCTACTTACGAAACCGCAGGTCAACACGACGAAACCCCCTGCTCAGCAGGGGGTTTCGCTGGAGCGGACGACGGGACTCGAACCCGCGACCCTCACCTTGGCAAGGTGATGCTCTACCAACTGAGCCACGTCCGCGTGGGGCACCGAGGATAGCAAGGCTGCTCGGCGGGTTGCCGTGGCGACGAGGCCTCGGCCAGCAACAGTCAAGTACCGGCGAGGCGCCCGACGACGGGCGCGAACGCCTCGTATTGGTCGTCGCCAATCACGACGTAGGACACGCCCCACCGCTCCCGCCGGGCGACGAGAGTGTCGCACACCTCGTCGACGGTGCCGACGAGCACCGTCCCCGACTCCAACACGTCGTCAGCGTCGAGACCGAAGCCGCCGGCGACCGCCTCGGCCACGCCGCGCGCGCCGTCGGTGATGGCGGCGAGGAAGTACCGGATCTGGAGCTCGACCTCGTCGAACCGTTCTCCCGCGCCGGCGCGGACCCACTCGATCTTCTGCTCGGTGACGCGGGCCGCGGTGTCGCGCGCCGCGTCGGCGGTGACTTCACCTGCCCGCAGGTTCGGGTTGATCCCGGCGATGTCCGCCTCGCGTCCCGCCAGCGTCAGCATGCGCTTTCCCCCACCGCCCATGAGAATTGGCGGCCGGGGTGATTGCACCGGCTTCGGCAGTGCGTCGTACTCGCGAATCCTGTAGTGCGCGCCGTCGAAGTCGAACGCACCGTCGGCCCAGCATCGCTTCACGATCGTGATCGCTTCACCGAGACGCTCGATCCGGGTGCCGTTGCCGTCGTAGGGCAAACCCAGCGCGGCGTAGTCGCTCGCCATCCATCCGGCACCCAGACCGAGTTCGAGGCGCCCGTCCGACAGGAGGTCGAGCGTCGCCGCTTCCTTCGCGACGACCGCCGGATGCTTGTAGTCGTTGCCAAGCACGAGGGTTCCGACCCGTAGCGAGTCGGTCGCAGCCGCGGCGTGCGCGAGCGCGACCATCGGCGCCAGCTCGGCGCCGACAAAGTGATCGGGTACGAACATCGTCGAGTAGCCCAGGCTCTCAATTTTGCCCGCCCGCTGCCGCCACCCCGCAGCGTCGGCAGGCGACCCGCACTGGACGCCGAAGCGGAAGGGACGGTGCTCGTTCACTTCGCGGCGGTGGCACCGAAGCCGCCGGTGGAGCCGAAGCCGAACGTGTCACGCGACGTTAGGTCGAGCTCGTCGACCTCGATCCACTGCACGGCTTCCACGCGCTGCACCACGAGCTGCGCGATGCGATCACCGCGTCGGACCGTGTAGGGCTCCGTGGGGTCGGTGTTGACGAGGAGCACCTTGAGCTCGCCGCGGTACAGGCTGTCGATCAGACCCGGCGTGTTCAGGCACGTGACGCCGTGCTGCAGCGCCAGGCCTGATCGCGGGAGCACGAAGCCGGCGTATCCCGGGGGGATCGCGACCGCGAGGCCAGTGGGCACGAGCGCCCGCGCCCCGGCAGCGCCGAGCTCGACGTCTTCGCGCGCGTGCAGGTCGTAGCCGGCGTCATCGGTGTGCTGCTGACGAGGCAACGGGAGATCGGGATCGAGGCGCGTGACGGCGATGTCCATCCCGGTCACTCAGCGAGGTCGAGTGCCAGCGCTGCGCGCTGTTCGTCGGTGAGTCCGACGCACGCCTGATAGTTGGGATGGTCGATGACCAGGCGGGCGGGGCCATCCGCGAGCGCGGCGCGCTGCTCCGACGTGAACCGCAACTTGAGGTAGTGCACAGTGGCCGCCACGTGGTCGCGCGTGAGGCGCTCTTCGTCCTGTGGGATCGCGTCGACGCGCGACCCGTCGCGCAGTTCGAAGTGCACGTGGTACTCGATGCCAACCAGCTTCGGGAGCCACTCGCGCACCTGCGTATCGTTGGTGAGCTCGATAAAGAGCGTCCCCGACAACTCGCCCTCGTTCGGGATCAGCTCGTTGTACGTCGCAACCTCGTCGGCGACTGCCGTGTCGGTGAGCATCCGCTCGGCGCGGGCCATCTCCTGCACCTGCCACCGCATCGTGTCGGTGTTCTCGAACACGATGCTCACGAGATCGCCGAGTCGGATCCTCCGCCGCCGCTTCAAGTCGATGATGTGCCGGCGAAAGTCGTCCCGCTCGCGCTCGTACACACGGTGGTCGGCGATGTCGTCGACAGTGAGCTTTCTCATGACTCCAACCCTCAGTTCGCTTCTTCGTCGTCACCGAGGCCGTAAGCGCGCGCTATGACCTGCATGGGATGCGTTGGCCTTCCCGTGTCTTCCTCGATCGCGGTGTTCGCCAAGTGGCAGTCGCCTACGACGGCGTGGTCGGAGGAGGACTCCCGGACCTCCTCCATCAGCCGCATTGCGACCTGCTTCGCCATCTCGAGATTTTCGGCGCGCAGTCCCTCGGGTCGTGCGGATCGTAGAGCGACATCGTCGTAGCCCTACCCGAACTCGCGCCGCCAGCGGCAGGATGTTCGGTTAGCTGAGCGACTCGAGGCCCTGGCTGAACCGGCCGGCGTGGCTCTTCTCGGCGCGCGCCAGCGTCTCGAGCCACTCGGCGATCTCTTCGAAACCCTCGTCGCGCGCGGTCCGCGCGAAGCCCGGGTACATCTCGGTGTACTCGTAGGTCTCACCTTCGATCGCCGACTTCAGGTTGGCCTCGGTCGCACCGACGGGGACACCGGTGACCGGGTCGCCGACCTCGGACAGGAAGTCGAAGTGACCGAATGCGTGACCGGTCTCACCCTCGGCAACCGAGCGAAACAGCGCGGCGACGTCGGGGTAGCCCTCGACGTCGGCCTTCTGCGCGAAGTACAGGTATCGACGGTTCGCCTGGCTCTCACCCGCGAACGCTTCCTTCAGGTTCGAGTGAGTCTGGGTGCCGTTCAACTCGCGCATGTTCAGTGTCGCTTTCTTCGTTGTGTGGGCTGGACAGTTCTAGCCGAGTTACGAACTCGACAGTGACGTGGTGCACGACTCGCAGACGCCGCGGAACACAACCTCGACCGCGTCGACGTGGAATTCTCGCCGGTATCGCGCCGGTACCTGGAGGTCTGCGACATCGACCAGCACGTCGCGGACGGTTCCGCACCTCGTGCACACGAGGTGATGGTGCGCGTACTCCACGTTGGGATCGACGCGGATGGCGCCCGTGCCCACATCGAGGACAGTGACTTCGCCCATCGCCTCGAGGTCGTGGACCGTCTGGTACACGGTCTTGCGGGAGATCGCGGGCATCTCGGCGCGGGCTGCCTCGTAGAGCGACTCCACCGTCGGGTGCGAGTCGACGCCGTGCAACAGGCGGAAGATCGCCTGGCGCTGCGGCGTGACGCGCAGCCCCCGCTCCCGGAAACTCGTCGTGAGATCCTCCACCGTCTTCACGACAGAGATACTATCAACAATTATTGTCAACTGCCACCCGGTCACCTTTGCCGGCAGGCCGCCGTGGGCAGCGTGACATGCCAAGATCGCCCCGTGACCGATCATCGTGCGCTCGTCACCGCACCGTTCCGAGGCGTTGGGCTCGCTACCCTCGAGAGCCTCGCCGAGGTCGTGCTCGACCCCTGGATCGACCAGAGGCCCGTGCGGCTGTACAACGCCGACCAGCTCGCCGAGCGCATCCATCGGGAACAGGCGGACGTCCTCGTCGTCGAATCCGACTTCGTATCGGGCCCGGTGTTCGACCTGGGGCTGGTGGCCATCGGCTCGTGTCGCGGTGATCCCAACAACGTCGACGTCGCCGGCGCCACCGCCGCCGGGATTCCGGTGCTCCGCGCGCCGGGCCGCAACGCGAACGCGGTCGCCGAGCTGACGGTCGCGCTGCTGCTTGCGGTCACGCGCGGGATCGTCCCCGCCGATCGCGACGTCCGCGCCGGTGAGCCCTACCGCGACGGGATCCTTCCGTACCAGCGCTACCGCGCCTGGGAGATCGCGGGCAAGACCGCCGGGATCGTCGGCCTCGGGGCGGTAGGCCGCGCCGCGAAGTGGCGCTTCGAGGGGCTCGGGATGCGCGTCATCGCGCACGACCCCTACGCCCCGGACGCGACGCACTCGCTCGACAACCTGCTGGCCGAGGCCGACGTCGTGTCGATGCACGCGACGGTCACCCCGGAGACGCAGGGGATGATCGGCGCCGAGCAGTTCGCGCGCATGCGTGACGGCTCGGTGTACCTCAACCTCGCGCGCGCCCAGCTCCACGACACTGACGCCCTGGTCGCGGCGTTGCAGGACGGGCCGGTCGCTGCTGCGGGACTTGACCACTTCGCGGGCGAGCGACTCCCGGCCGACCATCCGTTGTGCGGTCTCGACAACGTCGTGCTCACGCCTCACATCGGCGGCGCGACATACGACACCGAGGCCAACCACTCACTCAGCATCGCCAACGGCCTCGCCGCACTCCTCGCCGGTGAACAGCCTGACAACCTGGTGAACCCCGAGGTGCTGCCATGACCCTCACGCGTACGAACCACGAGGTCAAGGAGGAGCTACTCGGCGTCGCGAAGGAGATGCTCTCCTGCGGCCTCGTGCACGGCACGGCCGGCAATCTGTCGGCCCGTCTTCCCGACGGCAACGTCGTGCTCACACCGTCGTCGCTCGACTACCGCACGATGACGCTCGCCGACCTCGTGGTGTGCGATCTCGACGGCAACGTCGTCGAAGGCGAGCGCGGCCCCACGTCGGAGAAGGCACTGCACCTCAGCGCGCTGGCACGACACCCCGACGTCGCCGCGACCATGCACTGTCACGCGAAGTACTGCACGATGTTCGCCCTCACGCGAACGCCCATCCCTGGCGTCATCGAAGAAGTCCTCGTGTACCTGGGTGGCGACGTCCCAGTGGCCGAATACCGCACGACCGGCTCGGTCGAGCTCGCCGAGGAGGTATCACGCCACCTCAGCGATCGCGCCGCGGTCCTCATGGCGAACCACGGGCTCTTCGTCGTTGGTCGCAGCCCGAAGCATGCGCTGGAACTCGCACAGCTCGTGGAGCTCACGGCCGAGATCGTCTGGGGCGCGATGCTCCTCGGCGAGATCGTGCCGCTACCCGACGAGATCGTGGAGCGGTTCTCCGGCTACTACCGCATGGGACGCGCGCCGCGCTCGTAGCCGCTCCGCGCGCGTACCAGGTACGCGGGCACTCCGTCTGTAGATTCTGCCTGTGGAGGACGTGGTCGCGGAAGAAGCGCGCTCGGCACATCCGCGAGTTCGCGAGTACTGGCCGCTCGCCCTCGTCGTTCTCGCCGCGGCGACGATCTCGATCGTCGTGCACACCCAGATCTTCCCGGCCTACTCCTGGAACCGCGACGAGCCCGTGTACCTCTGGCAGGTCGACGCGCTACGCGCTGGGAAGATCCTCACCAGCGGCGGCGGCATGCCCCTGTTCTTCCAGCCCTGGCTCAGCGGCCTCAAAGACGGCATGTACTTCTCGCAGTACACGCTCGGGTGGCCGCTCGTGCTACTCACCGGCGACGTGGTCTTCGGTACCGCCGCCGCCGCCATCGTGTTCGGCACCGCTTTGGCCGTAGTGGGCACGTACGCGCTGGGACGCGAACTCACGCAAGACCGCCGGATCGCACTGCTCTCGGCGTCAGCGTTCACGCTTTCTCCGCTCCTCGTCATCCAGAGCGGGCTCTATCTCGGGTACCTGTTCTCCATCGGCCTGGGCACCCTGTTCGGCGCGTCGTTTCTCGAGGCGCTGCGGACACAGCGTCGATGGTTGTTCGTCGTGAGCGGCCTGCTCATCGGCTACCTCTTCATGACGCGTCCCTACGACGCCTTCCTGTGGGCCGCGGCTTTCGGTGCCTACGGGGCCTTCGCATACTGGCGACACGCGCGTGCGTTGGGGACCGGAGCGACGTGGGCGTTTCTCGGTTTCCTGCCGCTCCTGATCGCCACTCTTGCCTACAACCGCCATGTCACCGGCAGCTTCACCGAGTTCCCCATCACGGCGGCTGACGCGCGCGACACCTTCGGATTTGGCCTCCGCAGTATCGGAGCGCGCTGGACGACGACCGACTTCACGGTGCTCACGGCAGCCAAAGGGTTAGGCCGCAACGGCGTCGAGCTCCCACCGTTCCTGCTCGGGAGCTACGTGGGAGTCGCAGTGGCGGCGCTCGGCTACTGGTTCCGCCGTCGCGAGCGCAGCACGTACGCACTGCTCGCGATCGGGCTGACGTTCCCGATCGGGTACTTCTTCTTCTGGGGCATCGCGTTGTCCGCCAACTTCGCCGACGTGTCGGGTCCGCTGTACTACATCCCGCTCTTTCCCCCGCTCTGCATCTTGATCGCGATCGCGCTGGTCACGTTGTGGCGGCGCCGCCGTGCGCTCGCCATCGCGGTCGGCGCGTTGCTCGTGGTCGCCACCGTTCCCTGGATGGTCGACCGGCTCGAGAACAACCACGCCATCAGCGAAGCCCAGGTTCCGTGGCAGGAAGCCGAGCGCTCGTTCCACGGTCGGTCGCTCGTGTTCGTCGAGCGGTCGGGACCCTACCTGCTGCACCTGAACCCGTTCTCCGAGAACCCCGCCGATCTCGATGGGCGCATCCTGTACGCGACCGACCGGGGCGCCGAGAACCTCGACCTGATCGCGGCGAGACCCGAGCGCCGCGTGTACTACGAGCGGACCAACCTCACGACGGAGCAGACGCTCAACGACTTTGACCTTCCCGTGCCCACGATCACGGTCACCCAGATGCACGTCGAGCGAGCGCCATCACTCGCAGTGCGCGTCCGCGTCAGCAACCCGACCGACGATCCGGTCGTCGTCGCGTACATCAGAGTGGGTAGCCACATCGAGCAACGCACGTTGAGCACGACCGCGCGCAAGGGTCAGTCTTTCGAGACCACATGGTTTGTCGCTCCTCCGGAAGCCGCGGCGGGTACGGGGGCGGTGCCGCTCGACGACCCACGCCGCACGATGGTGGCCGGCGCCGGTTCGGGCACCACACCAGACAACGCGCTCACGCCGCGTCACGTGCAGCAGCGCTTCGTGTACCGCGTCGACAGCGGCTCCGCCGAGATGCTGACGCCCGGCCTGGCGTTCAACGCGCGCGAGAGAGGGAAGCGCTTCCGACTGACTCGGGCATCGACGACGCCGTCGCTCGCGGTCGAGGTCGGTCCCGTACCCACCACGTGACGAGGTCGACGGCCACGAGCGCCACCGCGAGCCACGCGAGGTCATCGAAGCGCGTGATCCTGGCCAGGGCGAGCGCGAGCGGCGCGCCGGCAGTGAGCAGGATCCGACCGCGTCCAACACGCACCGCAACCGCGGCTGCGAGGCCGACCACGACGCCGATCCACGGCCGCGAGAACAACGAGGTGGCGACGGCGGCGCCGATCGCGAGCGCCACCAGCGCCGCGGTCGACGGAGCCGACCCGGGATAGTGGAACGGCGACCACAGCGTCGGCAGTTCGCCGAGGCGTTGTGCCGCGTCCGCTGGCGCGCCGTTGCGTCGCCGCCGCCACGCGACAACGAGGATCGCGATGCACGCCAGCACTGCGACGATCGACACTACGAACCCGAGCCATACCCATCGTTGCGGCGTCCACCGCAACTCCATGCTGAACGTGCCCGCGCCGCGCGGGATGACGAGCCAGCCGTTCGCGAAGCCGTTCACCAACTGACGATCGCCGACGGACCCGGAGCTCGCGGTCGCCTGCCAACCGTCGTTCGCGCTCTCGCCGAGCACGAGCCAGAACGGCGTGCCGTCGGTACGCACCTTGACGTTGTAGGAAGTCGGGCCGGAGTCGGCGACCCGCACGGTCGCGCCGGAGTCTCCGAGCGGCGCGCCGAGGACCGTCGGCGGCGCGGCGCGACCGGCCGCGTCGGACGACAGCACCACCCGATCGACATCGATGCCGGTGTCGAGCCCGGGCGTGGCGCGCAGCGTGTTGCTGCCTCGATCGAGCGTCAGCGTGGCGACGATGCCGCACGGTGTGACCGCGAGCCCGCGTCGGGCGTCGGCGGCGTCCCCGACGATGCGGACCGGCACCGGCACGCCGTCGATCTGCAGGAGGTCGCCGCGGCAAGCAGAGGACACGGTTTCGGCGACCGCCGGCGACGGGACCCCGGCCAGCCGCACCTCGGCGATGGCGACCGGCGCCTCCACTTGCGGGCGATGGAGCTGGAAGCGCGTGAGCTTCGGCCGCGCCGCGTCGACGGAGAGCCGGAACCGGCTCCCGGTGACCGGATCGACGGGCACGGTGACCGTCCGAGTGGTGCCCGCATGCGCGCTGGCAGCGAGCGTCGGGATGGTGAAGGTGCGTCGAGGCGCTCCGTCGACGTCGAGTGTGAACTGGATCGGGACGGAGTGCTGCCGATCGGCGACGAGCGTGAGGTCGATGTGATCGACGGTGGTCGGTGCCGCCAGCGCAACGTCGACGAAGTGGCCGGCCTGTGGTCCGAAGTTGGGGCTCCACGCAGTCGACGGATCGCCGTCGAATGCGCGCGACGCACGCGCGTCGAGGTCGCCGAAGAGGTGGTCGGAAGCCGTGAACGTGGTGCCGGGTGCGGTCGTACCCAGCACGGTGTCGAGCACGCTGTCGGGTGCGTTGGGGTCGATTCGGGCGGTGCCAGCGAGCGCGAACGATCGTTCGTCGGGAAGGACGAAGCGGCGGTCGAGCGCGAGCTCCTCGTCCTGCAGCTGGCCGAAGTCGTAGCGCAACCGTGAGAGCATGACGTCGAGTCGGTGGCCAGCCGCCCGCGCTCCTGCGCGAGCCGTGAGGTCGACCGGTAGGCGCACGGTCTCGCGCACACGCACGTTGCCGAGCCCGATCTCAGTGAAGCCCAACACGCGCGGCAGCGGGTCGAAGTCGGGGATGTGCACCTTCCGGATCTCGACCGCGAGGTTGCGGACGGTTCGGTGCGGGAACGTCACGGTCTGACCGGCCGGTGAGCGCGAGTCCGGCCCGAGCGGAACGTCGAGCGTGTCGCCGCCGTCGAAGTGGAGGCGCACTTCGGCGATCGAGCGACCGACTCCGGGAAGCTGCGCCAGCGTGATCCGATCCGTGACCACGGGATGGCCCGGCGTCATGACGATCCGATCGCCGACCGCCCGTCTGCCGACGCGCCACGCCGTGCGCGGATCGCCGTCGAACGCCAGCGCGGGACGGTCAGCGGTAACGGCGTAGTCGGTGGCGCCCACCTGGCCGCCGTGCTGCTCCACGACCGTGCGCGCGGAGTCGCCGGTGCCTGGGAGCGGCTCGAGCCGGAAGACGTCGTCCCCGTGCGGCGCGACCTCGCCCGCGCGCTCGGTGTAGCCGGTGTCATCCCGGATCCGCGAGAAATAATGCTGGCTACGCCGCCGGTTCGAGTCTGTCAACACGAGATCGGCGTCGCCACGCAGGACCCTCGCCAGCGTTCGGTCATCGAGCGCCGCTGATTGCAGGACGAGCTGGTTGCCGTCGATGAGGCCAGCCGCGGCCGCGTCCACGATGCCCTCGCCGTCACCCGACATGAGCACTGGCTGGCGACTCGGCGCCGCATGCACGATCGGTCGAGCGCCGTCGACGTCGAACAGCGCGACCGGCGGTGGCTCGTGAGCGTTGGCTGGTATTCGCAACTCGACGTTGTCGAGCATCGGCAGGCGCGCTGACGCACGATTCGGCACGACGCGTCCGAACTCCTCAGGCGCCTGCAGCCCGGGAGCCAATGGGTCGGTGAGCCACGACCAGAGCAGGCGCGGCCGAGGAGTGTCGAAGCGCTCGTACTGGAGATCGGAGCGCAGCACCACCGTACCCACGTCGGTGAGCCGTGCGAACGGCGCGAGCGACGCCGGCTCGAACGTGCCTTCCTGCAGGCGATGGTCGAGCGCGTCGAGGAGGTTGACCGACGCAGGTGTACCGGCGGGAAGCACCTCGCGGGCTGCGTACGGCCGGTCGGTCAACCCGGGCGTCACTGGTTCGATCGTGTTTCCCCAGCGGTACGCGGCGAAGCTGCTGCCGGGGATCTCGAGAACGCGGGTGGAGTCGCCGCCCCGGTCGAGCGCCGCGGCCGCCTGCTTCCAATAGTCGGGAATGTCGCCGCCGCGGGCGACGCTGCCCGAGAGGTAACCGAGCTTCCACACCGGAAGGAACGCCACGAGCACCAGCGCACCGATGACAATCGCGGACACGAACTGCTGGCGCCGGTCAGAGAATGCCGTTACGCCCGCGCCGAGCAAGCCGGCAAGGCCCAGCACGATCAGAGGGACGACGCGTGGAGTGTTGCGGAGCGCGAGGCCGGCGGACGTGTCATTGGCGAAGATCTTGAATAGCGCGCCGTACGGCGTCGAGTCGGAGTACGGGAACGCGCCCACGCCGATCACCGTGCCGACGACGACGAGCAGCACGAAGTACGCGCGGTGGCGCCAACGAATCACGCCGGCCCCGGCCAGCGCGAGCACGGGGATCGCAAACGTTGCGAACACCACGAGGTCGTTGTGGAGATAGTCGGACACCTGGTCGAGGGAGTACCCGAGCCGATCGGTGCCATAGAAGAACCAGTTCCCGATCCCGCGGAGCAGGTCCGTCGGCGACGACGAGACCGCGACGGTTCGCAGCGACTCCGTGAGCTGGAGCACCGGAAGCCCGTACCTTCCCTGCGTACGGATACCGACGATCGACCACAACA
>JBKPCV010000065.1:0-8702 GCA_046727575.1 Actinomycetota bacterium
GGTCACGCCCACTGGCGGCCGCGACCTCCCGAAGTCGGGCGACCGACACCGCGAAGTCGTCGGGACTGATGGTGTAGGGGAACCAGCCGTCGGCAACGCGAGCAGCGCGATCGAGCGCGGGCGGGGTATTGCCGCCGAGCACGATCGGTACCGTTCCGCGTGAAGGTTGCGGTGACGAGTACACCCGGTCGAAGGTGAAATGCTCGCCGTGAAACGTCGCCGGTGACTGAGTCCACAACGCGCGCATCGCGCCGATGCCCTCCTCCAGGCGGGCGCCGCGCTGGCGGAACGGCGCGCCGACCGCCTCGTACTCCTCGCGCTGCCACCCGATGCCCAGGCCCAGGACCAGGCGGCCACCCGAGAGGTTGTCGATCGTCGCGACCCGCTTGGCGAGCACCGCCGGGCTGTGCAACGGCGCGATCACAACGCTCGTCCCAAGCTTGACCGCCTGCGACACCGCCGCGATATAGGCCAGCGTGTCGAGCGGGTCGGGCATCGGCACCCGGCCCGCCGCCGCGCCAGCGCCGGAGGGGACCTGCCCGCTCTCGGAGTACGGGTACTTCGGGTCGTAGTCGTGGGCGAGAACGACATGCTCGACCCCCCATACGGACTCGACGCCGCACTCCTCCACTACGGACGCCCACTCGCGAAGGAAGTCGCCGGACGTGATCTGTCCGGGCGCCATGGGGAGCAGCACCCCAAGCGCTGTCCTTCCAGTCATCATGATGCACCCAGTGGCGTAGCGCGTCGTCGCTCAGACGTACGCGGTCAGTTCGAGGTACTCCCCGAAGCGCTTGACGGCGTCGTCGTTCGCCTCGCCCTGCTGGACGAGTGCGTCCAGCGCTTCTCGATCGGACGGGTCGAGACGCCGCGCCGCGATCGCGTCGAGCTTGCGACGGCTCTCGAGGAGACGGCGCGGGCGGAACATCGTCGGCCAGTTGTCGGTCGATGGCTTGTACTGCTTCATCACCTGCCGCGCGACGGTGACCTGGTGCACCTCGGTGGGGCCGTCGACGGTGGCCATCATCTCGCCGTTGCCGCCGAGCGGCATGAGGTTCGAGACGCCGAGCGCGCCGTGCAGGTGCGTGGCCCGCGAACCGATCGACGACATGACCTGCGACGCGCGCACCTTGCACGCCGCAATGTACTGACGCACCTCACGTGCGCTCGACTGGTCGATGAGCCAGGCTGTGTAGAGCACCAACAGTCGGAACTGTTGCAGCTCGATCCACGAGTCGGCGATCTGCTCCTGCACCATCTGCTTCTCGGCCAACAGGGTGCCCTTGGTAGTGCGGCTCAGCGCACGCTCGCACATCATCTCGAAGTAGCGCTGGCATGAGGCGACGGTGCGCATCGCATGATGGATCCGACCGCCGCCGAGCCGACGCTGGGCCACTTCGAACGCCTTGCCCTCACCGCCCAGGAGGTTCTCGGCGGGGACTCGCACGTTCTCGTACCGGACGTGCGCGTGCATGCCGCCGCCGAATGGCTGACCCAGATGACCGATGTCCTGGAGCACGCGGATGCCGGGCGTGTCGGACGGCACCAGTAGCATCGACATGCCCTGGTAGGGGTGCACGTCGGGGTTGGTCACGCACATCACGATGATGAACGACGCGGTGCGCAGGTTCGACGAGAAGAACTTGTCGCCGTTGATGACCCACTCGTCGCCGTCCCGCTCGGCGCGGCACGTGAACTGCGTGGGGTCGGAGCCGCCGTGTGGCTCGGTCATCGAGTAGCAGGAGAAGACCTCGCCGTCGAGCAGCGGTTGCAGCCACTTCTGCTTCTGGTCGGGCGTGCCGTAAGCGGCGATGATCTCGGCGTTTCCGGTGTCGGGCGCTGCACAGCCGAAGATGATCGGGGCCCACATCGACCGCCCGAGCAGCTCGTTCATGAGCGCGAGCTTCAGCTGACCATATCCCTGTCCGCCGAGGTCGGGGTCGAGATGACACGCCCAGAGGTCGCGGTCGCGCACCTCCTGCTTGAGCGAGTTGACCAAGGTCCGGAGGCCGCCCTTCGGGCTCTCGAATACGTTGACGTCGAGTACCTCGTCGAGCGGCTCGAGCTCGTCGCGTATGAACTGATCGATCCAGTCGAGCTTCTCCTGGAATTCCGGTTCCGTGCTGAAGTCCCACATGGTGCACTCCGAACAGTCGCTTGGCCTCCCGCAGGCTACGAACCCGGCCGAATCACCGCCAGCAGGCGCTCCCTCGACCTGGCACGCATCCTCCCAGTCGGCACGCTCTTGTACCGCGCGCGACACTAGGACGACGCGCAGGCTGCCGTCGCCGACCGGAGGACCTTCGGATGGACTTCGAGCTCTTCGACGCCGACAACCACTACTACGAGGCCGAGGATGCCTTCACTCGCTACGGCGACGAGCGCGTGAAGCGGTTCGTGCGCTGGGTGTCGGAGGGCAAGAAGCGCCACCTCATGTTCGGCGGGCAGCTCAGCACCGGTGTGCCGAACCCCACGTTCAACCCGATCGCGCGGCCTGGCGCGTTCCATGAGCGGTTGAAGGAGCTCCAGGAAGGTCGCGGCGAACGCAACATGAGTGCGTTCGACACTCGCCGCTACGGCGAGCTCGAGCAGCTCCCCGAGGAGTACCGCCACCGCGACGCGCGCCTCGCGAAGATGGACGAACAGGGCGTCGAGAAGAACTTCTTGTTCCCCACCCTCGGCGACTGCGTCGAGCACTACATGGTCAACGACCCGAAGATGGCCTACGACGTGTTCCACTCGTTCAACCTCTGGCTCGAGGAGGAATGGGGTTACGCGTACGACGATCGCCTCTACGCGCCGCCCTACATCCCGATGCTCGATCCCGAGATGGCGGCCGAGGAGCTCGACGTCGTGCTCGCGAAGGGCGCGAAGGTCGTGTCGATCCGACCGGGTCCGGCTGCGGGACGCTCCCCCGCCGACCCGGTCTGGGATCCCTTCTGGTCGCGCATGAACGCGGCCGGCACGTTGGCCGCATACCACGCGTTCGGCGGGCCCACCTACTACGGCGACGCGTTCCAGATGATGTGGGGTCGCCCGCCCGTGACCGATCCGATGTACCAAGCGACGTTGTCGGCCGCGCTCATCGCCGACCGCGGGATCCTCGACACCACGATGGCCCTCGTGCTCGGCAACTTCTTCGGGCGCTATCCGAACATCAAGGTGGCGAGCATCGAGATGGGCTGCAAGTGGGTGCCGTACGCGCTCGAAACGCTCGACCACGCCGGTGGGCTGCTCGAACGTCGCATCGAGGCGTTCGGTCAGCGACTCGACGATCGTCCGTCCGACGTGTTCAAGGCGAACATCTACGTGTCGCCGTTCCCAGAGGAAGACGTCGTCGGGCTCACCGAGCTCATCGGCGTCGACCACGTGTTGTTCGGGTCGGACTGGCCGCATCCCGAAGGCAACATCGCGCCCGCCGACTACGTCCAGTGCATCGAGAAGCTCCCCGAGGACGACATCAAGAAGATCATGCGCGACAACGCGCTGTCACTCGTCTCCTGAGTACACGCGCCACGCGACCCTCCTTGCACGGGCGACGAGGGGAGGGCTAGAACCCGCACGCACGGGAGCTACGGAGGGACGCACATGGCGTGGGACTTCTCGACCGAGCCCGAATTCCAGGAGAAGCTCGATTGGGTCGAGCGGTTCTGCCGCGAGGAGATCGAGCCGCTCACGCTCGCGTTCCCGGCGGCGGGATGGCCGGTCGGCCGGCCGCCGGCGGTCGACCGTCTCGTCGACGGGCTCAAGGACCAGGTCAAGGCGCACGGCCTCTGGGGCATCTTCCTCGACAAGGACATCGGCGGCCCCGGGTTCGGCCAACTCAAGCTCGCCCTGCTGAACGAGATTCTCGGTGCGTACGGGGCGGCGCCGGCCATCTTCGGCTGCCAGGCCCCCGACACCGGCAACATGGAGATCCTCGCCGCGTACGGCACCGAGGAGCAGAAGAAGAAGTACCTCGAGCCACTGTTCGCGCAGACCATGCGGTCCTGCTACTCCATGACGGAACCGCAAGGCGGATCCGACCCGCGCGCCTTCAAGACCCACGCCGAGCGAGACGGCGACCAGTGGGTCATCAACGGTGAGAAGTGGTTCAGCAGCTACGGCAAGTTCGCCGACATCATCATCGTGATGTGCAACAACGGCATGTTCATCGTCGAGCAGGGGACGCCCGGGATCGAGTTCCTCGAGGGTGCCGGCATCCACGCGCACATCCGCTACAACGAGGTCCGCATTCCCGCCGAGAACCTCCTCGGCCCGGAGGGTGGCGCGCACCAAGTCGCGCAACGCCGGCTCGGTGGCGGTCGGATCCATCACGCGATGCGCACGGTCGCCCAGGTGAAGAAGGCGTTCGACATGATGTGCGAGCGCGCTATCTCACGCGAGTCGCACGGTAAGGTGATCTCGGAGCACCAGAGCGTGCAGAACTACGTCGCCGACTCGTACGCGGACTGGCAGATGCTGCGACTCCTCGTGCTCCAGACCGCGTGGAAGATCGACAACACGAACGCGCAGGACACGCGGACGGACATCGCCGCGTGCAAGTTCACCGCAGCCAAGGTTCTCCGCGAGGTCGTGTGGCGGGCACAGCACGTGCACGGCGCGCTCGGCGTCACCGACCTCACGCCCCTCCAGGGCATGTGGAACACCGCGCCCTACATGAGCATTATGGACGGTCCCGACGAGGTACACCGGGTCACGGTTGCGAAGAACATGCTCAAGAACTACACGCCGCACGAGGGCCTGTTTCCCACCGAGTACCTCCCACGGAAGCGTCGCGAGGCGCGCGAGCGGTTCCAGCCGATCATCGACGCCGACCCGGAACTCCAGGAGTACGTCGAGCGCACGGACCGTCGCGCCGCCTGGCGCGGTTGAGGCGGCAATGGGCGTCCTCGACGGCCGGCGCATCGTGGTCACCGGCGGGGCGAGCGGCATGGGTGCAGCTTCAGTGCGCGCATTCGCGCGCGAGGGAGCACGGGTCTTCTCGATCGATATCAATGGCGACGCCGGCGCCCGCGTAGCTGCCGAAGCCGCCCAGCTCGGCGGCGACGTGAACTTCGAGCAGTGCGACGTCGCCTCGCCTGCGCTCGACGAGGTGATGGAACGTGGCATCGAGTGGCTGGGCGGGCTCGACGTGCTGGCGAACGTCGCCGGCATCGAGCGCGGCGCGACGCCACAGGACTGCACCGAGGAGCAGTTCGAGGAGATCCTCGAACCGAACCTCTGGGCGACGATCCGCACGAACCAGATCGCGTGCCGTCACATGCAGGAAGCCGGCGGTGGTCGGATCGTCAACTACGCGTCCGACGCGGGCTTGGGTGGTATGCCGATGGCGCCGGTCTACTCGGTGTCGAAGGGCGGCGTACTCGGCTGGTCACGCTCGATCGCGCGTGAGTGGGGTCCCTAC
Source organism: Actinomycetota bacterium (assembly GCA_046727575.1). Classification (GTDB taxonomy): domain Bacteria; phylum Actinomycetota; class Acidimicrobiia; order IMCC26256; family DASPTH01; genus DASPTH01. The sequence continues at coordinate 5,408 of JBKPCV010000065.1, forward strand.
AACATCGCCGTCGTCGCGATGTGTCCGGCGATCTGGACCCCGATGTACGAGGAGTACCGGCACCGGGAGCCGCGCGAGATCGTCGCCCTCTCCGATCGCATGCTCGAGGGAACCGACGCCGACCGCGACATGGGCCCGGTCATGGTGTTCCTCGCGTCGAGTGGCGCGCACGCGATCTCGGGGCAGCACATCCACGTCGGCAAGATCAACGTGGCGTTCTAGTACCGATGGCGTTCGACGGACTGCGCATCGCGGTGATCGACGCGGACGGCCCGCTCGGCGCGCCCGCGGTGGCGGCGCTACGCGACGCCGGTGCGGCGGTCGCTCCGATCGCGCTGTCGGCGGACGGCGACGCCACTGCGGATGTCGAGCGCGCCATCGCCGACCTCGGCGGCCTCGACGTGCTTGCCAACCTCGCCAAGCCGAAGGGTGGCGACATCCCGGCGCTCGACGTGAGCCGCGCCCACTTCGACATGCTGTTCAAGTCGTGCCTGCGTGCGACCCGCACGTCGAACCAGGCTGCGTTTCGTCATATGTCTCCGGCGGGCGGCGGCCACGTGATCAATCACGCCGAGATGGCGGGCGAGCTCGGTGAGGCCGGCCGAGCACTGCCTGCGACCGTCGCCCAGGCGGTCGTCGCCTGGTCGCGGGCCGCGGCAGGCGCCTGGTTCTTCCGGGGCGTGCGAGTGAACGTCTTCCAGCCGAGCGCGGGGGCCAACCTGGATCGCGCCGTGCTACCCATGTTGTTGTTCCTGATCGGCGGCGAGGCGACCGTCCACGGAGTGACGGTCTCCTGCTGACCGGCGATGTACAGGAGTAGAAGGAGAAGGACGGATGGGCGCGCTCGACGACAAGGTCGCGGTGGTCACCGGCGCGACGAGCGGTTCGGGACAAGGCATTACCAAGCGCTTCGTAGAGGAGGGCGCGGCCGTGTTCATGCTCGCGCGCGGCCACGACCGGCTGATGCTGGTCGCCAAGGAGCTGGGCGGCGGCGCGATACCGGTGACGACTGACGTCGGCGATCCCGACAGCGTGCGCGCCGCGTTCGCAGAGGTCGAGGAGCGGTTCGGCAAGCTCGACATCCTCATCAACAACGCCGCCATCTACCGGCCGTGCAGCGTCGAACGGTTGAGCGACGGCGACATCATGCGGCAGGTGAGCACCAACTTCCTCGGCCCCGTCTACACGTGCCGGGCGGCGATCCCGCTCATGCGAGCCGCGGGAGGTGGCGACATCGTGAACACGTCGAGCGAGGCCACCCTCGACCCGTTCCCGATGCTGTCGATGTACGTCTCGACGAAGGCCGCGCTCGAGATGTTCGACCGCATCCTTGCTGACGAAGTACGCGACGACCACATTCGCGTCACCACGCTCGTCCAGGGAACCGCGGCCGGCACCGGAACAGGGACGACGGATTTCCAGTGGGACCCGGTCGACGCCGAAGCGGCGACGACGATGTGGACGGAGCGGGGCTACATGGGCCGGGTGGCGGGTCACGCCGGAGGTCAGGACGTCGACGACGTCGGTGACGTGCACATCTTCATCGTGACGCGCCCGCGCACGCAGAAGCTCGACACCGTCTATTGCAGGAGCTTCTGACGCGGGTCAGTCGTTGACGAGCGAATCGGGCAGCTGGGCCATGCGCTTGGCGAAGAGGTCCACGATGCCCGCGACCGTGCTCTGCCCGGCGACTGCGGTCTGCGGCCCGTCCGGCTGCGAGAAGTAGACACCCATCAGCACGCGGCCACGGCGGAGGTACACGGCAAGCGAGTGGTGGTTCTGGCCCGACCCATCCTTGGTGTCGAAATCGAACGCAAGCCGCTCGACTCCGGAGACTTGAGGCCACGTGCCGTCCGGCGCGGCGTTGAACGTGGTCGTCACGGCCGCCTCGCCGACCGGGCTCGTGACCGGTGTGCTCGGACAACTCGCCGCCACCGACCGCAGCTCGTCGAACGCCTGAACGGTCGCCGCGCCGTTGGCGTACTGGACGGTCTCGGTGCTGAGCGCGACGTTTTCCTGCGCGTCGACAGCGGCGACCTGGAACCGTGCCCGCCGCGACGACTCGCTGGCGAACGTCCCGTTGCAGAGATCGAGTGTCGGCTCGCCGGAGACCCGATTGCCACCCGGGATGAGCACCAAGCCGAACGACTGGCCCAGGTCGTCCTGGCCCAGCCCGGCCTTCGACAGCCCAGACGTGCCGGGCGCGGTCGTCGTCGGCGGCGACGACGGCGCGGTGGGGCTCGGAGTGCTCCCGTTCGACGGTTTCTCGGCACCGGCCGCGCGGCTCGAGTCATTGTCGCCGGGCGTGACGGCCCACCCGACGAAGAAGCCGAGACCACCGACGAGGAGCAGCGCGACGACGACGGCGAGCCACGTCGGCAGGAAGAGGCCGCGCCGCCGTGGTTCGGGTGTTGCCGGGGGCAACATCGTTCGTTCGTCGGAGTCAGTGATGCCGTCGATGCTCGCCGCCGCAGCCTGAGACGATGCTGAGTGCGTTGTGCGTCACAGGTCGCGCATGCGCTCCCAACCGGGTGGCGGTGGTGCGAGCCGCCAGAACTGTTCCGGCACGCTGCCCCCGATGCGAGCACCGAGCGCATGGTCGCGGTTCAGCGGCCCGAGCTGTGACTGGTAGCACTCGATCGCGGCGCGCTTGCGGTCGTGATCGACGAGGGTCGGGACGATCATCGGCGTCGGCCACAGATCCGAGCAGAACAGCTTCGCGACGCGCCACGCGAGCATCCCAGGAATGTGCTTGTAGCCGCTGTCCTCGTAACAGAACCACGCGAGATCCGTGCGCCGTGACACAACCTGTATTGCCGCGTCGTGCGTCGCGACATGATCCGGATTGGCCAACCCCATAGGGAGGAACACCGCGGTCGGACGCTCTTCGTCGACGACACGCGCCAGGACCCCGGCGATCGCGTCCGGAGTGGCGCGGGCAGCAGGCTCCAGGTATTGGTGATCGACGAACTCCAGCCACACCGGTCGCGCGTCGAGGACCTTCATTGCGGCTGCGTCCTCCTCGCGCCGCACTGCGACCACGTCGTCACCCGAGCGGAAGCCGCCCAGCGCGTCCCACTCGGTCGGCGGATCCGGATACTGAGGGGGAGGCCCACCGAACACGGTGACGACAGTCGAGTCGGGGTGCGCGAACAGCATGTGTGCGGCGCCGAGCGCGGCGTCGTCGAAATGTGGCGAGAACAACACGACCCGCTCGAACAAGTCGTCGGGGAGAACCCCCCACGTGATCGGATCCGGCGCCACCGACGCACAGTATCCCGCCGCGCACCGAGAA
>JBKPCV010000066.1:0-5465 GCA_046727575.1 Actinomycetota bacterium
GCGTGGCGCTGTGGCATCTCGGATCCTCCTTTTTGGTGTTCCTGCCCGTGTTCGGGGCACACCGCGGTGCGACACCGCGTGCACGAGCACGTGGGCGCTGTCCGTGTCACGACGAACGTCACCTCCGAGCGAGAGCCGTCGAGCGCCATCGCTCCCACGCCCGGGCGGAGGCGCGGCCGAGGGCGCGACGGGCACGGCCGGCTCGGTCGCGTTCATTGCGCGGGTTGGAAGAGCTCGACCACGTTGCCGGACGGGTCCTGCAGCAGGACCTGCTTGCCGCCGGGTCCTTCGATGACGTCGTTGCGGAACCGGGCGCCGGCGTCGCGGAGGCGAGCGACTTCGGCGTCGATGTCACTGACGATCAAGTGAATGCGGTTCCAGCCGCCGGGCCCTGGCTTGGCGCCATCGGGCATCGGTCTCCCTGCCGAGCTGGTCGGTCCGCTGAGCAGCAGCCGCAGGTTGCCGCGGGTGACGTGAGCGATCGCGGGCGCGAAGCTGTTGAGGAGCTCGAAGTCGAGGAACTTGGTGTAGAAGGCGACGGCCTCTTCGACGTCGTCGACCATGTAGCGGACGTTCACCGTCCCACTCGGTTCAGTCATTGCTCCTCCTCGTTCTCAGGACGCGGGTGTGCCGTTGGTGAGCACCGCGAGCAGGAACCCGATGCGGGTCTCGAGCTCGGCGGCGGTTTGTTGGAATGCCGGATAGCTGGCCTCGTCATCGGCTTGGCCGGCCGCCGGGTCAGGGATGCTCCAGTGGATGGTCTCGGGGTCGCCGGGGAACTCGGGGCACACCTCGCGGACCCGGTCGCACAGGCTGATCACCCAGTCGAAGTGTTGGTCGGCGAACACGCTCAGATGCTTCGACTGGTGACCGGCCAGGTCGACGCCGTGATCGTCTCGCATCACCCGGACCGCGTTGGGGTGCAACGGCTTGGGGTGGCTGCCGGCGCTGTAGGCCTGGACGGCTCCTCCGGAACGATCCCGGGTCAGCGCCTCGGCCATCTGCGACCGGGCGCTGTTGCCCGTGCACAAGAACAGCACCCGCACCGTGCCTGGCCCGTCGCTGCCACCTGACGGCGGGGTGAGGCGAAGGCCGGGGTGAAGAGCCCCGGCAGTCGCCGTCAGCAGCTCACTGATCCGGGTTAAATCGGCGGTGTAGTAGGCGTCTCGGCCGTCGGCCGAGCTGCGGCGCGTCGAGACAAGGCCGGCTTCCCGGAGCTTGCCCAGGTGGTACGAGACGAGGTTCTGCGCCTCGCCGACCAGGCCCGTCAGCTCGTGCACGGTGCGGTCACTTCTGGCCAGCTCGCCCAGCAGCTGCCAACGCAGCGGATGACCCGCCAGTTGAAGGAACTCGGGCGGGGTCATGCCCAGAACAGCGTGCTGCACGGTCACGCCCGGAGTTTACATCAACTGTGTTCGATGCGTCAAGCCAAATTGGTGAATCTGCATGTCGTCAGCTCGGGAGACGGTGCCACATGAAACCCGAAGCTCGGGACCGACTGGCTGCCCACACGAGAGGTGTCACGCGGTGCGGCGCCGGTCCTGGTGCGAACTCACCTCTGGGGGTGCGCTCGTTCGCGCGACCGATTCGGCGTTCGGTGCGGCGCCATCATCGATCAGAAGTCGTCGAGACTCACAGATCACAAGGTCGGACGTATCCGACAGCGCCCGGCTCGAGGGCACACAGTCGTGTCGATCTGCACGGCTCCAGCTCGAATCGAGACGAGTGTTCTGTTGTCGCGTTCTGTTGCGACCGCGCTCACGCGGAACGGCAGTTCGGGCGCGGACTACATCGCGAGTAAAGGTGCCTGGCTCCGCGGCGATGAGCGTCGCCTGTCGCATTCGCGCCGTCTCTGTCGCGTCATTCTGTGTTCTCGGGTCCACCGTTCGGGGGAACCCTCGGACGTCCTTGGTCGGAGGCGGCTCACGAGACAGAAAGGTCCGAACTCGTCGTTGCGAGAGAGGAACATGAAGTGATGGATCCGCGCACCGATGCCGAGGTCATCAACTGCTCATTGAACTCGCCGGCCGCCTTCGGCGAACTGTTCAACCGGCACGCAACCACGATTTTCCGGTACTTCGTGCGCCGGGTCGGCCCGGATGACGCCGACTCGCTGCTCGGGGAACTCTTTCGCATCGCATTCGAGAAGCGGGCGGGCTTTGACACCGAACGCGCGCACGCGCGGCCGTGGCTGTACGGGATCGCGAGCAATCTCTTGGCCCGCCACCGGCAACGAGAGGCTCGCCGTCTCGACGCGACAGCGCGGTTGGTGAACACCTCCATCACCGCATCCGACGTCTTCTCCGAGATCGACGCTCGTCTCGACGCCTCGCGGCTCTGGGGCGACGTCGCCGCCGCGATCGCCACACTCCCCCAAGGAGAACGCGACACCCTTTTGCTCTTCGCCTGGGAGGACATGCCCTACGACCAGATCGCTGCTGCGCTCGACGTGCCCGTCGGCACCGTTCGTTCGAGGCTGAACCGGGCGCGTCGCCGACTCCGCGAACTGGTTCGCGAGAACGCAGAAGAACAAGTGACAGCCGCACTTCGCCCCGACCGGGTCCTCCCCGTGGATGAGGGCGACCCCGGATTGTTCAAGCGCGAGAAGGAGAAGCTCATGTCCACCATCGGAGCCATGACACCTCACGAAAAGGCCTGGAGTCGCACACCGGCGATGTATCCCCGTCTCACCTATGCGGATGAAGTCGCAGCGCTCGAGTACCTCACCCGCGTGTTCCAGTTCACCGAACGCCGCGAAGCCCGGATGGGCAGCGGCGATGAGGAAGAGGGGATGCTCGCCTGGCTCGAGTTCGGCGACGGGGTGGTCATGATCGGCCGTGCGACCGAAGCCGCGCGCAACGTCCATCGCCTTTACAGTCCCGGCGACGTCGGGCACGCGACGGTCGCGATCCAGGTCGCGGTCAACGGCATCGACTCGCACTACGAACACGCCGTCGCAGAGGGCGCCACGATCACGATGCCGATCGAGGATGCCTTCTACGGGTACCGCCGCTACGAGGCCGACGATCTCGAAGGCCACCACTGGCACTTCGCAGAGTCGCTCGGAGCGATCCGGGCGCGCGAGCAAGAGGCTTAACCGCACAGACTTTCGTCGCATACCCCTCTAGTGCCGATCAGCGATGCGCATAACCCGCGGGCGGTTGCCTGACTCACCGCTGGGAGCAGGTAGCTGACATTCGTACCGGAACCCACGCCGATTGCCCGAACGGGGTTCACGTCGCCAGCATCTTCATCGCAACAGAACGCGCGTGCGCGAGACGGCAGTTCTGGCGCGTTAGCTGGGCGCGACGCTGTAGAGCCGCCAGGTTCCGGGGCTACAACCGCGACGAGCCATGGAACCGTCCCCGTAGCCACGCCAGATCGGAGCGCGCTCACCCCGACGTGTGTGGCTGGCGGATGCGGACGCGCTCGATGTCGCCGGTGAGGGCGAGGAGTTTGCAGACGACTGGGTCGTCGTCGAGCTGGGACGCGTGGGTACGGATGGCCGCGAGTTGGGCGGCTCGGTCAACGGGCACGTCGTAGACGTCGGGCCCGTCGCCGATCGACTCGAAGGGCAGCCCGTGCTCTGCTTGGAGCCGGGACACAGTGAGGGGGTCGATGCCCCATTCGACCACGGGAAGGGCGCGTTGATCGGCGACGCGCTCGGCGGCCCGGCTCACCGCCTGATGGTCGGGATGCCCGGTGACGCCCTGTGGCTCGAGGACGACGAGCGCAGCGACGTCGGTGCTGAGCCAGCGGTCGATGTGCGTGTCGAGCTCGGCGTCGGGAAGCGCATCGAGAGACCCGTCGGTGAGGTCGAGCAGCGTGACGTGCGCGACGCCCAGGACCTGGGCGGCGTCGAAGAGCTCCCGGCGGCGAATGTCGCCAAGGCCGGGGCCGGCACCGATGGTGCTGGCTTCGCCGTGCGTAAAGCACAGGACGCGTACCTCACGCCCCTCGCTAGCCAGGTTGGCGAGGAGCGCCCCGAGCCCGAAGGTTTCGTCGTCGGGGTGCGCGACCACCGCGGCGACGGGACCCTCAGAGATCGGCAGCCACAATGTCCTGCACCGCAACAGCGGGATCGACCTTGGCGAGCGCTTCCCGACACGCGCTCACGAACGACTCAGGATCGAACACGATTGCCCTTCTCGATCGCATGACGCCGGCGTACAGATTCATCATGGCCGATCGGGAGCGGCTCGGCGAGCGCGAATCAGGCAGTTCCGTGTCTAGTGACGCGCCTCCGGCCGCACCAGCCGCCTGAACTCGGCACACTTCGCCTGCGGATCACCGCTCAGAACGAATCCGGTGCGCGCCGCGACCGCGAGCGACCCTGTATTGCCGGAGTCGATCGACAGCGTCGCAGTGTGGAAGGCCGTGCACTCGTCCAGGTAGCGAATCAGTAGCTCGACCGCGCGCGACGCATAGCCGTTGCCGCGGTGCGGCGCGAAGACGTTGTAACCGACATTGACTTCTCCCGATTGGACCCGCTCATGGTTCGGGTCGAAGTCCACCCAGCCGACGACCTCGCCGGCGACAACGATGCACGCCGTTGGCCGTGGGTCATCGTCGCCTGGCCCGAGCCATCGGCGCCACTCTTCGTCGCGTCCGGCAATGAATCTTCCTGAATCGCCTGCTTCGGGCGGCCGGATCGTGACCACCCCATCGGTCATAGGTCGCAGTGGCGTTACAGCGAGATCGAGGCTGTCGTCCCGTTGCATGACCAAGACATTGCCCGGTCCGCGTCGTCGTCGCCAGCGACTTCGCCGCGCCAGAACGTCGGAGAACCATCAGATCTGTGTCGATGGGCGCGTGCCCAGTTCTTCCGCCCGGTCACTCACTGAGCCAACTGCGAACGACCGTCGCGCTGAGCCGTGCACCAGCACCGAGGTCGTCCAGCAGGTTGTACGCCCACGCCGTCGGCGGAGGCGGGTCAGCGCCGTCCCATTCGGCGCCGCGTCGGTACAGCAGATGGACATCCCACGCGCTCTGCGTCGGATCGTACGGACCGATGCCGAGCACGGAACGCACCCGGGTCGAGATAGGCCAACCCTCCTCTTCCCAGTAATGCTTCACCAACCCATCGACACCGAAGTCGTTGGCAGCGCGACGCGCTGCCTGCGATGTGTCGCCCTCAAACATGTTGAGCCACAGCACGAAGACCGCGACACCCGGAGTGGCGTCGATGACGTCGAACACCAATTTCAGTCCCGCAAAGCACTGGTCACATGTCGGCGACACCAAGGACACAACGCGTAGATCGGAGCGCTGGTCGTTGAAGTCTTGTCGGAGCCGACAAGTGCCCGGCAGGGACACGGCGACAGATTGCCTGTTCCGTAGCTGCGTAGTCGAGTCCCGAACGGCAAGTCTGGCGCGCGTGCGGCGGATAACGGCCTGCTCAAGTAGGGGAAGAGCGCGGGCCGACGGGGCTTGCTGTCGTTGTCTCTCGGCGTGCGGTGACCCAC
>JBKPCV010000067.1:0-9515 GCA_046727575.1 Actinomycetota bacterium
GGCCCGACCGGCCCGGCGGGGCCGCCGGGGCCGGCAGGCGGGTTTGCGGGCGTGCAAGTGGTCGCTCGCGAGTTCACCGTGCCCCAGTCGACGTTCGAGTTCACGTACGTGGCGACCTCGGAGTGCCCACCAGACACCGTGGTCGTGTCTGGTGGTTATGAGATCGAGCAAGCGGGGGTCAACGAGTTCCGCGAGTCCCATCCCGAGGTCGTCCAGCCGGGCGTCGAGGCATGGAGCATCGGTGTCGGCGCCGACGATGACACCGACGTCCACGGCGTCGTCTACGCGATCTGCGCGAACGGCTAGGTCGCTGACGATGCCACGACGAGGTGTGAACGCGGCGTGGCGGCGGCGCGCGGCGCCGTCATCGCCGCTGGTTGGTGGCAGGCGTCGAGGCGCTCGTCAACCGTGAGATCACACAAGCCACGACGGAAGTCCAAGCCAAACGTCGGCGGATGGCCCAACTCGGATGTGGATGGCGCCTTGCCCGCCGGATCGACTCCCTTCCGCGGCGTCGATCGCCGCCACTCGAAGAAAAGATGATGTCGAACCCCGATGACCCTCGCACATCGACCGACACGGAGTCGGCACACCCCGACGACGAGCGAGGGGGCGCCCGGTCGACGGCGATCCTGCCTCAGCCGCCGAACCTGCCCACACCGGCGCCGGCGTCTGCAGTGATCGGTGTCACCGAACCCGGGGCCGGGTTGCCGACCTGGTTCACTACCAACCGGGTGCATGGCCACACGCGGCTGCGGCTGGGCCCGTGGCACGACCAAGCCGAGTTCACCGAGGCGGGCGCCGGCTTCAAGGCGCTGGGGGCAGCCGTCTTCACGCGCCACGTCAAATCCGGAGACGAAGACCCGTGGTGGCCAACGGCGTTGCCGCTGTGGGACGACGGTCGCCCGTGGTCCGACCGCGACCGCGAAATCGACGGCGTCCTCGTCGAGCGTGGCCGCAGCATCGCCAAGGAGGTCATCGACGAGGCCCATGCTCAGGGGTTGCACGTGATCGCCTACGTCTGGCACATGGCCGAAGCGAGACTGGCCGCCAGGCATCCCGACTGGATCTGCCGTCGTCCGTCGCGCGACGGGACGCCGGGACCGCCGATCGTCGGAAAGCGAGGCGTCCATCTCGACATCACCGGCCCGTACCGCGAGGTCGTGCTCACCCGGCTGCTCGAACTGGCCGACATGGGCGTCGACGGCCTGAAGTTCGACGAGCGACACCTTCCTCCCGAAGGCTGCTGGGGCTCGGCCCTCGAAACCGCCTGGGTGGCGGAAACCGGCCAGCCAGCACCGACGGACATCGACGATGCCGACCCGCGCTACCGGCGGTTCATTGACTTCAAGGCCCGCCGGATCGAAGAAACGTTCGCCTACTGGCGCGACACGGTGAAAGCGACACACCCCCATGTCGTGTTTCTCACCAGTACCACAACCCTTCCGGCTCTGACGGATCGTGAAATGACGACTCGGCTGGCCAGCATCGCCGATTCCGCCAAGAACGAATATCGGCTCGCCGTCCGAGACGCGCTGAACAAGCGCGTCTTCATCGACAACCCCGACCTTGCTGTCCCCGCCGAGCATCTTCGCCAAGCGTTGGGCTGGACGGTCCTGCGCGACAGCAGCGACGGCCGCCCACCTCACATCTGGGTGAGCGGCGTGCCCAACATCCACCATGCTCGAGCGGCGGCCGCCAGCGTGATCACCTTCGGCGGCGTCGCCAACATGGACGTCCAAGAACGGACACTCCTCGGGCGAGCACAACCATCCGACGGCAAGACCCCACTCGACGCCCTCCAAGCCGCGTTCGCCCTGGGCGCACGGGTGTCTCCCCACATCGCGGGGACGCGCCCGCTGCGCTGGGCCGCCGTTCACTTCAGCGAACGCAACCGCAACGCACGACGAGCTGACTATCGCGGTGCCTGGCAGCAGGTGCTCTGGCCGCTGATCGGCGCCTACAAGGTCCTCACCGAACTCGGTCTGCCCGTCGGAGTGGTCAACGACCACCAGTTGGCCGACGGTGAGCTCGATGGATACGGGCTCCTCGTCCTCCCCAACGCGGGTGAGCTGACGACCTCCCAACGTCAAGCGGTCGCCGCTTTCGAAGCCGGCGGCGGCACCATCATCGAAAACAAGCCGGCCTGGGGGTGGAGCGACCCGAACACCACCGAGTCGGCCGCCCGCGCACTCCGCGCAACCATCCAACCTCACACCGCCACTGCGCCACTGGTCGTGACCGGCGGACCGGCCGGCCGATATGCCGTCGCCTACATGGACCGGCGGCGGCTCGTCGTCGCGGTCACCAACGACTTCAGCTGGGTGCAGATCACAAGCGCCGACAACCCCGTACCCGTCGTCAACGCGCCCGCTCCACCCGCCGCCGGCGTGCGCGTCGCCTGGCGTGCCCGCCACGACCTGCCGCACCCCCGACCCACAGCGGGCGACCCATTCCGGCTCCGAGCATTCGACGCGGTCAGCGACACTGCCCTCCCGATCCACAGATCCGGTGACAACTACTCGGTGTTCCTGCCGCCCTTCCATTTCATGGCCCTGGTCGTCGTCACCGGCCAACCCGCACAGGACACGGAACAGCAATGAGAGGCTCGCAGCGCGATACCGGGTGAAGCGTCGCGGCAGCATCCGCCATGATCGATCAGTGCCTGGCTCATGCTGGTCGCGAAGTCAAAGACTCTGAGACGCGTGCTAGACGAGAACCGGCTCGGACCCGTGGAGGACAAAGGCGTTGATCGGGACGAGGCCTAACCCTGAGACCGGAAGCTCCAGGTAAGGACGTCGACATCGGCGGTGGCCATGTAGGTGGTGATCACGACTGCGCTCGTCGCGTGGTGACGGCTTCGGCGGTCGTCTGAGCTCCCCGAGCGTGTGGCGCATCGCCTCTCGCAGTTCCTTGGCGCCGTTGGTGGGAACGTCGACAACGCGCGCCCAGAGCGGGATCCAATCGACGTGGTACGACTCGGTAACGCGCGTCCCGCCGCCGACCGGCTCGAACCGATAGCACCACGTGGTCCCCTCGCGCCCGCCCTCCTCGGTCGCGAACGCGAACTCCCGACCGCGGTCCGCGGTCAACACTCGGCCGCGGCGCGACCAGCGCATGAGCTTGAGATGGTCGCCCTCAACCGCAAGGCACTCTCCGACGCGGTCACCGCCGGAGAGCTCGGGCCCGACGCCAACTCCGAGGAAGCGGTCTACCTCGTCTCGATCCTCATCGCCGGAACGCTCAGCCAGGCGATGGCCAACGAGCCGCAACTGCCGTGGGGCGAGGGCCGCTTCAGCCCCCTGTTCCCGAAGCTCATGAGCCTGCTTCCCGCCGCATACCCGCCGGGACAGACGACATCGCGGCGCCGAGCGCGCGTGAAGACGCCCCCCGCGGTGCGCGCACACTCGAGCGCTAATCGATCACTCCGACAGAATCGCGGTCTCACGCCGCGAACTCGCCAGAACGGCGCTGAATGAGCAGTATCGGTTCGCCGAGCGACGGTACGCCGCGCGAGGCTCCGAGCAGGCGACCGTTGTCATCTCGACAACACCGGTGGATCCAATGCGACACCTCTCAAGCCTCGCGACCCACTCGAAGACCGACCCACCGGTGGACGCCAACGAACGTGGACGGATCTGTCCCACGCATGCTCCGCCAATGCCGGCAGACGCGAGCTTGCCCAAGAAGCGCCGGGTTTTCGCTGCAGACAGGTAACGGCTCTCGGGGAAGTACGCGGTAAACAGTTCCGCGACAACTCGCGGCGTTCGCCGGACGGGAGGCGGCAAGCGGGTCAAGACTCAGAACGCCTCGAACGCGGCGTGCCCCGACCATCCGAGCCGCGCCTGCGGGACACTGCGCTGCCAAGCTTGCGAACGACGCTCCTGGGCGGAGCAGTACCGTCATCGTCGATGAGCGCGCCCCTGCCAGATCCCGCCGCACTCGGGCCGTTGGCGCCGCTGATCGGCCGGTGGAGAGGCGACCACGGCCACGACGACGCCTACGTCTACGCCCGGGGCCGCGAGGAATCCGCTCCCTTTCGTGAACTGAGCTCGTTCACTCCGGCCGGTCCCGCCCACAACGGTGCGCAGGCACTCTATCGCCTCGATTACACGACCACGGCATGGCGGACGGGTGAAAAGATGCCGTTTCACACCGAGATCGGCTACTGGTTCTGGGACGCAGAGCATCAACTCGTCATGCGCGCCCTCATTACGCCGCGTGGCATCGTGGTGCTCGCAGGCGGATCCGCACGACCCGCCGACGTCACTTTGACTGTGAGCGCCGAGGCTGGGGCGGCTGACTTCGGGGTCCTTTCGAATCCGCACCTGAGCACTACCGCGCGCACGACCCGGTTCCGGATGACCGTGGATCTGTCGAAACCTGACGAGTACTCCTACGAGCAGGAAACGTTCATGTTCCAACCCCGCATCGAGGACGTCTACTGCCACCGCGACCGCAACACCCTCGCTCGCATCAGAAAGTGATGCACGAAGCCGTTGCCGTGTCGGCTTCACGAGATCCGGACCCCACCGCGCGGAACTCCGGATCGACGTCCTGCGCATCTCCCCCGATCAGCGGAACCGGAAACACTCGGGCATCACGTGCTCCGGGCGTTGCGCCATGCTTTGTCTCGTGACCTGCTCATTGGCCTTCCCGGTGTCGATGAGCTGGGGTAAGACCTCGGTGGCGGTGGCGACCACGGCGGGCACGGTGTCGTAGGCGGTGGTGAGGGTCTGCAGGTGCGCCGCAACAGGGTCACGCCCAGCGTGCGTTCCAGGGCCTTCATCTGCTGGCTCAACGCTTGCTGCGCGATGTGGAGTTCGAGCGCGGCCGCAGTGAAGCTGGCTCGTCCGACGACGGCGACGAACCAGCTCAACGCAGCCCAAGAGCCACGGTCGCGACGTCAGTGGAGCGACCAACAAGTCTGTCTTGTAGACGAACAACAAGTTGCGCTTGTTCATCCGCGCGGCCGCGCCTACAACAGAAGTCGCCAAAAGAGAGGCGCGCAATGAGCGCAAACGCGAACGTCGCGAATCCGGACCATCCCAAGCGGATCCTGATGGTCGCGTCGAACCCGGCGGTCTCCAAGCAGACCGGCTGGCCGATCGGTTTCTGGTGGGGTGAGCTCGCCCACGCCTACTGGGAGTTCGCCGAGCGTGGCTATCAGATCGACATCGTCAGCCCCGATGGAGGCGACCTCGAGGCCGACGCGTGGAGCGACCCCCGCGACGACAGCGGGTATTCGGTTGACGACCTCATCAGCCTCGGGTTCCTGCACTCACCCGAACACCTCGCGCTGCTCGAGAAGACCAAGAGCCTGGCCGACGTCGCCGCTGATGTCTGGGCGGGTGACTACGACGCCGTCTTCTTGGTGGGCGGTCAGGGACCGATGTACACCTTCTACGACGACGACCGCGTACATGAACTCGTCCGCGCGTTCTATGAGGCCGGCAAGGTCACGGCTGTGGTGTGTCACGCCACCTGCGTCTTGCTCAAGACCACGCTCTCCACTGGTGAGCTGCTGGTCACCGGAAAGACCTGGACCGGGTTCGCCAACACCGAGGAGGACTTCGCCGACGAGTATGTCGGGCAACGCATCCAACCCTTCCGCATCGAAGTGGAGGCCAAGAAGCTCCCGGACACCAACTTCATCGTCGACGGCCGCTTCAAGGCGCACGCCGTACGCGACGGGATTCTCGTGACCGGCCAGCAGCAATACTCCGCGACGGCTGCCGCCCGACTCGTGATCGAAGCGGTCGGTGTCTAGTGCCCTCCCTACCTCGATGCGCGGGCGTCGGCGACGGGGTGACCCCTGGCAATGGATGTGCTCGTGGTGGGCACACAACTCGAGCGATGGGAGACTGAGATGACGGTGGTTTCGACCTTGGACGTGATGGACCTGACGGCGTCGGAGTACCGAACGATCCTCGATGAGCTCGGCGTCGAAGAACATCCTGCAGCAGGCATCTACTTGCACGTGACGCTGCCGACGGAGTTTGGATTCCGGATCATCGAAATCTGGGACCATGAAGAGGGTTTCGAAGACTTCGTCCAGCGGCGACTACGACCGGCGGCCGAGAAGGTCGGCATCGAGCGTGAGATGAACATCACGATCGAGCCCCTGCACAACCTCTTCGGTCCTCGACTCGCCGAACTACCGGGTCTGGTCTCGGGCCTACCAGGAGCGCCGCACTCCCGTTCTGCGGGCCGAACTTGATCCAACAGAAGAGACCGAGACCACGACCAAAACGTGGACCGATCCGTCCCACGCATGCTGCGGCGCCTGAGCCGGACGAAGCGGACACGAGGGATTTCGACTCGAGAGAGAAGTAATGAGTCCATCGCGTGATCCGCGACTTCCGTTCTCGGTCGTCATTCCTCAGATCGTCGATGACGAAAACTTCACCGACGTATCGAAGTCTCGGCGGCACCGGGCGGGCTCAACCCCTGTTGCCCGCATCGGCTGTTCGCTCTACGACGCGCTCGATCGCCGGGTGTGCTGCTCGAGGACCTGAGCACTCAGACGTTCCACTCGGACAACGTGCTCGCGGTCTACGGACCACGCGTCTCGGGAGGAGAGAAAATGATCCTGGTCATCGGCGGGCGGAGCAAGATCGGTTCTGCGCTCCTACACGAGCTTGCATCACGAGGTGAACCCACGAGGGCGCTCACGCGTTCGCATGAGGTGGGAGCTGCATTTCCCGACCGGGTGGAGAGTGTGGTCGGCGATCTCGGGGAGAGCGCCTCGTTGCGCGATGCGATGGAGGGCGTGGACCGGGTGTTTCTCCTGTGTGGGCCCACACCCAACGAGGTGGAGTTCAACCAGCACGCGATCGACGTCGCCCGCGAAATGGGAGTCGCGTTGTTGGTTCGGAGCTCCATCCTGGGGGCCGACCCGTTGTCCGAGGCGACGTTCGGCCGCGATCACGGAATCTGCGACGAATACCTGCGTTCTTCTGGTGTCCCTCATGTGATCGTCCGGCCCAATCTGTTCCTTCAAAACGTTCCCGAGACGACCATCCCGTCCATCGGGGCAGACGGGCGCTTCTACCTCAACGCTGGAACCGCTCGCATCTCGATGGTGGACACGCGTGACGTCGCCGCAGTCGCGGCTGCCGTCCTGACCGGATCGGGCGAGGTAGGCGTCACGTGCGAGGTCACGGGACCGGAAGCGCTGTCCTATGGCGACGTCGCAGCCAGGCTCGCCACGGCGCTCGGCAAGGAGGTGACGTATGTCGACACGCCCGACTCCTCCGCGCGCACCGCTCTGGCCGGATTCGGCTTGAGCGAGTGGATGGTGGGCGCGCTTGTGGATCTGTACCAGGACTACCGCCGCTCGGGCACCAACGGGTACGCCGCGGCAGTCACCGACACGGTCGCTCGTCTGGCGGGCCATCCGGCACGCTCGC
Source organism: Actinomycetota bacterium (assembly GCA_046727575.1). Classification (GTDB taxonomy): domain Bacteria; phylum Actinomycetota; class Acidimicrobiia; order IMCC26256; family DASPTH01; genus DASPTH01. Next base: position 7,413 of record JBKPCV010000067.1, read on the forward strand.
TGGACAATCTCCTGAGTGATCAACGGTGAGCCAAGTCAACGAGCTGCGATCCTCACCACAAGGAGGAGATGTGTGGGCGTACGAGCACAGCGTAGAGACTTTCGCGGCGCCAGAGGTTCTCTGGGAGTACTTGTCGGACGTCGGCGGGTGGCCACGATGGAACTCCGGCATTGAACGGATCGAGTTCGACGGTCCGTTCGTGGTCGGCGCCACGTTCACGATGACTCCGCCGGGGCAGGAGGCCCTAGTGCTCCGCCTTGAGGAGGTTGAAGCGGGGCAGTCGTTCACCGACGTCATGGATGCCGGCAACTTTGCGGTCCGGACCACCCATCGTCTCGAGCCGCTCGGATCCGGGCGCACGCGAGTCGTCTACCGAACTGAGATCACTGGTCCAGCCGCGGACGAGGTGGGTCCGCAGCTCGGCCCGGAGATCACCTCCGACTTCCCGGTGGTGCTCGCCGCGCTCATCGCATTGGCCGAGACGGGCTCATCGGATTTCAGCGCGGAGTGACGGTCGGGAGTAGGTGGCGTTCGGTCGTCGGCGTAGAGCAGGACACGGATCCGGTAGTCCGGATTGTGCGACCCAACGATCGCTCTTCACGTACAACCTCGTGGGTCGACCGAATGCGGGAACCGCCGTCCACAATGGGGTCGTCGTGCGACCCTATGCAACCGTTCCCGTCGTCTTGGTTGTCGACGTCAGGGCGGTGCGCTCCACGACGGCTCAAGAGACGGGGTCGCGTTCGTGCTTCGGCTGCTGGCGTGGGTTATATCCACGCTCGGTGTTTGGTGAGCTCGTTGGTGATTTCGAGGAGTCGATCGCGACGCCGGGAAGTTTGTTGGCTTGAGGCCAGACCGCGCTGATGGTGAGGCGCTGCTGGTGGTGTGGCGAGGTCTACGGGGCGGACACCGCGGGGCAGTCGTTCGATGAGTGAGCTGACGACGAGGGCGACGCCTCAGCCGTCGAAGGCCGAGCGGCTGTGGGCGCGTCTACGCGGCGTCGCGTTGCAAGGTGGCGCGCCAGCCTGCAGCCGAGACCGCAATGGTCGAGCAGGCGAGCACGGCCAGGCCGGTCGCGATGGCCGGGACCGTGTCGGCGAGTTGCGTGCCGGACGCGCTGATCGCCAGGCCCAATCCCGCGGCACCAGGGGTATAGCGCGCCGCGTCGGCGGGTAGGAGCTGCTCGACAAGCAGTAGCCAGGCGCACAGGCCAACGAGCACTGGGATCTGGTTGCGCACGAGCGCGCCAACGCCGAGGCCGATCATCGCCCACAGCGCGGCCGCCACCATGCCACCGAGCAGCAGCTGCGTGTAGTCGCTGCTCGTGAGCTGAATGGCGATGCCCCGCCCGGCGAGCGCCGCGCTCGCCGCGCCGGCCATGAGCCCTTCGGCGAAGAGACCGAAGACGAGTCCGACCAGGGCGCTCACCGCGAGCTTCGCTACAAGTACGGGCGAGCGTCGCGGGGTGACGAGGAATGTCGGGTGGATGGTGCCGTAACGGAACTCGGCCGTGATCGCCAGCGCGCCAGCCAACGCAGCGAAGAGCATGCCGAGCCGGGTGCCGACCTCGAAGACGACGATCTGATCCGAACGGGTCGCAAGCTCGGACGCGGCGGGCGTGAGAACGTGCAGCGCGATGGCAAGCCCGACGAGGCCGAACATGCCAGCGAACAGAGCCAAAGTGGTTCCGGTGGAGCGTTGCTTGAGCAGCTCTGCGCGCAACTGGCCAATCATCGGGATTCCCCTTCGGTGAGCGCGAGGTAGACGTCTTCGAGCGACTGCCCGTTGCTTCCCAGCTGCTCGAGTGGCGCGTTCGCGAGGAGTCGACCGTGGTCGATGATCAGAACATGGTCGACGGTCTGGGCGACTTCGGCGAGCAGATGACTCGACACCAACACGGTGCGGCCTCGCGCGGCGAGGTCGCGAAGGAACGTGCGCAGCCAGCGGACCCCGGCTGGGTCGAGGCCGTTCGCCGGCTCGTCCAGGATCAGCAGCTGAGGGTCGCCGAGCAACGCCGTGGCGAGCCCCAGGCGCTGGCGCATCCCCAGCGAATAGGTCCCGACCCGCCGGCGCGCGGGCTCGGTGCCGAGCTCGACCAGGTCG
>JBKPCV010000068.1:0-2540 GCA_046727575.1 Actinomycetota bacterium
AACCTCAACCCGTGGACCGAGGCGAAGGTGAACACCAAGAACTCCGATCGCGGTCCCCTGCTCATCATCGACGGCGAGAAGGACCACACGGTGCCGTGGGCGATCGCGAACGCCGCCTACAAACGCCAGAGGCGCAACCCCGGCGTGACCGAGATCGTGAAGATCCCGAACCGAGGCCATTCCCTCACGATCGACCACGGCTGGCGCGAGGTCGCCCAGACGGCGCTCGACTTCGTCAAGCGGGCCGCGTAAGCGTTCTGGGGGCAGTCTGCCGGCGAATGTCGTATCTCAGAAGGCGCCAATACGGTTAGTTCTTTGTAACGCGCCGGCGGGGGGTGGTTGCTTGTGTCTGCTGACCCGCGAGGCGGCGCGACTGGCGCGGTCGCGCCGGGGCGAAGCCACGATGTCAGCGTCCTTGGTCGGGCGGCCGAGCAGCGCGCCATCGAGGGTGTGTTGGACGCCGCTGGTCGAGGTCGAGCGGCGTTCTCGTTCTGCAGGGCGAGGCGGGCATGGGCAAGACAACCTTGCTGGACTACGCGGTCGCGTCGGCCGCCGGCATGAATCTCGCCCGAGTCGCGGGGATCCAAGCGGAGGGCGAGTTCGGCTTCGGGGCACTCCAGCCGCTGCTCATTCCATTCATGGATCACGTGGCGGCGCTACCTGATCGTCAGCGCGATGCGATCGGCACCGCCCTCGGCGTGCGCGATGGTCCTGCGCCCGATCGATTCGTCGTGGGATTGGCCGCGTTGACAATGCTGGCTGATGCGGCCGCTGAGCGGCCGTTGCTGTGTGTTGTCGACGATGCGCAGCGGCTCGACCACGAGTCGCTCGATGCGCTCGCGCTGATCGGGCGCAGGTTGTTCGCCGAGGGCGTCGCGTTGTTGTTCGGCGTTCGCGTCTCGCCGAGCGCCCCAACGATCGAGGGCCTGCCGGTCCTCGAGATTGGCGGCTTGTCACACGATTCGGCACTTCAGCTCCTCGATTCAGTTGTCACCGGTCCGTTGGTCGCGGAGGTCGCGCGGCGGATTGTTGTCGAGACCGGAGGATGCCCGCTCGCGCTCAGCGAACTGGCACTTGGCTTGCGACCCGAACAGCTCGCGGGTGACGAACCACTGCCCGAACCCTTGCCGATCAGCGGACAACTTGAGCAGCACTTCCTTTTCCAGGCGCGCAACCTGCCGCCTGACACCCAGACTGCCTTGCTCATCGTCGCAGCCGAACCGTCCGCTGACCCGACTGTGGTGTGGCGCGCGTCGAAGAACCTCGGGATCGATCCAACCGCCCTTGACATCGCCCAGGCAGAAGGTCTTCTGACAACGACGCCCGAGATCGGTTTTCGCCATCCGCTGATTCGCTCGGCGGTCTACAGCGCCGCTAGCGCGTCGGACCGACGCACCATTCACCAAGCGCTCGCCGACGCGACCGATCCCGCACGACCCGATGCACGGGCCTGGCATCTCGCCGAGGTACGGCTGCCGGGCCTGATGCGGCAATCGCCGACGTGCTGGTGAGCCGCGCGTTGGACGCGCGCGGCCGCGGTCGCTATGGCGCTGAGGCCGCCTTCTGGTCGCGTGCTGCGGATCTCACGCCCGACCTTGTGCTGGCGGCGGAGCGAATCCTGGCTGCGGCGAGCGCGCGTTTTGTCGGCGGCTCGACGAACCTGAGCAGGGAATTGCTCGAACGTGCTCGGCCGCACCTCGCGACGCCGATGGTGCGGGCGCAGGCATACCGCCTCGAGGCGGCACTCAACTCGTTCACCGTTCCGAGCGAGATTCCTTGCGTATTGCTCGAGGCGGCGAAGGAGATCGAAGCGCTCGACCCGCGACTCGCACGCGACACCTACGCCGATGCGCTCGCCGCGTGCACCGTTTCCGCACAGCTCACGAACGGCACGACGCCAAGCGAAGTCGCGCTCGTAGCCCTGCGCGCACCTGCAAGTCCCGACGCTCAGCCAACCGTGGCAGACGTCCTGCTCGAGGCATTCGGGACCCGATATGCAATCGGCTACGCCGACGCTGTGCCGATCTACCGACAAGGCGTTACGATGCTGTGCGCAAGTAGCGCCGAGCCCGGGATCTCTCGTTGGTCAGTGCTTGGGAGCAAGGCCGCCGAAGAACTCTGGGCTGTCAACGGCTACGTCACAATGCTCCGAGCAATGGAACGAACTGAACGCGAGCGCGGAGCGGTGGACTCGCTGCGTGTCACACTCAACCGCCTTGCGGATTACGAGATGTGGACGGGCCGTTTCGCGCGTGCCGACGAGTACCACTCCGAAGCCGCCGAGATCGGGGGCGCGCTCGGCGAGAACCCCGCGACTTGGTACATGGTCAAGGCAGAACTGTTCGCGTGGCAGGGCCGAGAGAGTGACGCTCGTGCTGCCGCCGCCGGACTCATGGCGGACTTGGATGGCGAAACGCCCGCCGGCGTCGCATTGAACAGCGCCCACCTCGCACTGGCCGTGCTCGACGTCGCCAACTGCCGGTACGAGGACGCTCTGATGAACGCCAACAGATCTTCGATGTCGACCCGCTCACTCATGG
>JBKPCV010000069.1:0-44534 GCA_046727575.1 Actinomycetota bacterium
TTCACGCGGTGTACGGCCCACACGAATACACGGATCTGCACGATCTGCTCGAGTTCATTGCAGGAGTCGAGAATTTTCCGTCAACCACGCACTTCCTCGGGACGCAGCTCGTCGACGTCGACGGTGACGACGCGTGGACGCAGACGTACTCGCTGATCACGCATCGTCTCGACGAACGCGACGCTTCGCGCGACTGGGTCGTTGCCGGGCAGTACCTCGATCGATTCGTGCGGGAACACGGACGCTGGCGGATCGCCGACCGTGGCCCGACGGCGCGCAGGACTCGCGGAGAGCCAGCGTTGATACCCCGGAGTGACGAGCCGCGCGTCCAGCACCTCATCGACCGGGCGGCCATCCACGACGTCATCGTGTCGTCGGCGCTCGCGCAGGACCGCGAGCACGCTCGTTCGCGACACCTCCTCAACAACGAGCTGGTCGCGATCGACGGCGACGTCGCCACGGCACAGACCTACGTCTACATCACGGAGCAGCAGGATGACGGGAGGCCGTCGCCATGGGGCCGTCGACCGCGCCGATGGATCGACCGCTTGCGCCGCACCGAGGGACGCTGGTCGCTCGAGGATCGCCGGGAACTCAGCACCCGCGTACCGGACGACCTGGTCATCAGCGCCGAAGAGGCAGCTCGGCGCACGGGCGCGAACTCGACCAAGAGAGAGAGGAGTCGCGATGGTTGAGGTGGGCGACCGCATCAACGATCTTGTGTCGTCGAGCGTGCGTCGAGTTCCCCGAATGGGTTCCTTCGAATTCCCGGCCGACCTCGAGATCCGGTGGGCGTTCGAGGCGGGCTTACCGGATCCGGCCACGTTCCCGCTCGACGACCTCGAGCGCCTCAGCGCCGACGTACTCCGTGACGACGCCCCGGACGCGCTCCAGTACGGATCGCCGGCGAGCAACGGCATCGGCTGGGGTTATGCGGGACTGCGCGACCGCATCGCGGAGCGCACCTTGCGGCTCGAGGGCCGGGCCATCGACCGCCGGAACGTGATGCTCACGCTCGGCGGTGTCCAGGCGATCACGCTCGCGTGCCACGCATTCCTCGACGAGGGTGACGTGCTGGCAGTCGAGGCGCCCACATGGGGCGCGGCGCTGAGCGCGGCGCGACAGGCGGGCGCCGAGGCCGTGGCGATCCCGATGGACCACGACGGGATGCAGGTCGAAGTCCTCGAGCAGGAGCTCGAGCGGTTGCACGCCGAGGGCAAGCGCCTCAAGATGCTCTACTCGATCACGACGTTCAACACACCGACCGGTTGGAGCCTGTCCCTGGCGAGACGGCGCAAGCTCCTCGAGCTCGCGGATCAGTACGGATTCGTCGTGCTCGAAGACAACGTGTACGGCGAGTTGCGTTACGAGGGTGACGCGATCCCGACACTGTTCGCGCTCGACGAGTCGGGGCTCGTGGTAAAGATCGACAGCTTCAGCAAGATCCTCGCGCCCGCGTTGCGGCTCGGCTGGGTGAGCGGCGATCCCGACGCCATGAGAGCGCTCGGCGCCGTGCGCGGTGATCTCGGAGTGAGCCAGTGGATCGCCCGCGTCGTCGCTCGCTTCATGGAGGAGGGCAAACTCGACCCCCATGTTGCGATGGTGAACGCGCTCTATCGGGAGAAGCGCGACATCGCCGTCCGGGCGCTCCGCGATCAATGCGGCCCGTGGGTCAACTTCGATGTCCCCGAAGGCGGTTTCTTCCTCTGGATCGAGCTGTCTCCCGACGTCGACGGCGAACTGGTGATGCAGAAGGCGTTCGCAGAGGGGGTGATGTGCCGTCCCGGCGAGCGCTTCTTCGGCGACACCGACACGGACGCGCACAGGCAGTGGTTCCGGCTGGCGTTCCCCATGGTGCCCAAGGAGGAACTCGAACGCGGGATCACCGTCCTCGGCAAGGCCATCGCCGACAGCGCGCGGTAAGACGGTCACGCCGATGCGAGGACTCGAGGGAAAGGTCGTCATCGTCGCCGGGGGCGGCACCGCGCGCGCTGGACCCGGCAACGGGGCCGCCACTGCGATTCGTCTTGCCGACGAGGGCGCGCTCGTGGTGGTCGGCGACCTCAGCGATGAAGCCGCGGAGGCAACGGTCGCGCTCGTCAACGAGCGTGGCGGGCGCGCTACGCCGTTCGAGTTCGACATCGCGGACGGCGAATCCCTGAATGCGCTGGTGCGTTGCGCACTCGAGCATTACGGCGCGGTCGACGGTCTGCACGTCAACGCCGCCGAAATGTCCCCCGAAGTCCTCGGCGTCGACAGCGAGACGGATCTGCTCACGATCCCGCTTCCCGTGTGGCAACGCACATTGGACGTCAACGTCACGGGTTTCGTGCTCGCCGCGCGTGCGGTGATCCCGCACCTGCTGGAGCGCGGCGGCGGAGGGATCACCAACACGTTGTCCGACGCGATCTACGCCGGGGAGAAGGTGCGGGTCGCGTACGCGGCGTCGAAGTCCGCGCTCGTCGCGGTCACGCACCACATCGCCAGCCGCTGGGGACGGGATGGTATTCGGTGCAACTCGATCTCGCCGGGCGTCATCGTCCGCACGGAAGAGCCGGTGGAAGCCACGCAGGCAGTCCGACGGAGCGAGCCGCGAGCGCCTCGGTCCGGGCGCCCCGATGACGTCGCTGCCCTCGCCACCTACCTGCTCTCCGACGACGGCGCGTGGGTGAACGGTCAGGTGTGGAGCGTGAACGGCGGCCGGTTCCTGAAGTGACTCAATAGCTCCGCGGCAGGCCCATCACGGTCTGCGCGATGTAGTTGAGTGTCATCTCCTGGGTGACCGGAGCGATCCGCTGCAGACGCGCCTCGCGCCAGTAGCGCTCGACGTGGTACTCGCTGGCGTACCCCATGCCGCCGAGCGTCTGCACCGCGCGGTCGGCGGCGAAGAACGACGCCTCGGCCGCGAGATACTTCGCACTGTTCGCAGCCTCCCCGCAGTCGAGCCCGGCGTCGTAGCGGCGACCCGCGTGCAGCGCCATCATCCACGCGGCCTTCAGCTGGACCCGCGCCTGCGCGAGCGGATGGCTCACCGCCTGATTCGCGCCGATCGGCTGATCGAACACGACTCGCTCCTTCGCGTACGCCGTGGCGCGGTCGAGCGCGACTTCGCCGATCCCGCACGCTTCGGACGCGAGCAACACGCGCTCCGGGTTGAGGCCGTGGAGAATGTGCCGAAACCCCTCGTTCTCGGTTCCGACGAGACGCCAGCCTTCGACCGGGAGACCGTCGTACGCCACTTCGCACGATGCCACCGCGTTGCGGCCGAGCTTGGGAATCGGGCGGATGTCGACATAGGCGGGATCGAGGTCGGCGAGGAACAAGCTCAGCCCGCGCAGGCCGCTTTGCTGGTCACCCGTGCGCGCGAGCAACAGCACGACCTCGGATTCGAGCGCCTTCGACGTCCAGATCTTGCGGCCGTGGACTCTCCAGCCGCCCCGGCCGTCGGGCTCGGCGCGTGTGCTGATGCGCCCGGTGTCGGTGCCGGCGTCCGACTCGGTCACACCGAACGCCACGTGCAGGTCACCCGCGGCCGCGCGCGGGAGGAACGTCTCCTTCAAGCGGTCGTTGCCGAACTTCACCACCGGGTTCAGACCGAAGATCGTGAGGTGGAGCGCTGAACATCCGTTCATGCAGGCACCGCTCGCCGCCACTTCGTGCAGCACGACGGCGGCGTCGGTGATACCGCGTCCTCCGCCGCCATATTCCTCGGGCATCGCGATCCCGACCCAGCCCCCCTCCGCCATCCGCGCGTAGAAGTCCCACGGGAACTCGTGCTCGCGATCGCAGCGCGCCCAGTAGTCGTCGTCGAAGCGCGAGCAGGTGTCGCGGATCGCTTCGGCGATCAGCCGTTGGTCGTCGTCGAGCAGCTCCGCGTCCCAGTCGCTCACAGGACACGCAGGGTAGTTGCGCCGGCGTCAGCGCCGAGCCGAGCTCTTCTGTGCGGACTTCTTCTTCGAAGCCCTGGTCGCGCTGCCCTTCGATGCCGGCGACTTCTTGGCGGTCGACTTCTTCGCGGATTTCTTCGCCGGGGCCCGCTTGCCAACGAGGACCGCGTCCTTGAACGCCTTCAACGGCGTGATGCGCGCGCGACGTGACGCCTTGATCTGGATCGGCTCACCGGTTTGCGGGTTGCGACCCATACGCGCGGCGCGGTCGACGCGGGCGAACTTGGCGAAGCCGCTGATCGAGACGGCCTCGCCCTCTGCGACGGTGTCCGTGATGATGTCGATGAGCGCCTGGAGCGATGTGTCGGCGCTGCGCTTGTCGCTCTCCGTGCGGTCGGCGAGCTCGGTCACGAGGTCTCGACGGTTCATGGGTCTCTCCTGGGGGTCGGGAACCGGAGGCCGTGCAGCATGCCACTTCGGACGCTTCGGCGCGTGCTCTGGCGCCGAGGATGCTTCCGTTGACGATCGAACCGTGCGACGATGCCTCAGTCGATCTGCTGGCGAAGGGAGGGTTATGAGCAGGACGGCGCGAATCCTCGTCGCCGAGATCATCGGCACGATGATCCTGATCCTCGGCGGTCCTGGAACGGTGATGTTCGGTCAGTTCCTCGGGTTCAACATCGGTGTGCTCGGTGTATCGCTGGCGTTCGGCCTCAGTCTGCTCTGCGCCGCCTACCTGTTCGGGCACATCTCGGGCTGTCACATCAACCCGGCGGTGACCTTCGGAATGTGGGCGCTGAAGCGCACGCCGGGTCGCGAGGTGCCCTGGTACATCGGTGGGCAGCTCGTCGGCGCCGCGGTGGGAGCGGTGGTGCTCTGGGCGATCCTCGAGACCGGCGACAACACTCGCGCGCCGAGGTTCGCGCGGCAGGCTCTCTTCGACGTCGCTTCGAACGGCTACGGGTCGCACTCACCGGGCAGGTTCGAGCTCGGTGCCGTGATCATCGCCGAGATCGTGTTCACCGCGCTCTTCGTCCTCGTGATCGCCGGTACCACGCGTTCGTCCGCGATCGCCGGTTTCGCCGGCCTCCCGATCGGCTTGATGCTGGCGCTCGTGCACATGATCAGCATTCCGATCGACAACACGTCGGTGAACCCGGCGCGGAGCTTCGCCACTGCGATCTTTGCCAGCTCCTTTGCCTTCGAGCAGCTGTGGGTGTTCATCGTCTTCCCGATCGTCGGCGGGCTCATCGCCGCGGGGATCTGGACGGTCGTGACAACGCCCGACGAAGGGTGACGACGGACCCCTCTACGCGTCGTCCATCGAAGGTCGAGGTGGACTCGCTCATACGCGGGCTCGAAGTCGAGCCCGCACAACCTGCGCAACTCCGCGTCCGAAATCCGGCCGGCCGCTTGGGTCAGCGCAAGAAGAGCGAGGGCGCGGGCGTCCTCGAGGCCCTCAGCGCGCGCCTCGACGCCTTGCACGATCGGCTCTGGGCCGAAGCGACGCGCAGCGTCGTCCTGGTGCTCCAGGGTCTCGACGCGTCGGGCAAGGACGGCACGATCCGGCGGGTGCTGAGCGGCCTCAACCCTCAGGGTTGCCAGGTCGTGAACTTCAAGGAGCCCACCACCATCGAGCTCGCGCACGACTACCTCTGGCGCGTGCACAAAGCGTGTCCGGCACGAGGCATCCTCGGCGTGATGAACCGCTCGCACTACGAAGACGTCGTCACCACCCGGGTCCTCGGGCTCGTCGATTCCACCCACTGCAAGCGGCGGTTCCGTCAGATTCGCGAATTCGAGCGCATGCTCACCGAAGAGGGGACGACCGTCGTCAAGGTGTTCCTCCACATCTCGAAGGAGGAACAGCGGGCGCGGCTGCAGGCGCGCATCGACGACCCAGCGAAGCGCTGGAAGTTCCGCATGTCCGACCTGCAGACGCGCGCTCGATGGGACGAGTACCTCGACCGGTACGAGGAAGCCATCACGGCCACCTCGACCAAGTGGTCGCCCTGGTACGTCGTGCCCGGGGATCACAAATGGGTGCGCGACATCGCAGTGGCCTCGATCCTCGTCGACGTGTTCGAAGGCTTGGATCCGCGGATCCCCGATGCGGAGCCCGGCCTCGAAGGCCTGATCGTCGAATAGCACCAATTTGGGCCCTCGATTGGGCGTCGACTGGTCCGCGCGGCGTGCCATCGGGCAAAATAGGTTCTCAATGGGCGTCGAGTCACGTGATTCCGTCTCTCTCAAGCCGGCCGAGGTCGATGAGCTCGGTCAACTCGCTTCAACCGTCGGCCTGCCGCTCCAGGACGAACAGCTCGACCGTCACGTCGAGCAGTTCCCCCTGATCGCCATGGCTGCGCAAGAGGGTGAGCTACACGGCTTCCTGTTCGGGTCGCTGGAGCGCATCGGCGGCACGCCGTGCATCCTCTGGGGTCTCGGTGCCATCCGGAAGGGCCGCCTGGCCCGGCCGACGCTCGACGGGCTCGTGGCGGAGCTGTACCGGCGAGCCGCGATCTCGTTCCCCGACGAGGACGTCCTGGTGGCGGGCCGCGTCGCCCATCCGGCCGCGTACGCGCTGCTCGGCGTGCTGACCGACGTGTGCCCGCGTCCGAAGTACACGCCCAACGGGGAGGAGCGCGCCTGGGGTCGACGCCTGGCGCGCCGCTTCGGCTGCGATGCTCGCTACGACGACCGCACGTTCCGGCTCGCGGCACACGGCGCTCCGGAGTGCGTGCTCGACGCGCGAACGGTCAAGGCGGGGGGCAGGGTCGCCGCCGAGCTCATCGGCGAGATCGATCCTGCGCGGGGCGAAGCCGTCATCGCCTATGGCTGGGCGATGGCTGAAGCCCTCGCCGACGGTCTCGCAAGGCGCTGACGCCTGGCCCGTTCCCGTTTTAGCGTCGAAGACTGGCGTATAGCGACGGTCCTTGACGCCAAAACGATTTGGACGGGCTCAACGGCGGGCGGCGAGGGCTGCGTCGAGCTGCTCGCGCAGGAGAGACGCGTCGGTTGTGGGTTGCCGGCACGCGTAGTGCTCGCAGACGTACGCGGTGGCGCCGCCGTCGAGCGTCCCGCGCTCCGCGAGCAGCGGGCTGAGATCGGCTCCGGTTCCGGGCTCGGCCGTGACATACACGGATGCCGGGAGCAGGCGTCCGCGCAGCTCGGCGCGGAGCTCTTCGGTGCTGGATTCGCCCGGCAGGCCCACGATCGCGACCTCGATCGGCGGAGTGACCAGCCGATCGAGCGCCTGGAGCAGGAACGCGAACGCGGTGGGATGTTCGCCCAGCATGGGCGCCAGCGTGCGAATCCACTCCGCAGCCCTCGCCTCTGCGTCGGTGTCCCCGGTCAGCGCCGACAACCGCAGGAGGCCGTCCGCGGCGAGCGAGTTCTCCGACGGAGTCGCGTTGTCCTGGTAGTCCTTTGGTCTCACGATCAGCGACTCGGCGTCGATCCCGGTGGTGAAGAACCCGCCGCCCTCCTCGTCGGCGAACAGGCGCACGAGCTCGTCGGCCACGGTGCGCGCTTCTGCGAGCCACCTCACGTCGTCGACCTCGGCCAACGTGATCAGCGCTTCGAGCAACGCGGCGTAGTCCTCCGCGTAGGCGAGCAGATGAGCGCGCCCCGCCTGCCACGAGCGCAGAAGGCGGTTGTCGCCGCGCCGCAGCTCACGCAGGAGGAAGTGTGCGTTGGCGCGCGCGGCATCCATCCAGTCGTCGCGCTCGAACGCGAATGCGGCCTCGGCGAGCGAGCGCAGGAAGAGCGCGTTCCACCCGAGCAGCACCTTGTCGTCGAGACCCGGGCGCACGCGAGTGTCGCGGGCGGCGAGGAGACGCGGCAGCACACGCGCGACCTCGTCGGGACGATCTTCCTCGCGGTCGACGACGTGCAGGATGTTGCCCCGGTACCCGGTGTGGGGATCTTCGAAGTTCCCACCCGCGGTGACGCCGAAGTAACGGATCACCTCGGCGGCGTCGGAACCGGCGATTGCTTCGATCTCCTCGAGCGACCACAGATAGAACTTGCCTTCGACCCCTTCGGAATCGGCATCCTCGGCGGAGTAGAAGCCGCCGTCGGCGTGCCGCAGGGCGCGCAGCACGTACTCGATCGTCTCCTCCACGATCCGCCGATACCGCGGCAACCCGAACACGAGCCACCCTTGCAGGTACGCCCGCGCGAGCAGCGCCTGGTCGTAGAGCATCTTCTCGAAGTGCGGCACCAGCCAGTAGGCGTCCACGGAGTAGCGATGGAACCCGCCGCCGACCTGGTCGTACATCCCTCCCGCTGCCATCGCGTCCAGCGACACCGAGATCGTCTCGAGAGTCTCCGGAGACGGCTCGCGCACGGCCTGCGCGAGCAGGAACGAGAGAGTCATCGCCTGCGGGAACTTCGGCGCGCGCCCGAAGCCGCCGAACTGCGAGTCGAACTGCGAGTTGATCGAACGCACCGCGACGTCGAGGACGTGCGGTGACGGATGGTCGTCGTCGTGCAACGGGACCTCAGTGCTCCGCGCGATCGCGGTCTGGAGCTTCCCCGCCTGCTCCAGCAGCTCGGGGCGCCGGGTGCGCCAGGCTTCGGTTACCGCGTCGATCACGCGCGCGAAGCCGGGCATGCCCTGCCGATCAGTGCGCGGGAAGTACGTGCCTCCGAAGAACGGGCGGCCGTCGGGGTCGAGGAAGACGGTCATCGGCCAGCCGCCGCTGCCGGTCATGGCCTGCACCGCCTGCATGTAGACCGCGTCGACGTCGGGCCGTTCCTCGCGGTCGACCTTCACGTTCACGAATCGTTCGTTCATGATCGCCGCCGTTTCGGGATCCTCGAACGACTCGTGTGCCATGACGTGGCACCAGTGGCACGACGAGTACCCGACCGAGAGCAGGATCGGCTTGTCCTCCTCGCGCGCGCGATCGAACGCTTCGTCGCCCCACGGGTACCAGTCGACAGGATTGTCGGAATGCTGCCGTAGGTACGGGCTCGTCTCACCGGCGAGGCGGTTCACGCGACCGACCCCGAGAGCTCGTTGGCGCGCCGTTCACTCACTCGGCCAACCTTAGGGGCGGGATGGCCCGGAGACACGAGGAGGCCTGATGGTGTCGAGGCGTCGTTCGCGCTTCACCGATCCCGAGATCGAGGCGTACGCGGCGGCGCACTCGACGGGCCCCGACGAGGTCCAGCGGGAGCTCCAGAAGGTGACTGCCGAGAAGACCGGGGCCGCCTCTCGCATGCAGATCGGCGACGACCAGGCGGTGCTCATGGAGATCATCGCCCGCGCGATGGGTGCGCGGCGGGGCGTCGAGGTGGGCACGTTCACCGGCTATTCGGCGTTGGCCGTTGCGCGCGGCATGGGTCCCGAAGGACGGTTGCTGTGCTGCGACGTGAGCGAGGAGTGGACGGCGATCGCGCGCGAAGCATGGCAGAAGGCTGGTGTCGCCGACCGTATCGACCTGCGCATCGGTCCTGCGGCCGAGACCCTTCAGTCGCTCCCGAAGGAGGAGCAGTTCGACTTCGCGTTCATCGACGCCGACAAGACGGGCTACCCGACGTACTACGAGGAGATCCTGCCTCGGCTGCGCGCGGGCGGACTCATCCTCGTCGACAACGTGCTGCAGAGCGGACGCGTGATCGACGACTCCGCCACCGACGAGAACGTCGTCGCGATCCGGAAGCTCAATGACACGATTGCGCACGACCCGCGCGTCCGGGTGGTGATGCTGCCGATCGGCGACGGGGTCAGCGCGGTGCAGAAGATGTGACGCGCTCAGCCGTGGCGCGTGCCCAGCGGTAGTCGGGCTTTCCCGAGGGGGATCGCACGACCGAGTCGACGATGACGACGTCACGTGGCGCCTTGTAGGCGGCGAGCTGTGCGCGTACGTGCTCGGTGAGCTCCGCTGGCGTGACGGTCGCCTGTGGACGCAGTTGCACGACGGCGACAACACGCTCGCCCCAGCGCTCGTCGGGGACGCCGACGACCACGGCGTCGAACACGGCAGCGTGCGACTTCACCGCGGCCTCGACTTCCTCGGGATAGACCTTCTCGCCCCCCGTATTGATCGACACCGACCCACGGCCGAGCACGGTGATCGTGCCGTCCTCTTCGATCCGGGCGTGGTCGCCGGGTACCGACCAGCGCACACCGTCGACGATCGGGAACGTCGCCGCGCTCTTCCGCGGATCCTTGTAGTACCCGATGGGGACGTGCCGACGGCGCGCAAGCAGACCGACCACACCGGTCGGCACCGGTCGGAGGTCGTCCCCGAGCACCGTGGTCTCCTCGTCGACGCGAAACCGCGGTGCCGTCTCGATCGGACCGCCCGCGGCGGTGACACTGCTGCCCTGGCCTCCCGACTCCGACGAGCCGAAGCCGTCGATCAGGATCGTCTCCGGCAGCTTCTCGACCCACCGCTCCTTCACCGCGGGGGAGAGGATCGCTCCTCCGGAGAGCACGACCGTGAGAGACGAGAGGTCGAGTCGCGCGTCGAGCGCGTCGAGCCCTTCCACCAGCGGACGCGCGAACGCGTCGCCGACGATCACGAGGAACGTCACGTGCTCACGCGCGATCAGTTCCCAGAGGTGCACGGGATCGAGTCGTCGATCCGGCGAGAGCACGACGGTGCCGCCGGCGTAGAAGGTGCCGAGGGCGAACCAGTGCGCAGTCCCGTGCATGAGCGGGCACGCCGGGAGCGTCCGGCGGTAAGCGTCGAGGTGGTCGAGCACCTCCTCCGGCGCCGAGACGGGTTCGCCGCCCAGGTTGCCGCCGCCGAGGCCGCTGAAGAAGATGTCTTCGGCTCGCCACATCACGCCCTTCGGCTTCCCGGTGGTGCCGCCCGTGTAGAGGATGTAGAGATCGTCCCCGCTCCGCGGCTCGAACCGGCGCTCCGGCCAGGCATGCTCGAGCGCGTGTTCGTACTCGATGGTGTCGATCCCGCTCGTGCTCGCCGCCGACTCGTCCTCGACCACGACGTACGTCGCGAGGAGCGGGAGCCGATCATGGATCGAGGCGAGCTTCGGCGCGAACTCCTGATGGAACACGATGGCCTTCGCGTCACTGTCGTCGAGCACGTAGCGGAGTTCCTCCTCCACATACCGGTAGTTCACGTTGATCGGCGCCGCGCGGAGCTTGAACGCCGCGAGCATTCCCTCCAGGTATTCGGTCCCGTTGTAGAGCAGGAGCGCGACGTGGTCGCCGGCGCCGATGCCGCGCGCCGCCAGGTGGTTGGCGAGCCGGTTGGCGCGCTCCTCGGTCTGCGCATACGTGAGGCGGCGCTCGCCGCAGATCAGCGCCTCGCGACTCGGCACCGCGTCGGCGACCGTTTCCCAGAGGTCGGCGAGGTTGTACTCCATCGGCGCTCGACGGTACCTGCGGCGCGTCGCAGGTCGCGAGTTGAGCTCGAAGAGGCGCGTACTGCTCGGACGCACGAGGGCAGGCTTCGCCGGCCCGACAGACCTGCCGCGTTCCGAGGCGCGCCGGGGAGGTGCGGGAGGGGGGGCCTGCCCTCCCACCCGCTAGAAGAAGTCGGTCCCGCCGTCGACGGGGATCGTCGCGCCCACCACGAAGCTCGCGAGCTCCGAGCACAGGAAGACGACAACCGGCGCGACCTCCTCCGGCAAACCGACGCGGCCGATGTCGTTCGACGCGCCGTAATCGCGGCTGATCGCTTCGTAGGCAGCCTCGAGCGGTCCTTCGGGGAGGCCTTCCAAGTCCGTGCCCACGAGGTACGAGGCGAGCGTCGGTGACATCACCGTGCCGGGCGCCACCGCGTTCACGATGATGCCCTCGGGCGCGAGCGCGCGCGAGAGGTTCTTGGACGCGCTCGCCATCGCCGCCTTCGCGGCGGTGAAGCCGATGAGTCCCGGGCTCTGGTGCCGGATCGACGCGGCGGCGACGTTCACGACGCGCGCGAACGTCGCCTTGCGCAGCAGGGGCAACGCCGCCCGGATCGTCCGGATCATCGTGAGCACGCCGAGGTCGAACTCCTCGTGCCAGGTCTCGTCGCTCAGGTCGTCGAGGCCACCGACGTGGGCGGGTCCGACGGTGTTCACCAGCGCGTGACACTCGCCCCAGCGCTCGTCGAGGAACGTGAACGCGGCTTCCACTTCACCCGTGTCCCGCAAGTTGCACTCCAGCCCGATCGCATCCTGCGCGCCGAACGTGAGGAGCTCGTCCTCGGTCTCGCGGAGGTCCTTCGGCGAGCGGGCGAGCACGGCGACGCGGCAGCCCTCGCGCGCGAGCAGCCCGGCGGTCACGCGGCCGACGCCCCGGGACCCGCCGGCGACGACTGCTGCCCGACGTCGCAGTCCGAGATCCACCGCTCGCGTGCTCCTTGTCAGGCGAGCTGGCGCGCCAAGTGCGCGGCGCCCAACGGCGTTCCGGTCGCGCGCGCGACGAGGTCATCCCACCGGCGAGACGCGCCGGGCGCGAACACTTCGCGTACGAGCAGCTCGCCGGCCTCGCGACGGTCAACCAGTCCGCCGGCGCGCGCAGCGAGGCTCGCCTCGAGCTGAGAGGCGAACAGCTCGCCGTAGAGGTAATTCTGGTAGTAGACGGGGGCGACTGCGAGGTGGATCTTCGCGGCCCAGTCGGACGCGTCGCGGCCGTCGGGCCGACGTACCTGTTGGTAGCGCTCCACGAGCTCCCACCAGAACGCGTCGAGGTCGCCGTCGGGATCCGCGTACAACTGCCGTTCGAAGGTCGTCATCACGAGCACCCAACGGGCGAAGACGAGGAGGCCGGCGCGGCGGGCGGCGGCGAGCTGTGGCGCGAGCGCGTCCACGGTCGCGCGGTCGACGCCGGCCACCTCGCGGAGCCACACCGGGTCGCGCGTCAGCCGCCCGAACAGCATGGCGACGCCCTCGGTGGTGAGCGCGTGTCCGGCCATGCGGAGCAGCCACGGCAACGAGCGATCACACTCGCGGTCGTAGCTCGCGTGACCGAACTCGTGGAGCATCGTCTCCATCCAACGCTCGCTCGGTTCGACGTTGCACAGCACGCGCACGTCTCCCTCGCGGTCGATGTCGATGCAGAACGCGTGCTGGCTCTTGCCGTCCCGTGCGTACAGGTCGCTCCGGTCGAGCACGGGGCGGAGGTCGAGTCCGAGCCCGTCGTAGGTGCGCACCGTCAGCGCTTCGAGGTCCGCGTCCTCGAAGAGATGGTCGAGTGCGATCGCGCCGGCGGCCGGCGGGTCCTGGAAGAACGGGTCGTCGAGATGCCAGGGCCGCAACTCGGCTACGTCGCACCCGAAGCGCTCCGCAAGCGAGGCGTCGAGCGCGGCCTTCCACTGCGTGAACGGGCGCTGCGTGGCGCGGTCGACGTCGGTGAGCGTCGCGAAGAGCCGGGTCTCGTCCAGTTCGCCGGTGGCGAGCGCCAGGGCGAAGTGATCGCGGTATCCGAGCGTCCGCGCGGCCTGGTTCCGGAGACGCGCCAGCTCGCGGATTCCCTCCGCCGTCTCGCGTCCGATCTGCTTGGACGCTTCCCAGGCGGCACGCCGCCGGTCGACGTCGTCGCTCGTACGAAGGATCTCGAGGATGGCGTTGTCGTCGACGCGTTCGCCGTCGATCGTGCCGCGGAAGTTGTTGAAGGTCGACTCGACGTTCGTCTCGAGCTCGACGATCGCTCGGCGGAGGTCGGCGGGCAGCTGGTTCGGCACGAACGCGTCGTGCAGCAGATCGAGCCGACGGCGCACGAACCCGTCGTCGGCGCCATCCATTCTGCGGGCGGCGGTGACCTCGGCGAACGCGTCGCGATCGGCGAGCAGCTCGCGGCGCGCGAGCTCAGCGGTGGTTCGGCGGGTGTCGGCCTCCTGCGACGAGTGCGTGTTCGACTCCCACCATGCCTGCGCGAGCTCCAGCTCTAGCGGTTGGAGCCGTGCTTCCAGTTGGGCGACGAGTTCGGTCGCGCTTCCCATGGGCCGGGAGTCTACGAGTCTCGTCCGTCACGTTTCCGTGGCGGCGACGAGCACCGCGCGCGCCTGGCGCGCGAGTGGCTCATCGACCATCTGGCCCTCGAAGTCGATCGCGGCAACGCCTCGCGCGCTCGCCTCCTCGTACGCCGCGACCAGTTGCCGGGCGCGCTCGACCTCCGCCTGCGACGGCGAAAACGCACGGTGCGCGAGCGGCACTTGCGACGGGTGGATGCACAACTTCCCCGTGTAGCCGAGCGCGCGTCCCTGCGCCGCGTCGGTCAGGAAGCGGTCGTCGTCGCCGAAGGTCGTGACGACCTGGTCGAGCGCCAAGACGCCCGCGATCCTCGCGGCCAGCGCCACCCGAGAGCGTGCGTACAGCACCTCAGTGCTGTCTTGGGTGCGCACGCCTCCCATGTCGGCGACGAAATCCTCTGCGCCGAAGTAGCAGACCTCGACCGGTCGCTGGTAAGTGTCGCGGGCCGCGTCGACCCCGCGGGCGGTCTCGGTTCCGGCGATCACGTGGAGGTGCCCGAGGCCGGCACGCGACAGCGCCTCCGCGGCCGCCGCGACCTGGTCACTCGACTCGAGCTTGGGCACGACGATGCCGGCGAGCTCCGGCGCGCAGGCCTCGATGTCGCCTGCGAACCACCGCGTCGGTACGGGGTTCACGCGGACGTAGACCGCGATCTCGGGGTTCGAGGTCGCGAGCTCGCGCCCCGCGTTCAGGGCATGCTCGCGCGCCGCTTCCTTGCCGTCGGCCGGCACGGCGTCCTCGAGGTCGATGACCACCCCGTCAGGCCGGCTGCGTGGCAACTTCGCCAGCATCTCGGGGCGACTGGCCGGCGCGAACAGCAGGCTGCGGAGCCTTCGAACCGAGGCCATGTCAGGACGGGCGCCGTGACATCAGCGCGTTGCGGCGGGCCCGGCACACGAGCTCGTCGCGCTGGTTGAAGCCCCGGTGCTCGAAGGTGACGATGCCCGCGTCTGCCCGTGATCTCGACTCACGGGCGGCGATCACTTCGGACTCCGCACGGAGCGTGTCGCCGTGGAAGACGGGGGTCGGGAAGACGACCTCCTCGAAGCCGAGGTTGGCGATCGTCGTCCCGTGCGTCGTCTCGAGCACGGACATGCCCACCACCAACGCGATGGTGAACATGCTGTTGACGAGCGGGCGCCGGAACTCGGTCTGCGCCGCGTACTCGAAGTCGAGGTGCAGACGCGCCGGGTTCATCGTCATTGTCGTGAAGAGGATGTTGTCGGTCTCGGTCACCGTCCGCGTGAACGCGTGTTCGATCACGACGCCGACCGGAAGCTCCTCGAACCACTTGCCGTGGTGGGGTGGTGACACGCCCGCATTATCTCCCGCCGACCACGTGACGTGTTGCGCCGACCGTCACTCGCGCACATCGGTCGGCCCAGGGTCTAGGTTTCGATTGGTTCCGACGTGGAAACGAATGCGGCAGTGGATCAATCGTGGGAGGAGCTCGACCGGCTCGTCGTCGGGCGGGCGAAGCAGTACGACTTCCAGCTCGTCCAGGACGAGACCGACACGGGTCAGCTGGTCTTCGAGTGGCGCTTCGGCGACCAGCGGTTGGGGCCGCAATTCGTGCGCCGTCGTCTCGCCATCGACTGGATGTCCGGCTGGCTCGACGCCGAGACCCCGGCCGGAGGCTTCGCCCTCCCTACCGACGCAGGCGAGTCCGGTCTCCGAGGTCTCGGGCTCGACGAGGACGCCTGAGGCGCGTAGGCCGCCGGCGCAGCGCGTCGGCGCAAGGTGAAAGGAGCAACGATGCGGAAGTTGTACGTGGTTGTGGGCGTGGTGGTGGTCGCGATGTTCGCGCTTGCGAGTGCGATCGCGTTCGCGGCCAAGCCACCAGCCGGGACGTTCGTCGCGGTCATGAACGCCGACGAAGAAGTGCCGACCTGCGCCCAAGCGACGAACGCCGCCCGCGGGGTGGCCGTCTTCCACGTCGTGGACGCCACCGCCGGGACGGTGAGCTTCAAGCTGGTAGCGAACAACCTGCCCGGTGACGTGATCCTGGCCCATATTCACCTAGCGCCAAAGGGCGTCCCGGGAGCGATCGTGCAACCGCTCGCGCTCAGGCCCGGCGCGGAAAACGGCGTGATCGCCAGCGGTACGTTCACGAACCCCGCGTTGGTGGCTGCGATTCAGGCGAACCCGGACAACTACTACGTCAACGTCCACAGCACTGTTTGCACGCCCGGCGTGATTCGCGGGCAACTCGGCGACCACGGCCCACTGAACAACTGAGCGCCCAAGACGTGGGTCTGCGTCAGCTGTCATCTCCCATGCGGGCTCGCACTGTGGGATGGGAACACGCACCCGGAGGAATCGAGTGATGTCAAGCGTCGGGATCAGACAACGGTTGCTGGATGAGTTCGAACAGAACGTCATCAGTCCGATCGAGAACTTCCAGAACCCCAGGCAGGAATGGCGGCGTCTGTTCTCGGAGTTGCTCGGGACGTTCTTCCTGGTGCTGGTCGCGGCGGGCGGGGGCATGATGGGGCAGGCGTTTCCCGGCACGATCAGCCGCTCGGCCGCGGTGGTCGCGCCGGGGATGATGGTGCTGGCGATCATCTTGTTCATGGGAAGGGTTTCCGGCGCGCACCTGAACCCGGCCGTCAGCTTCGCGTTCGCACTGCGCGGCAACTTCCCGTGGCGGCGGGTGCCGGGCTACGTCCTTGTGCAGCTCGGCGGCGCCACCTTGGCGGCGCTGTTCCTCCACGCGGTCATCGACGTGTCTGCGAAGTACGGCTCGAACTACCCCGCCGCCGGCTACAGCGCATGGGCCGCCTTCTGGATGGAGCTGATCCTCACCCTGGGCCTGGTGAGCGTGATCCTCGGGACCGCGTCAGGCGCGCAGAACCTCGGCATTATCGGTGCCTTTGGGGTCGGTGCCTACATCGCGCTGGCAGGCTTGTGGGGGAGTCCGATCTCGGGCGCGTCGATGAATCCGGCGCGCACGTTCGGCCCGGATCTCGTCAGCGCCACGTTCACCGACTATTGGGTGTACGTCGCTGGGCCTCTTGCCGGCGCAGCGGTCGCAGTCGTCGCCGCGTTCGTCCTCCGCGGAGCCGGCGGTGGCCGGGCCGGGTCCGCCGCCGCGCAGGGAGGGCTGTTCACCGAGATCGCTGATCCCGACAGGGCGTGACCGAGTCACATGTTTCGGCGACTCTCTCTACGACCCCGGCACGGCAGCGGCCATCGCGTTGTAGTCCCGCTCGTTCTGATCGGCGTACGCGGTCGCGAAATCGGCGATGGCCCGGTCGAAGACGTCGCCCGACCCGAGGTACGCGGCGATCGCGACGCGGTCGCCGGACCGCGCGTGGCCGCGGGCGAGGGTCCACCCACACATCCCGGCGTACGCGCTCATCGCGTTGGGTGTCATCACGCTGAAGTCAACCGATACTTTCCAGTCCCTGAGTTGGCGGATGTAGAAGTCACGCTCGACGCCGTCGAGGCCGGGTGTGCTTATCCACCCGAGGAGAATGTCGCTGGCGGCCTGGAGCAGTCGTTGCCCTTCGACGACGCGCCGACCGTTGGTCGGGCCCCGGCCCTTCGAAGTGTGCCGGTCGAGCACCGAACGCTCGGCCTCTTTGATCTGCAAGAAGAGCGGATCGTCGTCGTCCCTGCCGAGAAGGAGCGCGATCCAGCAGCGCGTGCCGATGCTTCCGACGCCGACCACCTTCCGGGCGAAGTCGACGACGCGGAACCCTTCGAGGAGCCTCCTCCGGTCGGGCTGGAGACTCCGGCGGTAGCCGCGGAAGCGATCGGTCAGCCAGTCGTGGACCGTATCGGCATCGGCATCACTGAGTTCGGCGACTGGAACCAGGAGCGGAGGATCGCTCGCGATACGGACCTGGTCGCCGACGCGCGTCGTGAGCTTGGCGAGCTCCTGCAGACTGTCGCGCATTTCGGCCTTCGCGACCGTCTTCTGGACGCGGGCCCGTTCGACCGCAGACAACTGTTGCCGCCACCGTTCGAGCGCCTGCTCGGCATCAAGGCGCGCATACCACAGCTCGAGGTTGCGCATCGCGGCGAACTCGCGCATCGCCTGTCGATACGTACGCGTGGCATCCAGCACGATCGCCCGGGCGGTCTTCGAGGGGAACTCACGGGCGCGGGCCGCGATCTCGAAGCTCGCAGCCAGGCGCTTCACGTCCCATTCGAAGGGACCGGGATACGTCTCGTCGAAGTCGTTGATGTCGAAGACGAGATCGCGCTCCGGAGAGGCGAAGCCTCCGAAGTTCGCGAGGTGAGCGTCGCCACAGCACTGCACCAACAACCCTGTGCTGGCACCAGCGGCGAGATCCGATGCCATCACGACCGCGGCACCCCGATAGAACGCAAAGGGCGACGCGAGCATCCGTTGATGGCGGATCGGCACCAGTTCGGGAACGCGGGTTCGTTCCTGCGCTTGGAGCAGATCAACAGCGGCCGGGCGATCTGCAGGCGGCTGCCATACGCCGATGCTCGAGCGCGGCGCGCCGCGGCGAGCGGCACGCCCGCGTTGGACCCGTTGGGCGACGTCGAGGTGCACGATCTCTCGCGCGCCGGCAGTCACATCCGTCGGCTCGACATTCTCGCCGACCGTCATCGCGACCTCCTCACCTCAGAGCCCGAGGGAGAAACGGGTTCGTCGGGCGCATTGTGCCGCACATCCGAGTGTCTCCGTGGCGGGGTACCAGGCATCAAGGCTGCCTGCCGGCGACCACTCCAACGAACGCGCACGCTTGCGCGACCGGCTTGGAGGCTCGGCTACCCCTCGTTGGTCTCGTCCGCCGGGTAGTCAGGGATCGGCGCAGAGTCCGAACCCGGGAGCTCGTGCCGGTACGCGCCAAAAAGCGCCGTGTCCGGCTCGCCGCCCAGCTTGACGACGAGGGCGACGATCGCGTCGCGCTGGATGTGGGCGAATGGCATCTGGTCGGCGTCCGGATCGACCTCGACGGTTGATCGCGTGAGCCACAGGCTGAAGAGCGCAGCGAGGATCAGTTCGCGGTCTTCATCGGTCAAGTCCACGAACGCGCAGACTAGAGGCGTTGAAACCGCGGAAACGCCGAGGGCAGCAGCGCTTACTTGAACCGGAGCGCCGGACAAGCGCAAGACGGTCGGGCCCTCTTGCTTGGTACGTAACGGCTCTCTCCAAGCGTGCGAGCGCGAGTTATGCGCTCACAGTCGAGCGGTGTTACGGGCCGGGAGCATCGATTGGGCTGACCACCGACGCCCGGCTGCAGTCGCGACCGCAGCGTGCCACGCTTCGGCCTGCCGATGACAGAGAAGTGCCCCGCGCCGGGGTGGCACCGCCGGGCGGGGCCTCGGCCGCACCTCGACGGAGGTGCGACGATGACTGACGTTACAGATTGGGCGGAAGGTCTCGACAGCAACTACGGCCTTGAGCTCGCGCACGCGCTGCCACGGGAGGTCCTCGGCCGGCTCGACATGGCCGTGGCGGATTTGCGGGCTGCGTTGCTGCTCGTCCAGGCAGCGTGCGCCACCCTCTCGAACGTGGAGCGAATCCTCAGCGACGTCGGCGCCCAATACCGGGAGACCAACGCGCGACGCTCAGACGACGTCGTGAACGCTCTGCGGGAACGGACCAGCTATGGCCGTGCGCTCGACCTCGCGTTCGCCATCGATGATGAGCTCGGCCGGGTGCTGTAGGACGACTGCGCTCCCACTAGAGAGGCATCTGCTTCGTTGCGATCGCTCCGAGCACCTCACCAAGTACCTCGCGGCTGACGCTGAGTGCCGCGTCGAGCAACTTCTGGAGTCTGCTGCGCTCCACCGGGTCGGAGGAGTTCTCCATGCGCTGCTTGAGCTCCTCGATGAAAGCCGTAGCGCTGTCGGGGGGCCATTGTCGTACCTCACGACGCCCGCGCTCCAGAAGCCGGATCCCGATCAGATAACAGAGCTCACCACCGGCGGCAGCGTGCGCCCCATCGATGTAGGGCGGTGTGGCATCGATCAGTGCAAGCAGGCCGCGCTCTACCTCTTCCGGTTCCAAACCGGTCAGTTCGGCGACGTCGTCATTGTTCATTTGGTCACGCCGCTCCTCTTCGCCCGTCGCGACGGCCTCGAGGATGCGGAGCTCGCGTGCTTCCCAGGTTGATTCGACCACGAATGGGGCAGCCTAGATCTGCGTAACTAGGGCTCTCAGCGTGCGCCTACGCGCCTCCCGTCTGTCGCGGTACGTCTTCCCTCCCGACACTCCGGGAAGGTGCGCGCCATCGGAGCATTGGCGGAGCGCGTACTCGAAGCATTCGGTGGGCACAGCCGGCACACACCGGGCGTTGCGCCTCCGCGTTCTGGCCGCGCGGAGGGAACCATTCGAGCTCGGGTTGCTCTCTGCGCCCGGCGTCGCGGCGCTACAGCTCCTGGCGGTCGAGCTCGGCGAGCACCGCGAGGAGGAGCGGCCGCCAGAACTGGTCGTCCGGTGCCTCCGGCTCGGGGTAGAGCTCCGCCTGCACGAGCGCTACGTCGGCTGACCATAACGAGCACGGGTGCGCGCGTGGTGGAGCGCGCCCGGCGCAGGCGCGGGCGAGCGGCCGAAGGAGTAGACCTCCCGCACCTTCGGTCCGCGTGGCCGAGCCGGCAGCGTCAGAAGCCCGGGTATCGCGGTTGCCGTTGACGCGGCATTGGCCACGCTTCCACGCGACTAATCGGGCAGCACACCAATCAGGCAGATCTGCGCTATGCCTCGGGGCCCCCTCCCAACTGTGTGGTGTTGGCCGAGAGTCGCGAGGAGGTCGTCGCATATCTGCTTGCAGCGTCGACATGCCGGTGGCGCGAACCGCGCACAGATCGCTCGGGAGCGGTCTGGTCGAGCTCCTAACGGCAGATCTGGCGCAGCGCTTCCTACGTCGTCCAGCTGCCGAGTTCTGTCACGATCGCTGCCGCGTCGGCGTAGACCCATCCGCGCTTCGCCTTCCCGAGTGCTCAACCTAGGGAGTTCCATCGAGCGCGCCTCAGTCCGTCGCCACGTGCTGAACGATCCTCATGCCGTCCGCCTCGCTCCGAGGGGTCCTCCGCTTCGACGGTGACGTCGGGCGCATCATTGACGACCGGGGCATCGACTTCACCGCCGGTGACGATGCCATCTTGTTTCCCCCCAGCCTTGACGTCGACAACACACGAGCCATACGTTCGGTCGATCCTTCGCGCCGCCGGTCGCTGTCCGGCGCGTTTGTTGACGTGCCGCCGCAGTCGAGCACGGGCGGCCGCCCTCCGGGGCAGTGGTGCACGAGGAGTCACGAGATGGCGGATGCGCACGCGGCCGAACCGATCAGGCTCGGCGTCCTCATGGACTACGTCATGCCGGACAGCGACGTGCGCGACGACTTCGTCCAGCCGGTCGAGCTGGTCTTCAAGGAGGGCCTCGAGTCGGGAATGATCGACCGTCCGGTGGAGCTCGTCTACCGCGAGGTCGACGGCCTGCCCAGGGGCACGGTCAAGGCCGTGATCGACGCGTTCGGGGAGCTCGTCGACGGGGGTTGCATCGCCGTGATGGGGCCGAACATCAGCGACAACGCCGTCGCCGTCCGCGAGGAGATCGAGCGGCGGTTCCGGGTCCCGGCGATCAGCGTCTGCGGCTCCGAGGATTGGCTCGGCGAGTGGACGTTCCTCCTCAACAACGGTTCCATGACCGACGAGCCGATCCTGTGGGCCCACCTGATGGCGAAGGCCGGGCAGAAGGTGGCGGGCATGCTCGTGGAGCGCTCGTACATCGGACAGACGTACCTGCTCAACTTCCGCCGCGCCGCGCCGTACGAGGGTATCCAGATCGTGGCCGAGGAGTACATCGCCCAGACCGGTCAGGACATCGCTGCTGCAGTCCGGACGCTCCACGACTCACGCGCCGAAGCCATCGTGCACTGCGGCTTCGGCCTCGGTGTAGCGGAGATCAACGACGCGCTGCGCTCGCTCGACTGGGACCCGCCCCGGTATATGGGGACCGCCTTGGAGACCGGCTTCGACGCACGGATCTGGGACGCATTCGTGGGATGGATTGGCCTCGAGCAGTACGACGAGGGTAACTCCGTCGCGAAGGATTTCCTCGACCGGTTCGAAGCGGCCTACGGGCGGCGCCCGGAGTACTTCAACCCGGTGCTGTGGCGTGACGTGGCCACATCGTTCCTCCACGCTCTTGCTGACGCGACGCCTCTGTCGCCGCGGGGCGTCCGTGACGCGCTGGAGCGGGTGAAGATGCTCCCCGCGGCATGCGGATCCGCCGGGACACGCATCTCGTTCGGGAGGTGGAGCCACCGGGGTTGGATGGGAGCGGGCTATCTCGTGGCGCGCACCCTCGATCCGACCGGCAAGGCGCAGGGGAAGCTGTGGAAGTCCACGCTTGTGGGCCGATATGGCCAGGACTGACGCAGCGGTCGCGTGGGCGTAACGAGAGATCGCCGGGAACCGGAGCGGCAGCTGTGGTCGAGTCGCGCAACGGTCGCGCCTGAGGCGCCTCCGGCGTGAACATGGTGGGTCTGACAGCTCTCCGTGCCTGCGATCGGCTTGATGCACTCCGACCAACGCCAGCCTGGTTGCGCGGTCATCCGCGCCGCCTTTACTCCACCGAGATCGACAATCTCGATACGGGTCTTGTCGGGAGTGCGAACCTCATCGGCCAATCCAAACCCCTTCTTGACGACTCCAGCCATCTCATCTCCCCTCTCTTGAGGCCATACGGACCTCCGCAAGGGCTAACTGGCCTCTGAGCAGCGCAAACGCTAGAGACGCGCAGCGCTTACTTGAACCAGATGCGCTGGTACTCGCGGCTCATGGGGTGGAGGAGCAAGGCCACGAGCGCACCATCGAACATGAGATTGATGATGGCCGTCGACGTGAACACGTCGGAGCCGGCAACCGCGAGAAGCATGATCACCTGGAACACGGCGCCGGCAACGGCCACCGCGTATCCCCAGCGCTTCTCGTTCGCGATGCCGAACCCTCCGAGGCCCAACGCGATCGCCATCAGGAGGCCGGCGAGCACCGAGGTCGCGATGGGGAAGATGAAGCCGAAGACGGCGTCGATGTAGCAGAGGAATGTGGCGATCACGAGGGTCTGGGGCTGGAAATGATTGACCCACTTCCAATTGTTCACGTCGCCATTGTGGCCGATGACGGGGCCTCCCGCGGGATCGCGCCTCGGCTGCGCAGCTGCCCACAGGCGGCCGAGATCTCGATGCCGCGGTTGCGCCGTACCGTCGTGGTCACGCCGTGGGCCCGCAGGCGGTCGGCGAACGCGCGGAGACGTGGCGAGGTCGACGCCACGCCGCCGAACCCCTCTGTCGGGTTGAGCGGGATCAGGTTCACGTGCGCGCCTCCGGGGCCGGGGAAGGCACCGAGCAGTCGCCCGAGGGCATCCGCTTGCGCCGCCGAGTCGTTGACCTCCGCGATGCAGGCGTACTCGAACGTCACGCGGCGCCCGCGGGCGCCCGCGAACGTCGCCGCGGCATCGAGCACATCCGCGATGGGGTAGCGGCGGTTGAGGGGTACCAGCGCCGTGCGCTCCTCATCACGTGCCGCGTGCAGTGACACCGCGAGCGTGACCGGGAGCGGTTCCTTTGCCAGGCGGAGGATGCCGGGGACCACCCCGACTGTGCTCACCGTGATGCGTCGCGCCGAAATGCCGAGGTCCGCGTGCAACCGCAAGACGGCCGACCACGTCGCGTCGTAGTTGGCGAGTGGTTCCCCCATCCCCATGAACACGACGTTGCGGACTCGCTGCGGCGACGCGTGGGCGGCTCGCACCACCTGCTCGACGATCTCGGCTACATCGAGGTGGCGTTCGAAGCCCGACTGTCCCGTGGCACAGAAGGTGCACGCCATCGCGCAGCCGGCTTGCGACGACACACAGACGGTGGCGCGCGTCGGGTAGCGCATCAGGACGGTCTCGACCTGGGCCCCGTCGCGGCACGCCCACAGCCACTTCATGGTCATTTGGTCACGTGCGGTCGCTGCGGTGACGAGCTCGAGTGACAGTGGCAGTGCGTCGCCGAGCCGGGTGCGCAACGTGCGGGGCAGCGTGGTGGCGCCTTCAAGCGGCCTCGGGTAGCGGTAGAGGGCGTCCCACAGCTGTGTGGCGCGGTACGGA
The DNA here is from genome assembly GCA_046727575.1 of Actinomycetota bacterium. GTDB lineage: Bacteria > Actinomycetota > Acidimicrobiia > IMCC26256 > DASPTH01 > DASPTH01. The sequence goes on from JBKPCV010000069.1 coordinate 23,905, forward strand.
TGCTCGCCCCACGTTGCGAGCAGCTGTCCGAGTTCGGCGCGGGTCGCTCCGTAGCGCCGGAGCGTGGCGTCGCGCGTCATGCGCTCGGCTCGATCGTCGTTGCGTACGCTCGGTCGACACGGTGCGTGACGAAGCCCAGCGAGCGGTAGAGCGCGACTGCGGCCTCGTTGGCGCCGTCGACATACAGCATGCCCATCCGGACGCCGCGCTCGGCGAGTGACTCGAGTCCGGCGGTGGTGAGCGCGCGGCCGAGGCCGCCGCCCTGGCGTCGGGGATCCGAACCGATCACGTAGATCTCCCCGAGCGCGATGGGCTCCGTCGGAGGCTCGGGGGGATGGACCTTGGTCCAGCAGAAGCCGGCGAGCCCCTCGTCGTCGACCGCGAGCAGGAAGCCCTCAGGGTCGAACCACTCGGCGCGTTCTCGCTGCCGGATCGTGTCGATCGTCCACCCACCTTGCTCGGGGTGACCGGAGAACGCGCGATTGTTGACCGACAGCCACGCTTCTTCGTCCTGTCCGACGACGAACCGCCGAACGTGCACGCCGTCGGGCCACCGCGGGCCCTCCGACAGCGGCAGCGGCACCCGCAGCTCCAGCAACTCCCGTTCGAGCACGAACCCGGCCGCGGCGGCGAGCCCACCGTCACCGCCACCGTGCAACCACAGCGTGACGTGACCGCCACCTTCCGTCGCGATCACCTGCCGCGCGGTTTCGAGGAGCACCGGCGCAGCATTCGACGCCTCCGGCAACGCCGCGAGCTCGAGCGACCACTCGGACGGGTGGTGGTGCGCCAGGTGCGCGTACGCCATCACGCCGCCGTCGGGCGCGGGCAGCAGCACGCCCCGGTCACCGAGGATGCCGCGCCCGGCGAGACCGTCCCAGGTGACCTCGCCGAAGGGCTGCCCTCCCGACGTCGACTCCACCTCGTCGGCCAGTACACGGATCGCGGCGACATCAACGGGCGCGAAGTGATCCAGCACGCGCGCGTCGACCATCCACGGAGGGTACGCCGCCCGTTCCCGCCGTCGCCGTGCTCGTGTACGTTGCGAGCTCCAGGCCCGATTGTCGGAGGTGGCCATGGAGATGACCGCGTACGAGCCCGGCGTTCCTTCGTGGGTCGACCTCGGCACTCCCGACCTCGAGAAGGCCGGGGAGTTCTACTCGGGACTGTTCGGATGGGTGTGCCCCGAGGGCCCGGCGGAGGCGGGCGGCTATCGAGTGTGTGACATCGGCGGCAAGTCCGTCGCGGGCCTCGGGCCACAGCAGAATCCCGGGCCGCCAATGTGGTCGATGTACGTCAACGTGACGAGCGCCGACGACACCGCTGCCGCGGTCACCGCGAACAGCGGCCAGGTTTTCGTGCCCCCCATGGACGTCATGGACGCCGGTCGCATGGCGGTCTTCGCCGACCCGATTGGTGCCGTGTTCGGCGTCTGGCAGGCGGGCATGCACCCGGGCGCCGAGCTCGTGAACGAGCCCGGCACGTTCTCCTGGGTCGAGCTGCTCACCACCGACGTCCCGGCGTCCAAGGCGTTCTACGGCGCGGTGTTCGGGTGGGGCGCGGTGACGCATGGCGACGGCCCCGGTGCATACACGGAGTGGCAGGTCGGCGGCCGGTCGATCGGCGGGATGATGGAGAAGCCGCCGCAGATGTCTGCCGAGGTCCCGCCCAACTGGAGCGTCTACTTCACGGTTGCCAACACCGACGACGCGGTGGCCCACGTCACCGACCTCGGCGGATCGGTCGTGAGCCCGCCGATGGACATCGAACCCGGGCGCTTCGCGACCGTCGCCGACCCGTTGGGGGCGGTGTTCAACGTGATCGCGCTGAATCCCGACGTCGGCCGGTAGGCACGCGCTCGAGACGCGACGTCTAGGTTCGGAGGGTGGCTCGACCTCGAGGAGCACGGGCACGCGCAGCCATTGCCGTGGAACGACTCGCGAGGGCATATCCCGACGCGCAAACCGCGCTCGTGCACGAGAACGCGTACCAGATGTTGGTCGCCACCATCCTCTCCGCGCAGACGACGGACGAGAACGTCAACAAGGTCACGCCCGAGCTGTTCGCCAAGTACCCGACACCGCGCGACCTCGCGCATGCCGACCCCGACGAGCTCGAAGCGATCATCCACAGCACCGGCTTCTTCCATTCCAAGGCCAAGAACCTGATCGGGATGGCGCGCATGCTCGACGAGCAGTTCGACGGTGAAGTCCCCACCGAGCTCGAGCAGCTCGTCCGGCTCCCGGGCGTCGGGCGCAAGACCGCCAACGTGGTGCGTTCGGTCGCGTTCGGTCTGCCCGGCCTCGCGGTCGACACCCACGTCGGGCGGGTGGCGCGGCGGTTGAAGCTGACCACGGAGACAGACCCGGTCAAGGCCGAGCTCGACCTCAACGCCCTCGTGCCTCCCGAGGAACGTGGCCGCTTCTCGTTGCGCCTCATCCTCCACGGCCGCCAGGTCTGCTTCGCACGCAAACCCAACTGCTTCGCGTGCGTGCTCGTCGACATTTGTCCCTCGGCCGACCCCGCGGCGCGGGCGGCGCGGGCGGCGCGGGAGCCTTAGCGCGTCCTCCGTCCGCCGCCGTCGTCGAGGTCGCCCAGGGTGTTGCTCGCATGTTCCAGCGCGCGGCCGGCGCCGATCAACGATCGCTCGGCGAGATCGAGGTCGCTGGTGACCGCGGAGTCGGGCGAGTTGCGATAGCGGTCGGCGACAGCAACGACGCGTGCGGTGAGCTCGGCGAGTTGCGCGTGCAGGCTCGAGAGCTCAGCGAGATCGGAGGTCGACATGCGAGCACGGTATGTCCGGCAAGCGCCCTGCGATCGCGGGCGTGCGACCGGAGCAATCCGGGAGGTTCACGACAGGGCCACGGTTACCATGAACCCGCCGTGCTCACCCGTCTCGATCTCCGCGGCGCCACCGACTTCGCGGCGCTCCTGCATCCTCCCCTCGGCGACGACGACGCCTCCGTTGCCGCGCGGACGATCATCGCCGACGTCCGCGCGCGGGGCGACGCCGCCGTGCGTCAGTTCACCGAACGCTTCGACCACTGCCGCGTCGACGATCTCAGGGTCCCGGAACAAGCGCTCGAAGACGCGCTGCGCAGCGCCGAACCTGCCTTCCGCGCCGCGCTCGAGCACGCGCTCGGCGAGATCCGTGGGTATCACGAGCAGCAAGTGGCGCCGCCACCACGCCTCGAACGCAACGGCATCGAGCTGGAGGAGATCGTCCGCCCCGTCGACCGCGCCGGTCTCTACGTGCCCGGCGGGCGCGCCGCGTATCCGTCGACGGTGCTCATGACCGCGGTCCCCGCTCAGGTCGCGGGCGTGCCCGAGATCGCGTTGTGTGTACCCCCGGATCGCACCGGGACGGTCGCCGAGGCGACGCTGGCGGCAGCCGCGTTCGTAGGTCTGCGCGAGGTGTATCGCGTCGGTGGGGCCCAGGCGATCGCCGCGCTCGCGTACGGCACCGAGAGCATCCGGCCCGTCGACGTGATCGTGGGTCCGGGCAACGCCTATGTCGCGGCCGCGAAGCGGGAGGTTGCGGGCGTGGTGGGCATCGACGCGCTCGCCGGTCCGTCGGAGGTCGTCGTCGTGGCGGACGCAAGCACCCCGCCGGCCTTCGTGGCGGCCGACCTGGTCGCGCAGGCCGAGCATGGCCCCGACGGCGCCGCCGTGCTCGTCACCTGGGACCACGACCTCGCCGACTCGGTCGCCGCCGGGGTCGACGACGCGTTGCGCGACTCGGGCACGGTCGTCCTCGTCGATGGTCCGGCGGAGGCCATGACGGCGGTGAACCTGATCGCTCCCGAGCACCTGCAGCTCATGAGCGCCGACGCCGAAGACCTCCTCGCGCTCGTGCGCAACGCGGGTGCGGTTTTCGTCGGGCCGTGGACACCTGCCGCGCTCGGTGACTATGTAGCGGGCGTGAACCACGTGCTCCCCACCGCGCGCACCGCGCGCTTCGCCAGCGCGCTCCGCGTCGACACGTTTCGCAAGCACATCCATGTCGTCCGGTCCACGCTCGCCGGGCTCGGTGCGGTGTCCGCGCACATCGAAGCGCTCGCCGCGACGGAAGGGCTCCCCGCGCACGCACGGAGCGTCACGCTGCGGCGGTCCGCCGCCCTCGCGAAGGACGCGCGATGAACGTGCCGGTCGCGCCCCGCGACGACCTGGGCGCGCTCGACGGCTACCACTCGCCGCAGCTCGACGCGTCGGTGCGGCTCAACACCAACGAGAGTCCGTATCCGCCGCCCGCAGCGTTCGTCGACCGCTGGCTCGCGGCGTTGCGCGACACGCCGCTCAACCGGTACCCGGATCGTGACGCCCGTGACCTGCGCGCGGCCTTGGGCACACACCTCCGGCAACCCCCGTCACGGTTGTTCTGCGCGAACGGGTCCAACGAGGTACTGCAGACCCTGTTGCTGAGTTACGGCGGGCAGGGGCGGCGCGCGCTGGTGTTCGAGCCCACCTACGCGCTGCACTCGCACATCGCGCGCGTCTCCGGGACCGGGCTGATCGTCGGCGAGCGGCGCGCTGACTTCACGATCGATCCGGACGAAGCGCGCCGGCTGATCGACGAGCACGAGCCCACGATCGTGTTCGCCTGTAGTCCCAACAACCCCACTGGAACCGTCGAGGACCCCATCACCATCGAGGCACTGTTCGACGCGACGGATGCGCTCGTAGTGGTCGACGAGGCGTACGGCGAATTCGCGCCCCGGAGCGCGCTGGAGCTCGTCCGCGACGACGGTCGGTTGGTTGTGGTGCGCACATACTCCAAGGTGTGGTCGATGGCCGCGTTGCGGTTGGGATTCGCAGTGGCACCGCCGTGGGTCGTGGAGCAGCTGGAGCAGGTCGTTCTGCCATACCACCTCCCCACGGCGACACAGATCGCGGGCCGGGTCGCGCTGGATTTCGACGATGAGATGCACGACCGCGTCGCGCGGCTGGTAGAGGAACGTGAGCGGATCTCCGATGCCCTCGGAGGCATCGACCGGATCACGGTGTTCCCGTCGGGCGCCAACTTCGTGCTGTTCCGAGTGCTGGGCGACGGTCACGAGCTGTGGCGGGAGCTGGTACGGCGTGGCGTGCTGGTGCGCGACTGCTCCGGCTGGCCGCGCCTCGCCGAGTGCCTGCGCGTGACCGTGGGTACTCCCGAGGAGAACGACACGTTCCTCACCGCGCTGCGCGAGTCGGTCAGGGAGGTCGCCGCGTGACGGCAAGGTCATCGAGCCAGCACCGCGAAACGAAGGAGACCACCGTCGACCTCGCGCTCGCGATCGACGGCGCCGGCAACGCGTCGGCGTCGACGGGCATCCCGTTCTTCGACCACATGCTCGAACAGCTCGGCAAGCATGCGGGCTTCGACCTCCGGATCGAGGCCAGTGGCGATCTCGACGTCGACCTCCACCACACCATCGAAGACGTCGGCATCGTCCTCGGCACCGCGTTCAAAGACGCCGCGGGCGACAAGGCAGGTGTTCGGCGCTTCGCCTCGGCGCTCGTGCCGCTCGACGAAGCACTCGTGCAGGTCGCGCTCGACCTCTCCGGTCGGCCGTTCCTCGTGTACGAGGTCGACCCGGTCGCGGAGTGGATCGGTACGTTCGATCCGCAGCTCGCCGAGGAGTTCTGGCGCGCGTTCGCGCACTCGGCGGGCATCACGCTGCACATGCGGTCGATCACCGGTCGGAACGGGCACCACGTCATCGAAGCGTCGTTCAAGGCCGTGGCGCGTTCGTTACGCGACGCGGTCAAGATCGAAGGGACAGGCGTGCCGTCGACGAAGGGCAGCCTGTGAGCCGATGAACCCGGCGAGGTTCGAGCTCTTTCCCGCGATCGACCTTCGTGGCGGCAAGAGCGTGCGGCTGTTCCAGGGCGACTTCGAGGCCGAGACCGTCTACGCCGACGACCCCGTTGACGTCGCGCGCTCGTTCGAAGCTGAGGGTGCGACGTGGATCCACGTCGTCGACCTCGACGCCGCGCGCACGGGCGACGCCGCGAACCTCGCGGTGATCGAGGCGATCTGTTCCGCAGTCTCGTGCCGTGTGCAGACGGGCGGCGGCGTGCGGAGCGTCGAAGCAGCCGGCGAGCGCCTGCTCGCCGGGGCCGCGCGCGTCGTCATCGGTACCGCGGCGATCGAGCAGCCGGGTCTCGTCGCGGATCTGTGCGCGTCGCATCCTGGTCAGGTCGCGGTGGGCATCGACGCGCGCGGGCGCGAGGTCGCGACGCGCGGATGGGTGCACGGAACCGGCGAGGACCTCGTCGACGTCGTTCGGCGGTTCGACGATCCCGCGATCGGTGCGCTCGTCGTGACGTCGATCGAGCACGACGCGACGCTCGAGGGCCCTGATCTGGAACAGCTCGGGGTCGTGCTCGAGGCGACGTCGGTTCCCGTGATCGCGAGCGGTGGGGTGGGGACCCTCGACGACGTACGAGCCCTCGCGGCGTTCGAGCGCGCCGGACGGTCCTGCGCTGGCGGCGTCGTCGGCAAGGCTATCTACGAGCGCCAGTTCACCGTGGCCGAGGCGTTGGCCGCGGTCGCCCGAGCCGAGACTCCGTGACTCCTGCCGAGAGCGGGGAAGGAGGCTACCGTCGGGGGGCACGGCGCGTCCGCCGTGCCACACATCACCGTGGGGGTTCGCATGGGCGAATCGGGCCAGAGCGAGTTGATCGACGAGGGATTCCTGCGGCGCTACCGCGACCTGCTGGACGCGGAAGACGCCGCGTTCGATGAACTCCAGCACGCTTACGAGGACGGTGATCGCGCGACCTTCGAGCTCGATCTCGCCGCGTGGCGAGCCGTAGCCGAACGGCGCGTGTCCTACCTCGAACGTCGCGGCATCATGGCCGTCACCGTGACCCTGGGCGACTAACCCCGTCCCCGTACCAGGTCGTCGACGTACGCGACCGCGACCTCGACGACCCGGTTGGTTCGGCCCACGAAGAAGTGGCTCGCGCCGCCGATCGTCTCGGTGTCGGTGTTGGTCCACGATGCAGTCTCCGCGATCGCGGTTGACGGCTCGCGGAACTCGTCATGCTCGGCGAGCACCAGCAACTTCCGGCGCGCATCGTGCGAAACCGCGGAGAAGTCCGGGATGATGCGCAGCGGCGGTGCGATCGCCAACCACGCGGTCAAGCGGTCGTCGACGGTGGCGAGCGCGACGTCACCGCCGAACGACCAACCCGCGAGCACCAGCGGCAGCTCCGTGGGGATGCGCTCGTCGAGCGTCCTGATCGCCGCGCGGGCATCGAGGATCTCGCCGCGGCCTTCGTCGTGGATGCCCTCACTCTGTTCGACGCCGCGGAAGTTGAAGCGCAAGCACGTCACACCGGCGCGGGGGAGCGCGTCGAAGAGCGCGCTGATGACGATCGACCGCATCGTGCCGCCGTACTGCGGGTGCGGGTGACAGAGCACCATCGCGGCCCGGGCCGCACCGAGCATCGCTGCGATCTCGCCCTCGAGCGCGAGCCCGTCGTCCGTCCTGACGACGCAGGGTTCCATCGTCGGGCTGCTCATTCCCGGATGCCGAGCTGGTCGAGGAGGAAGGCCTGCACGAACGCTTCGTCGCGCCACGCGTCGTAGCGTCCCGACGGACCGGAGTGCCCAGCACCGAGCTCCATCTTGAGCACGAGCAGATTGTCGTCGGTCTTGGTGGCACGCAGCTTCGCGACCCACTTCGCCGGTTCCCAGTACTGCACGCGGGGATCGTTGAGCCCGGCGGTGACGAGCAGTGCGGGATAGTCCTTCGGCTCGACGTTGTCGTAGGGCGAGTACGACTTCATGAGCATGTAGAGCTCAGGGTCGCGCACCGGATCGCCCCACTCTTCCCACTCCGTGATCGTCAGCGGCAGGCGCTCGTCGAGGATCGTCGTGAGCACGTCGACGAACGGCACCTCGGCCACGACAGCGCGGAAGAGGTCGGGGCGCTGGTTCAGCACCGCGCCCATCAGCAGCCCGCCCGCACTCCCGCCGCGCGCCGCGAGACGGTCGGGCGCGGTCCAGCCTTCGGCGACGAGGTGCTCCGCAGCCGCGATGAAGTCGCCGAACGTATTGGGCTTGTGCAGGAGTTTGCCGTTCTCGTACCACTGCCGTCCGAGCTCACCACCCCCGCGCACGTGCGCGATGGCGTAGACAACGCCACGATCGAGCAGGCTCACACGCGCCGACGAGAAACTCGGATCGATCGACGTCTCGTACGACCCGTATCCGTACAGAAGGAGCGGGTTGGCGTCGTGGCGCGGGAGGTCGCGGCGGTACACAAGCGAGATCGGCACGCGCGCACCGTCCGGGGCCGTCGCCCAGAGGCGACAGGTCGCGTACCGAGCCGGATCGTAACCCTCGACCGGCTGGCGCTTGACGAGCCGTTGCTCACGCGTGTCGAGGTTGTAGTCGTACGACGACGCCGGCGTCACGAGCGACGTGTAGCCGTAGCGCAGCACCGCCGTCTCGAAGTCGGCGTTCGGTCCGGTCCAGATCGAGGAGACGTGCTCCTCCGTGGCGATCACGTGGTTGTCTCCGATCTCGCCGGAGTGGGCGACGCGCAGGACGCGCAGCCTTTCGATCCCTTCGGCACGTTCGGACACGACGACGTGACCAGCGAACGCATCGACGTCGTCGAGTCGAACCTCTGCGCGATGCGGGAGCACGGGCGTCCAGTTCGCACGTCCGGGCGCATCGACCGGTGCCGTCACGAGCGCGAAGTTCTCGGCGCCGTCAGCGTTGGTGAGGATGAACAAGCGGCTTCCCGACGCTCCCTCGTAGTGCTCGACGTGGTACTCGTGCCCTTGGACGCGAGGCTCCACCAGCCGCGCCGGCGCCATCGCCGTGCTCGCGTCCACGAGCCATACCTCGGTCGTCACCTTCGACGCCGCCGTGATCAGTACGAGCCGGCCCGTGCGCGCGCGAGCCACCGAGACGAAGAACCGTTCGTCGTCCTCCTGGTATACGCGCAGATCCGACGTGGCAGGCGTGCCGACCTCGTGGCGCCACACCTGCCACGGCCGCATCACCTGGTCGGGCCGCGTATAGAAGATCGTGCGATCGTCGTCCGCCCAGGCGAGGCCGTAGTACACGTCGGGTACGACGTCGTCGAGATCGGTGCCCGTGTCGAGGGTCCGAAAGCGCAGGGTGTACCGCTCGCCGCCGGTGGTATCGGTGGTGTAGGCGGCGATCGCTTGTCCTGGGCTGGGCTCGAGGTCGCCCACGACGAAGTACTCGTGCCCGCGCGCGAGCTCGTTCTCGTCGAGGACGATGGTTTCACCGGGTGTCTGGCCAGGCGGTGCGTCCGGGTCCGGCGGGGTGGGCGTACCCGCGGGGCGGCGGCAGTGCACGTCGTACTGCCGACCCTCGATCGTGCGCACGAAGTACTCGAACTCGCCGCGTCGAACCGGCGCCGACGCGTCGGTCTGGCGGACGCGACCGACGATCTCCGCGTACAGGCGGTCGCGCAGGTCGGCGAGGTGCGCGAGCGCAGCTTGGGTGTAAGCGTTCTCGGCTTCGAGGTACGCGCGCACGGCGGGGTTGTCGCGCTCGCGCAGCCAGAACCACGGGTCGACGCGGACGTCCTCGTTGTGTCGCAACGTGACGGGCCGCGCAGGCGCGCGGGGCGGCTCGGGCAGATGGTGCACGTGACGGATTCTCGCAGAAGGATCGTCGGCGGTGGCGGGTACGCTCGCTTGTTCATGGAGCCCGTCGCCACGCCGATCCGCGCGACGGACGCCGAGTTGGCCGCCGTCCGGTACGAAGCGAACGGCTTGGTTACCGCGGTCGTCCAGGAGCAGGGCACCAACGAGGTGCTCATGGTCGGGTGGATGGACGAGGAGGCCCTTCGCCGCACGCTCGACACCGGACGGATGTGGTTCTGGAGCCGCAGCCGCCAGGAGTACTGGTGCAAGGGCGAGACCTCGGGCGACCGGCAGTGGGTACGGGAAGCGCGCTACGACTGCGACGTCGACGTGTTGCTGTTCCTGGTCGAGCAGGAGGGACGCGGCGCGTGCCACACCGGCGAGCACAGCTGCTTCTTCCGCGCGTTCGGCAGCGGCGCCCCACCCGGCCCCGTATGACCCGGCCCTCTCCCGTTTTGGCGTCAGAGACCGTCGCCATGCAACAGCTCTTAACGCCAAAACGAAGCGGCGGGGCTGTGTGATGCTGTCCCGTGACGAGTTCGTGGCGCTGGCGCGTGAGCACACGGTGGTGCCGGTGTGGACGGAGGTACTCGCCGACCTCGAGACCCCAGTGTCGGCGTTTGTGAAGCTCGTCGGCGCGGCCGAGCACGACGCCGAGGGCTTCCTGCTGGAGTCGGTGGAGCACGCCGAGCGTTGGGGACGGTTCTCGTTCATCGGGCGTGACCCCGTGCTCACGATGGTCGTGCGCGGACGTTCGGTCGAGCTGCAGGGCACTGCCCCACCGGGCGTACCGACGGGCGACGGCGCGCTCGCGGCGCTCGAGGCGTTGCTCGCTGCGTATCGGGCGCCGCGGCTCACGGAGCTGCCACCGTTCCACGGTGGGGTGGTCGGCTACCTCGGGTACGACGTCGTGCGCGAGATCGAACACCTCCCCGACGTCCCGCCCGACGACCTCGGCCTTCCGGACGCGGTCCTCTCGGTGACCGGCCACGTGACCGCATTCGACCATTTCCGGCAGCGCCTCTACCTCATCGAGAACGTGTTCCTCGATCCGGCGAGAGACGACGCCGCAGCCGCGCGGGCGTACGACGAGGCCGTCGAACGGCTCTCGGCGCGTGTCGACGAGCTCGCCCGACCGTTGCCGTACGTCCCGTCACCACCGCCCGCCGGCGAGCTCCTCGAGCTGCCGGAGTTCGCATCCACCATGTCGGGGAACGCGTACCACGGCGCGGTCGAGGCCGCGCGCGAGCACATCCTTGCCGGTGACATCTTCCAGGTCGTCCTCGCCCAGCGCTTCGACCTCGACGGGCGCTTCGACCCCTTCGACGTCTACCGGGTGCTGCGGCAGGTCAACCCTTCGCCGTACATGTACTTCGTCCGTCACCCCGAGGCGACCCTCGTCGGCTCGTCACCCGAACCGATGGTCCAGCTCCTCGACGGCCGCGTGATCAGCCGCCCGATTGCCGGCACCCGCCGGCGCGGTCGCACCGAGGCCGACGATCGCCGCATGGCGGCAGAGCTGACGGAGCATCCGAAGGAGCGCGCGGAGCACGTGATGCTGGTCGACCTCGCACGCAATGACGTCGGGCGCGTCGTCGGCTTCGCGACCGAGCGCGTCGAGGAGCTCATGGTGCTCGAGAAGTACTCGCACGTGATGCACCTCACCAGTCAGGTCGCGGGCACGCTCGCCGACGACAAGAACGCGGTCGACGTGCTCCGCGCGACGTTCCCGGCCGGTACGGTGAGCGGTGCGCCCAAGGTGCGCGCCATGGAGATCATCGACGAGCTCGAGCCGACGAAGCGCGGCGCCTACGCCGGAGTGGTCGGATACGTCGACTTCTCGGGCAATCTCGACACCGCGATCGCGATCCGCACGATGGTGTGGCGCGACGGTCGCGCCAGCGTCCAGGCCGGCGCCGGCATCGTCGCCGACTCCATCGCGGCCGAGGAAGACCTGGAATGCCACAACAAGGCGCGGGCGTTGCTCACTGCGGCGGCCGCGGCCCGCGGTCTGGCTCCCCTCGGAACCGAGAGCATCGCATGAACCACACCGAACAGATCGAAGCGCTCCGCTCGCACGTCGGACTGGTGGATCGGTCCGATCGAGGTCAGGTGCTCGTTACCGGTCCCGACGCGCGCTCGTTCCTCCAGGCCCTGGTCTCGGCCGACCTCGACCCCCTCGAGCCCGGAATGGGCACACCTTCGCTGTTGCTCACACCGCAGGGAAAGCTCGACGTCGCCTTCCGGTTGCTCGTCGTCGAGAACGACTTCTGGCTCGACACGGATCCGGGGTTCGGCGCCCACCTCGTCGAATCACTCGAGCGGTTCCGCATCCGCGTGAAGGCGGAGCTCGTCGACCGTACGGCCGAGTTCGGCATGTGGTCCGTGATCGGCCCCGACGCCGCGGACGCGCTCGACGTGGTCCCGGCCTCGCTCCACGAACACGCGCCGCTCGGGCACGCGCGTGCGGTTCGCACCGAGCACGGCGTCGACGTCCTCGGCCCCTCCGCAGCCGCGGCCGACGTGCTCGCCGCGCTCGTGCGTGGAGCGCCCCAGGTCGACGCGATCGTGTACGACGCGTGGCGAATCGAGCAGGGCGTTCCGGTGCAACCGTTCGACGTCGACGACAAGACGATCCCGCAGGAAGCCGAGCTCGAACGCGACGCGGTGTCGTTCACCAAGGGCTGCTTCCTCGGTCAGGAGCTCGTGTGCCGCATCGACACCCGCGGCCACGTGAATCGCTTCCTGCGCCGCTTCCACGCGATCGACGGAGACTGGCCGGCGTCCGGGGCCGAGGTCGTCGTCGACGGGAAGGTGGTCGGCGCCCTCACGAGCGTGGCGGCGCCCGAGCTGCCGACCGGCGCGCTGGGTTACGTCCGCCGTGAGGTGTCGCCGCCCGCGACCGTCGACCTGCGGTTCGACGGCGGGCAGGCGACCGCACACGTCGTCCCGCGGTAGCCGGAACGCGGAAATACACGCGTTGGAACCGGGCACGGATCGGTATGGTGCTGCGATGCGCTTTGCTCGCACCGCCGTCGTGATGACGCGCCCCCACGCGGGGCGTTGGGCGCGCGCCAAGCGATAGGCGCTACCGAGGTCCCGGGAGTCCGGGGCCTCACCTTCGAGCCTCCGGTACCGGGCGCGACCAGGAGGCACGATGAGCCGCACCTATATCACTGTCTCGATCCCCTACGTGAACGCGCGGCCGCACGTCGGCTACGCGCTGGAACTGGTGCAGGCCGACGCGCTGGCGCGCCATCACCGAGCCGCCGGCGATGCCGTGCGCTTCCTCGGCGGCACCGACGACCACGCGTTGAAGAACGTGCTCAGCGCCGCGGAGGCGGGAGTGGCGACGCAGGAGTTCGTCGACCGCAACGCCGCCGCGTTCGAGGCGTTGCAGGGTGCCCTGCACATCTCGTTCGATGATTTCATCCGGACGAGCCGCGACCCTCGTCATGCGCCGGGCGTCGAGCGCCTGTGGCGCGCGTGCGCCGCGCACGGCGACCTCTACCGCCGATGGTACGAGGGCAAGTACTGCGTCGGCTGCGAGAGGTTCTACGCGGACTCCGAGCAGATCGACGGCCGGTGTCCCGAGCACGGCACGTCCACCGAGTTGGTGGCGGAGGAGAACTGGTTCTTCCGACTCAGTCGCTACCGGGAGCAGCTCATCGACGTGATCACGCGCCGCGAGCTCGACATCGTTCCGGACGCCTATCGCAACGAGGTGCTCGCCTTCCTGCAGGAGGGAATCGACGACATCAGCGTGTCGCGCTCGCAAGCGCGCGCACGCGGTTGGGGTCTCCCGGTACCTGACGACCCGTCACAGGTGATCTACGTGTGGTGGGACGCGCTCGGCAACTACATCACCGCGCTCGACTACGGCACCGACCGGGTCGCGTTCGACCGCTGGTGGGGTGGCGCCGAGGAGCGCATCCACGTGATCGGCAAGGGCATCCTTCGCTTCCACGCGGTGTACTGGCCTGCGATCCTGCTATCGGCTGGTGAGCCGCTGCCGACGAGGCTCTGCGTGCATCCCTACCTGACCGTCGCCGGCGAAAAGCTCTCGAAGTCGAGTGGGAACGCAATCGATCCGGTCGGCGTGGTCGAACAGGTCGGCGCCGACGCGCTGCGCTGGTGGTTCGTGCGTGACGTGCCCCGCACCGCCGACGCCGACTTCGGCATCGAGCGAGTGATCGAGCGATCCGACGAAGATCTCGCCCATGGCGTCGGCAACCTCGTGCACCGCGTCGTCACGATGGTGCACCGCCTCTGCGGCGGCATCGTGCCGACCGCACTGCCGGTCGACGCGACCCGCGGACGCGCCGAGATCGACGCTGCGCTCCATGCGTTCGACTTCCGCCGCGCCACGGCCGTCGTGCGCTCGCTGGTCGACGACGCCAACCGGCGCGTCGAAGCAACCCGTCCGTGGATGCTCCCGCGAGGGTCACACGAGCTTCGTGCGTCGCTCGGCGACCTGGTCGCTCGGGCGCGCCTCGTCGCGGAACTCATCGCGCCGTTGATCCCGGAGACATCGTCAGCCGCGCGCGCCGCGCTCACGCCCGACGCGACCGGGAGGCTCCCCGCCTCACGCCCGCTCGTGCGCAACTTGGCGACGAGCTAGAGGGGATCGACGGTGGCAGGTGGCGCGGGCGGTGGTGGGCCCGCGGGAAACGTGACGACGAAGCGGGTTCCTTGGGCATCGACCGGCTCGACGTGAGCCTCGCCGCCCATCGCGGCGGCCAGCTCGTGGACGATGGCGAGCCCGACACCGGTCCCGACGATGCGCCCCGGCGCCGTGCGCGACGTATAGAGCCGCTCGAATACGTGCGGCAGATCGTTGGGCGCGATTCCCGGTCCGTCGTCGTCGACCGTGATCGAGATGCGGCGGTCGACCGAATGCACACCCACCGTGACCGCAGTGCTCGCGTACTTCAGCGCGTTCTCTACCAGGTTGGCGACGATCTGCGCGAGCCGCTGTGGGTCGGCGTTGCACGCGGCGCCGCCGTCGGTGCCGTCGAGGTCGAGTGCGATACCGAGGTCGCTCGCCGCCGGTCGGAACGCGTCCACTGTCTCGCCGACGACCACCCGAGCATCGATGGGCTGGAGTCGCAGCGAGAACTGGTGCGTGTCGAGGCGCGCGAGATCGAGCAGGTCCGCGACGAGGCGCTCGAGTCGACGCGACTCGGAGGCAATCACTTCCGCAGCGCGCAAGCGCGCGTCTTCGTTCTCCACGGTCCCGTCAAGCATCGCCTCTGCGTATCCACGGATCGAGGTGAGCGGCGAACGAAGGTCGTGTGACACGCTCAGCAGGAAGGCGCGCTCGTGACCGCGCGACGCATCGAGCTCTTCGGCCATGGTGTTGATCGCGTTCGCGAGCCGGTCCAGCTCGTCGTCGGCGACGTGCCGCGTGTCGACCCGCGCCGAGAGATCGCCGGCCGCGATGCGTCCGGCCGTCGCTTCCATCGCGGCGAGGGGCCTCGTCATCCGACGGGCCAGGTACACGGCCACCAGCGCCGCGACCCCGAGTGCCAGCGCCGCCGCTCCGAGCACGACACCACTGTTGTCACCGAACGGGCGGCTGCTCACGTGCTCGGTGAGCACGACCACGGGGGTGATGCCGCCGACCTTCGTGAGCGGTTTGGCCTCGAACACCGTGTCGCCGGTTCGCCCCTTCTGGGTCCGGCCGTCCTGCAACGTGGCGACGTCGAGATCGTCGGCCGTCACGCCATTGGGGAGCGCGCCCGGACCCTCGTCGGGCCCCAGTAGGCCACTCAGGAACCCGCGCACGTTCCCGGTCGGGTCGATGGCCACGACCGCGCCGTCCGAGACGCGCAAGGTCGTCTGCACGAGGGTCCGGATGCGACGCGTCTGCCGGCGGCCGGCCGGTGTCGTGTCGGCCGCGCGCGCCGCAGGCAACAACGAGATGAGCCGATCGAGCTCGCCAGCGACGATCGGCGTGTGCTCGTCGAGGTGGTGACGCGCCGCGTTCGTCGCCGTTCGACGCGCGAGGCCGGCGGTGACGACCGCCGTCACGACGAGGGTGCCGAGCGCGATCGCGATCATCACGACGACGAGCCGCGTGCGGAGGCGGCGAACGCGGCGGGTCATGTCACGCCGCGGGGCTTGTGGTCCTCGACGACTCCAATCGGTAGCCGACACCGCGCACCGTGGTGATCGTCGCCGCGTTGCCGAGCTTCTTCCGTACCTGTGCGATGTGCACGTCGACCGTGCGCGCGTCGCCGAACCAGTCGTATCCCCACACGCCGTCGAGGATCTGTTGGCGCGACAGGGCGAGCCCCGGGCGTTCGGCCAGGTAGCGCAACAGGTCGAACTCCTTCGTCGTGAACTCGACCGGCCGGTCGTCGACGCGGATCTCGCGCCGGCCCAGGTCGATGGTCGCGTCGCCGGCCTGCACGACTTCGGGGGCGGCGGTGCCGTCGACGCGCCGCAGAACGGCCTTGACGCGCGCGACCAGCTCGGCCGGGGAGAACGGCTTCGTGAGGTAGTCGTCGCCGCCGAGCTCGAGCCCGAGCACGCGGTCGACCTCGCCATCTCGTGCCGTCAGAAAGATCACCGGGATCTGCGAGGTCACGCGCAACCGCCGACACACCTCGAGGCCGTCCATGTCGGGGAGCCCAACGTCGAGTACGACGAGGCGCGGTCGGTGGTCGCGGACCGCCTCGAGCCCTGCCTCACCTGTCGCGGCCTGCAGTACCCGGTAGCCCTCACGGGCGAGATAGAGGTCGACGAGGTCGGCGATGTTCGGTTCGTCGTCGACGACGAGGATCGTGCCGCGCTCCACGCGGTCCATGCTCGCACGCCGTCGACGATCGCGGTATGAGCCCCATGTCAGCGGACCGTGAAGACCGGTCGCCCGTAGTATCCACACCAGCATGACCGTTCTGGACGAGATCCTCGCGACCAAGCGTGACGAGGTGACGATGCTGCACCGCCCCGAGGTGCGCGACCTCCTCCGCTCCGAAGCGCTCGCGGCGCCCCCGACGCGCGACTTCGCGGCAGCCCTGCATGCCGAGGACGGTCATCTCGCGATCGTCGCCGAGATCAAGCGCCGGTCGCCGTCGAAGGGCGCCCTCGCGCCCAACCTCGATCCGGGCGCGACGGCGGCGGCCTACGCGGCCGGGGGTGCGGCGTGCCTGTCGGTACTCACCGACGGTCCGTACTTCGGCGGGTCGGTCGACGACCTGCGCGCCGCGCGCGCCGCGTGCACGCTGCCGGTGCTCCGGAAGGACTTCGTGATCGACGAGGACCAGGTGTTCGAGACCCGTGCGCTCGGCGCGGACGCCCTGTTGCTGATCGTCGCCGGGATCCCGGACGACGCGCTGCTCGCCGACCTCCACTCGTTGGCGGTCGAGCTCGGCCTCGCCGTTGTCGTCGAGGCGCACGACGCCGCGGAGGTCGAGCGTGCGCTCGCGCTCGGCGCGCAGATCGTCGGGGTGAATGCACGGGACCTCGGGACGTTCGACGAGGACCTCAGTTTGGGGGAGCGCCTCGTCTCGATGGTGCCGTCGGGGGTGGTGACGATCGCCGAGAGCGCGATCCGCTCACCTGACGACGCCGTGCGAATGGCGGACGCCGGCTTCGACGCGATCCTGGTGGGCGAGCTGCTCGTGACCGCCGACGACCCGACTGCGACGGTGCGCGAGCTCGCCGCGATTGCGCGCCGGAAGCACTGAGGAAGTCGGCGTGGACACCGTCGTCTTCGGGCGCACGGGCCTGGAGGTCAGCGTCGCGGGCCTCGGCTGCGGCGGTCACAGCCGGCTCGGCCAGTCGTACGGCGCGAGCGCCGACGACTCCGTGCGGCTCGTGCGCCGCGCACTCGACCTCGGCGTCACGTACGTCGACACCGCACGCGCCTACGGCACCGAGCCAATCGTCGGCGACGCGTTGCGCGGCCGGCGCGACCAGGTGCTCCTCTCCACCAAGGTGTCGCCCTACACCGGTACAGGAACCCTCCTCGATGCCGCAGGGCTCCGCGATGCGGCGCAGGCGTCACTGTCGAGCCTACGAACCGACTGGATCGACGTGTACCACCTGCATGGAGTGGGCGACAACGAGTACGGCTACTGCATCGCAGAGCTCGTGCCCGAGCTCGAGCGCTTGCGTGACGCGGGCACCATCCGCTTCCTTGCGATCTCCGAGCGGTTCGCCATGGACCCAGGGCACACGATGCTGCAGCGGGCAGTGCAGGACGACTGTTGGGACGTCATGATGGTCGGCTTCAACGCGTTGAACCAGAGCGCCCGCGCCCGCGTCCTCCCCGTTACGCAAGAGAAGGACATTGCGGTCGAAGTGATGTTCGCGGTGAGACGCGTGCTGAGTCGGCCCGACGAATTGGCGCGTGTCGTAGGTGAGCTGGCGGAGCAAGGACGCATCGACGGATCGACGATCGACCTCGCCGAACCGCTGGAGTTCCTGGTCCGCGACGGCGCCCGGTCGGTTGTCGAAGCGGCATACCGACTCGCGCGCCACGAGCCCGGATGCCATGTGGTGCTCACGGGAACCGGAAACGTCGAGCACCTCGCGACGAACGTTCGCTCCATCAGCGCCGGTCCGCTGCCCCATGCGGACGTCGCACGGCTCCGTCACCTGTTCGGGCACCTCGATCACGTCTCGGGGAATTGACGGCTATCGGGAATTGAAGGAGTTCTCATGCGTTACCAACTCGATCCCGACCAGCTTCCGACCGCGTGGTTCAACGTGCTGCCCGCGATGCCGGAGCCCCTCTCACCACCGCTCCATCCGGCGACGAACGAGCCGGTCGGGCCCGACGACCTTGCACCGTTGTTCCCCATGGGGCTCATCGCCCAGGAGGTGGCGGCCGACCCATGGATCGACATGCCCGGCGAGGTGATCGACATCCTCCGCATGTGGCGTCCGACGCCCCTCGTGCGCGCGGAGCGACTCGAGCGCGCGCTCGGCACGACTGCGCGCATCTATTACAAGGACGAGTCGGTATCGCCGGCGGGTTCGCACAAGCCGAACACCGCCGTGCCGCAGGTGTTCTACAACTATGCCGAGGGAATCCCGCGCCTCACCACCGAGACCGGCGCGGGGCAGTGGGGCACCGCGCTCGCGTTCGCGTGCTCGCAGTTCGACCTCGACTGCAAGGTCTACATGGTGCGCGCGTCGCATCAGCAGAAGCCGTACCGCAAGATCCTGATGGAGACGTGGGGCGCCGAGGTGGTGCCGTCACCCATTGACCAGCCGGACCACCCAGGGTCGCTCGGCCTCGCGATCAGCGACGCCGTCCGTGACGCGGCGACGCGCGACGACACGCACTACTCCCTGGGTTCCGTGCTCAATCACGTGCTCTTGCACCAGACCGTGATCGGGCTCGAGGCGAAGGACCAGCTCGCGCTCGCGGGTGAGTCCCGGCCCGACGTCGTCATCGGCTGCTGCGGCGGCGGTTCGAACCTTGGCGGGATCGCGCTGCCGTTCGTGACCGACGCGGATGTTCGGCTAGTCGCGGTAGAGCCGTCGTCGTGTCCAACGCTCACCGAGGGTCGCTTCGACTACGACTTCGGCGATACGGCCGGGATGACGCCACTGCTCGCGATGTACACGCTGGGCCACGAGTTCGTGCCGCCCGCGATCCACGCCGGCGGGCTCCGCTACCACGGCGACGCGCCCATCGTGTCGTCGCTGGTGAAGAGCGGGCGCATCGAGGCGCTCGCCTACCCGCAGGGCAAGACGTTCGAAGCCGCGGTGCAGTTCGCGCGCGCCGAGGGCAAGATCCCCGCGCCCGAGACCGGGCACGCCGTTCGCGCCGTGATCGACGAGGCACTGGCCGCCAAGGAGTCCGGAGAAGAGCGCGTCATCCTCTTCAACTTCTCGGGCCACGGCCTCCTCGACCTGTCCGCCTACGACGACTTCCTGAACGGGAGACTCCTCGACGCCTGACCCCTCCCCGTTTTGGCGTCAACAAGTGTTCGTATTCGACAACCTGTGACGCCAAAACGACTGGGCGACCAGATACACCACGACCGCGTACGCCCAACCGACGAGGATGTCGAACACGAAGTGGTCGGCGGTGTAGACGAGTGTGAACGCCATCGCGAGCGTGTAGGCCACGAGCAGGACGCGCCAGCGGCCGGCGCGCGGCCAGAAGAACAGCGTGACCATCAGCGGCCACGCGGCATGCAGCGACGGCAACGCGCCCACAGGAAAGGCGTAGTCGCTCTGCTCACCGAACACCGACGCGACTCCCGACAGCCCGAGGTGCTCCCACATCTCCTTGACGACACGCACGGTGTGCGGCATGTCGCCGCGGACGCTCGCCAGCCAGGGCGGGATTGCCGGGTACGCGATGTAGGTGATGAAGCCGGCGAACGTCACGGTGACGATCAGCACCCGGAACCTGCGGAAGCCCGGATAGTCGACCAGCCACAACGCAATGGCCACCGCGAGCGTCACGACGAAGTGGCTGAGGTACACGACCCAGGTGGCGTAGTCGTACCAATACGGGTGGCCTGGGTGCCACAGCGCGTCCTGGAGCCGCACCGTCGGGGCTACGCCGCCGAAAAGCCATTCGTCGAAACCGAGTTGGGGCTCGACGTGCGCGATCGGACTCAGCACGTCCGCGAGTGCGTGCAGCACGGCGTACGCCGCGATGATGGCGACGACGGGAAGCCAGTCGAGCACCGCGCGTGACCACGTGCGAGGCCTCGCCGCGGTATCCATCGGATCGCAATGTACGCGGCGGGAGAAAGGTGTCCGGTACCCTCGAAGCGCCATGTGGGTGAAGATCTGCGGCATCACCAACGAGGAAGACGCGCTCCTCGCCGTCGCGTTGGGTGCCGACGCGCTTGGGTTCGTGTTCGCCCCGGGAAGCCCACGGCAGGTGCCGGCCGACACCGTCGCGGAGATCCTCCACCGCTTGCCTTCCGACGTGATCACCGTCGGTGTGTTCCGGGACGAACGTCAGGAACGCGTCGTCCAGCTCGTGAACACACTCGGACTCTCGGGTGCGCAGCTGCACGGGCGCGAGC